>CAZFGW010000004.1:0-14390 GCA_964518575.1 uncultured Eggerthellaceae bacterium
CGTTTCTTATTCTTCAGTTGAAACGACCTTTACACCAACATTAGGGACATGATCAGAATGCTTTTAATCTTCGGTAAAAGCATTCTAAGATTGTCTTTCTCCGCATAAGCGAGCATGACGCAACTTATAGATTCAAGCCTGTCGCTATCAAGGTTTTCCGCTTGTTTACCTTCGTTTAAAGAAGTCATGCGTTTCCTAAATAGATTCGCTTTTAATCAATTGTCAATATTCGAGCAGTCATCTACATCAATAATACAGGGCTAGCGCTGTTACGATGCACCAAGCGATCATTATTCCAACCAAAATCTTATCATGGACAACAACTTCGACAGGATCCCCATCCGATTCGAGGCTGTACATTGACAGGCTGTACTTTAGTAAAGCAAGCATAGCTATGGGAACGCTGATGATAAGAAGAGTGTCATGAGTGTTTGAGCCGAAATTTACGGTGCTGCATTGGTCTATAGTCCAAAGTGAATAGAATACGAGTCCGCAAACCAGGAATATATTCATATTGTTCTGGAGAAAATCAATACTATATGACGATAACGATCTCCTGTTCTTGGAGCCATGCTTTTTGAGTTCGCCCATTCGTTTTCCGAGTGCAAAATAGAGGGAAAAGGCCAGAACCGTCAGGAAAAGCCATGCGGAAATTGGAATATTGCAGATTGCGCCACCGTATAGAATGCGAAGCACAAAACCCGAGGCTAATATAGCAACATCAATTATTGGGATATCCTTCAATTTAAAGCTGTATAAAAAATTCAAAACGAAGTATGCAGCTAAGAGGATCAGAGAATAAAGTGCGCTTTCAGCTATGAGATAGGTGGATACAAACGATATCACTGTGAAGCAGACTGCAATAGTCACAGCAGAAGGAATCTTGATCTCGCCGGCAGGAATAGGGCGCTTGCATTTCGTTGGATGACATTTGTCCTTTTCGATATCGTTTATATCGTTGATGATATAAATACTAGAGGAGGTCAAGGAAAAGCATAGACAGCCTATAATCCCGACGATCAAGTAATCAGGGGATGCGAAACTGCCAGAGAAAAATACAGGGAAGAGCACCAATAGATTTTTGATCCAATGGTGGATGCGAATCAATTTAATCCATTTCAATAGTATCAATTCCTTATGGTAACTCTGATTAACTCCTTTTCTATTATATGAAGTTTTGCCATCTATGTTTTTGTGTTTGGTGTGCATGTTCCTTTTTGGTCGCCGTGACTTTGTATGTGACAGTACGAGGTTATAGATTTATTAAGCCCATATGAAAGATATTAGTTTTCGGAATCAAAGGGAGTGATGTTTTTCCCCTTGACAATAAATGCTTCTTTCGCCAAACGAAAGATAGGGATGTCGCTTCGTGAATCTGAAAAAGCTTTTTCATATTCAAGGGGATATTCCGATCTTTCCAGGCGACGGACTTTTTCTTCCCCTTTGCAATTCAGACCTAAAAGATGTCCGGTGGCTACATCGACCTCAGAGGCAATCAATCCAAGATGCAACTCATCGCAAATCGGTTGAAGCAGAAACTGGGGAGAAGCAGATATGACAAGATCTCCCTTTTGTGCAAATTTCAATACCTCTGGTTTGATCTTGTTTCTATTCTTAGTCCAAAAGTTCTTTATGCACTGGTGCATATCTGGAATGTCTTGCAAAAAGGTGTAGAAATCGCTTTTCATGTTTTCGAGCGATATCGCTTTGCATGCATGACGTATAAAAGCTAGTCCTTGCAAAGGGATCCAGCGGATGCTTTTCGGATGAGACCTGAGAGCGTATTTCCAGAAATCGATCGTGGAGTCACCATCATATAATGTTCCATCGAAATCAAAGATATTCATTTTGATTAAAATCCTTTTTGTCATAAACAGTAGCTAGCATACTCAAAGCTGAGAATACTACAAACTAAGGATGCGTTAACAATTGTGACCTAGCAGTTGTTTTTATTACAAGAAGATCATAGGTATGTCGTGAGTCATACCTGCGGCAAAATAACGGTGTGGGTCTCTTGTTACAATAGGTAGAATTGCAAAGACCGACGACATGATTGCTTTGACAGGATGACCTATGACATCACATATAGATGTAAGCGTGATAATCCCAATATATAATCAAGAAGAACGTCTGGCGAGATGTCTTGATTCGGTCTTGGATCAAAAGGATATCTCATTAGAGGTGGTATGCATCAATGATGGCTCAACCGACAGCTCGCTTTCGATTCTTCATGACTATGCTTCGATCGATCGACGCATAAAGATAATCGATCAGAGCAACCAAGGCGCAGGGAGATCAAGAAATATTGGAATACTCGCCGCTCGGGGTGAGTTTGTAATCTTTTGTGATTCCGATGATGTTATTCCAAGCCCTTTTGCATATGCAAGGCTCTTCAAAGTTGCAAAGGAAAACGATGCTCTAATCTCTGCAGGTAGTTTCAGTTTACGTGAAATAGGCGATCCGTCGTTGAATACTGATTTTGATGGACTTCTTTGGGGATATTCTTTCTCAGCAGAAGGCATGGTTGAATATCGAGATTACCAATATGATTATGGTTTTACCAGGTTTATGATCAATCGAGCATTTCTTGTTGATAACGAAATCTTCTTTCCAGATTACTTGAGATATGAAGACCCTGTATTCTTGGTCAATGCGCTTTCTATGGCTGAAAGATTCTATGCGATTCCTGATACCGTCTACGAATGTTTTGTCGGACATCAATCAGTGCAATGGAACAATGATCAGGTTGCTGATCTTTTGAGAGGCATCAGAGATAATCTTATTCTTTCCAAAAATCTTGCTTTAACCCAGCTGCATGCTTTAACGGTAAGGAGGCTTGAGGAAGAATACGGTGGACTTTTTGTGCTTGAAAGGCTTGATGCGGAAAGCTTGGAGTTGCTATTTGAGATCAACTTGATTATCGATTGGACGTTTCTCGATAACGCACAGCCAAGACTTCTTGCGCCAATCAACGGCATCATCGCTGATCTCGCGTGGTATTCAGAGATTAGTAACACGCTAGCGTTTAAGATCGCGCGATATCTTACCGCTATTCCAAGAAGGCTCAAGCGTAGGTTTTCGAAAGACGATCGAACATGCCACTGAATAGACTGACGATGAAGCAGTGTCGTTACATCGCATAGAATGAAGTATGCAATCAATAGGCTTGAAAGAAAACAAAATGAATGAATCAGATTCCTTCAATATGTTGCTCAAATGCATTGCTCAGGCTACGGAACAGCTGAATGATGATCTTGAGAATGCCCTTCAGCTTAAGGATCGCAAACATGAAACCGAAGCTCTTCAAAACGATGTAAAAACCATCGAAGAGCAGGTATCCAGGATTCAAAGATGTTTACAGCGCCTTACGAAGACCGTTGATGACTACAAGTATGAATATTACAGGTACAGAAGAGAATATGAGAAACTGGTTAACTCGAGCAGTATTCGCTCCGTGCTCGATCTAAAGCGCCGTATTGGTCGAACCTATGAGTTGATCTATCCAGCGAATATACCATCAGATGATTTCGAGGCATGGAATGATTTGATGGAAGAGATAGAGTTTAACCCTGTTGACATACCGGGAAAGGTCAATCAAGTAAAGCTTTTCAAGGAAACATGGAGAAGATCCATTCAGTCGATTCTTGAGTCTAACGGCAGCGCATATTATGAAAGAGCACCTATTAAGATCGGCATCATCACCGATGAATATATGTTTAATTACTATAAAGATGCTGCAAATTTCTTCTATATTGATGCTGAAAAATATAGGGAACAATTCGATGAATTATCTCCTGATTTCGTCATGTATGTCAGCTGTTGGCAAGGAATGAAAGAAGGGGACTATGCTGGGATCGAGGGGCGAGAGAAGGCTGCTGATATTCTTGGATATGCTCGCAGTAGGGGTATCAAAACGGTCTTTCAAACTATAGAAGACCCCCCGCATTTCGACAAATTCCTGATAATTGCTCAGCAAGCGCAGTATATCTTTACTGCTGATATAAGCATGCTTGAGCTTTATAGGGAAAGAACGAAGAGTTCCAATGTTTTCTTTCTTGAATATGGCATCAATCCTCTTCTTCATAATCCTATTGGTTTTATAAAGAACAAGAATAGCGTTTTATCTCGTAGGGATGTTTTTTTTGCAGGCTCGTGGTATGCGGATTTTCCACTTCGGTGTCTTGACTGCGAGCGGATCTTCAATGGGGTTTTAGAAAGTCGAGATGCCGCATTGATTATTGCCGACAGAAACTACGGCGTCAATTCAGAAGACACAAGAATGAACATCTTCCCGCAGCGTTATAAAAAGTATCTGGTTCCTGCCATAGATCATGAAGAATTGCAAAAGGTGCATCGTTTATTTGATTATTCCATATGTCTTAATTCTATTAAGGATTCAAGCACTATGTGTGCGATGCGAGTATATGAATTGCAGGCATTGGGGTCGCTCATGTTCTCGAATTACTCCAAGGCTGTCAGCAAGCGATTTCCATCGCTTTTCACAATTTCGAATCAATCAGAAATTGCGCATATTCTTGACGGATACACCGAAGAAGATGTACTCAGCATGCAGCTAGAGGGAATACGAAGGGTATTCTCGAAATGTACAGTATTTGACAGACTTAACGAGATCTTTGATCGGATTGAGATTCCCTATAGATTCCCGGAAAAAAATGTTGCGCTTGTTGTCGAAGATGTATGCATTGAATCAGATGTAATACAGAATTATCAATCGGCAGATAATTACGAAGTGATACGGAAAAGCGAATATCAGATCAATGAACTCTCGTCCAAATTTGATTTCGTGATCTTTGCGAACGAGAAACTGTGGGAGCATCGCCATTTCTTAGAAGATGCGATAAATGCTTTTAAGTTTGTTGATGTTTCCTATGTCAGGGGCTTCGATGATGACGATGCTCTTACTGCATATGATTACTGTAGCGGTTCGGCGCCCTTGGAAAATGTCTTATATGCGGTAAAGAGAATAGACCTGCGACAACTCGAGGACGATGCATATCGTGCAAGTCTCAAGGGATTTGCGATTGTTGATGCCGAAATAAAACGAAACACTAAAAATCGAGAGAAAAAGCTTGGGGTATTAATTCCTGTTTATAATGATGGAGTTCTTTTAAGGGATAGATGCATTCTGAGCCTTCTTCGGAGCTCAGCATATAACGATATGCATATATATCTTCTTGATAAAGGTTCAACTGATTCTTTGACGCTATCAATCCTCGATGATATACAGAGTCGCTTGGATAATGTAGATGTCTATGTTCTCGATAATCTTGAAAGTGATGACATTTTTAGTGTATGGAATCAGGGAATAGAACTATGCCAAGAGGAATATATTGCATTTGCGCAACCGGGAAGTGAGTGTATCAATGATGGTTATGCTATTTTGCTCAGTGCCTTATTGACGCAGAAGATGAATATCGCATTTGGAGATAGTTTATCTATATCCGCACCGCTATTTGAGCCTATGGCGACTGAGTGGGAGCGCTCTTCGTACTTCAGCGAATCTTCCATGCCCATGTTCAAGAAGCAGAATCTTGTTCCTATAGATATTCAGTCCATTGTCATCAAACATGACTATCTCAAAGAATGCGGACTTCGTAATATTGCATGGACGAATAACTCGGGTGTATTTCTTTTAGACGAGATTTTGTTTAATGATGGTTCGGTCTATTATTATGACAAACCTTGTACCGTTCATTACCCATCAGAATGAGCACGTTTTCGAGTATACGAACATAGAGGTTAGATCGGAATAGATGATCAAGGGGGACTATGATCTATTTGGGCAAAGATGCAATGCACGAAGAGATCGAAGCATTGATAAAGGACGCGCAAGAAGAGGTCGATTATCTACGCGAGCAAGGACACACCAGTAATCCGGAATACTCTCTTCATTTAAGCGCTTTAGAGCAAAAGCTAGGAAAAATTCGCAAGAAACTTCTGGTACTTAATGACAGGTATTTCGATTACGGTATCGAATATACCCGATATCGCCGAGAATACGATATGCTCATGAATTCTGGTTCGATTAAAGCTACGATGGCTTTAAGACGAATACTGGGAAGAAACTATCAGCCGCTTTTTCCTTCTTGGTTAGACCAGATCTTTGATACGGCAAAACCAGTCTGGCGCGAAAAAGCGCTTGATGAGCATCAGCTTAAACGAACGGAAAATGTAAGAAGGTTCAAAGAGCAGTATCCTACATTGATAGAAGAAATCCATGATAGCAATGGAAGCGGATATTATAAAAAATCCGACATTCGTGCGGGAATTATTACCGATGATTATATGTATAACTACTACAAGGATGCCCTAGATTTCGAATATATTCATTACGAGAATTATCGCAAGCAATTAGATACGGGAAATTTTAGCTTTGTTCTTTACGTTAGCTGTTGGAATGGATTAGAAAAAGACTATTGCGGTGTTGAGGGAAATAAAAAAGTTGCTGAGATTTTTGACTATGCTAATGCTATTGGAATAACAACAATCTTTCAAACCATAGAGGATCCAGTAAGCTACGATTATTATCTTGACATAGCAAAACGATCAAAAGTTATACTAACCTCAGATACAGCAATGGTGGATAGATATAAAGCGGATCTTGGTAACGAGAACGTTCATGCTATTGAATATGGTATAAATCCGAAGTTCCACAATCCCGTAGACTTCATGAGATACAAGGGCGATAAATCAAGTTATCTAAGCAGTATGATCTTATTTGCGGGTTCATGGTTTTCTATCTACCCTGAAAGGTGCCATGATTGCGCGAGAATCTTTGATGGCGTAGTTGAAGATCTCGATCATTCATTATTGATTATTGATCGACAATCGAACTTACCAAAAGAACAGAGAAAAGACTATGTATTTCCTGTAAGGTATCAGCAGTTTTCGATGGGTGCCGTCGATCATGCAGACTTGCAAAAGATACATCGCCTTTTTGATTATTCGATATGCGTGAATACGGTAAAGAATTCCGACACAATGTGTGCAATGCGTGTCTATGAGCTTCAGGCGCAAGGCTGCCTTATGCTATCGAACTACGCTTTGGTAATCAGCAAGAAGTTCCCTTCCATTTTTATGATTTCTGACGAAGATGAAGTTTCGTATATCTTGAACGGATATACGAAAAGGGAAATATTTAATATGCAGGTTGATGGAATTCGTAGGATGTATTCAGGATCAACGGTCTATGATCGGTTGAATGATATATTTCAATACGCTGGTATTCAGGAAAAATTTGAAGAAAAAAGGATTGCGGTTATCTTGAGGTCTGGTTTGTATGAAAACTATGGACTAGGCGATGAAATGCAATCTAATGCTGTATGCGTATTCAGTGAAGAAGCCATCAATGAGAGCTCTTTATATGGGTTTGATTATGTAATCTACCCCTCAGAGCGATTGCTAGGTTATCGTCATTTTATTGCAGATGTGGTTAATGCATTCAAATTTGTTGATGTTGATTTTGTCCGCTATCTTGATGATGAGGATTATGAAGAATCATATTCTTATGTGAAGGGCACACCCTCAAAAGAGGATACCCTCTTTTCACTAGATAGAATTGAATTCTCATCTTTGGGTGATGCATCATATTTAGAATCTCTTAATGGATTCACTGTAGCGCGATCAAAATGGGGACGTGATACTTCTCGGCAGGAAAAAGAACTAGCTGTGATCATTCCCATTTATAACAATGGGCGATATCTTAAAGACAGAAGTTTTCTAAGTTTGTTGAGGAGCTCGATTTTTGACAAGATGAATATCTATTTGATGGATGATGGCTCTACTGATTTAGAAACACAGAAAGTTCTTGCTGACTTATGCTCAGAATACGATAACGTGTTTTCATATCGATGCGGCGACAAAGGAAGTGGGAGTGCGTCACATCCAAGAAATGTTGCTTTGAAGACATGCATGGAACCATACATTACCTTTTTAGATCCAGATGATGAAGCTGTGTCTGATGGGTACGCTAAGCTCCTTAAGGCAATTAAATCTGAAGACGTCGATTTTGCAATAGGGGATATACTTTCGATCGGGGCGCCCACCTTTAATGCAGTAAAGATAAAACCGTTTTTCGACAAAGGAGTTCATAACGATCCTATCAAAGAGTTGATCGAGAATGACTTTGATCCCCATAATGTTCAAAGTTGTATTTTTAGAAGAGACTTTTTGGCTGAACAAAGCATGCAATTCGTCGAAGGTGCTTTTGGAGAAGATTCGTTGTTCTATTACGAGACAATGGTCAGAGCATGTTCTTTTCTATATGCTGACACGCCCATTTTTATTTACTATATGGAACGAAATGATAGTGCTGTTAATGCAATATCGAAAGATTTTTTCGAAAAGTCGCTTTTGACAGAGAAGGCTCAAGTAGCATTTTTGAAAAAGAATAATCTTTTCGAAGAATACAAAGAACGCCGATTGGAATGTTTTATGGAAAACTGGTATCAAGACAAATTATTGTATGTGCCAGCAGATGAATATGAACAATGCAAGTGCATCATTGCGACAATCGCTGAATTGTATAACTGATCAGACAAAAGGCAATTCATGGCTCAAACAGACAATTTAAAACGAAATTGGTTCACAATAAAATCCTTGGTATCCAAGGATTTCAAATTGAAATATCGCAGAAGCATATTAGGTGTTCTGTGGTCGGTTCTTAATCCACTGCTCATGATGCTTGTTCTCACTGCAGTATTTAGTACATTTTTTAGGTTTGAGATCGAGCATTACCCAATGTATCTCATTTTGGGAAGCACGCTGTTCTCTCTTGTGACAGATGCTTCTGCATCTGCTATGACATCGATTATCGATTCATCGTCTTTGATCAAAAAGATTAAGATAGATAAATTTATTTTCCCCTTGGAAAAGGTGCTTTTCCAGTTGGTGAACTTTGCGATATCCCTCATTGCTGTTGTTATAGTTATGGCATTCCTTAATATCAGCATCACCCCCAACATTCTTTTTTTACCACTCCTCTTAGTGTACGTAACAATATTTGCTCTCGGTCTAGGTTTGATGCTTTCTGCATTCGCGGTCTTTTTCAGAGATGTCATTCATATCTGGGGCGTTATTACTACAGCGTGGATATATGCCACTCCAATTTTCTATCCAGTAGAGATATTGCCAGCATGGATGCAGACATTTGAATTCTTCAATCCTATGTATAGATACGTTACGTATTTCAGAGATATAGCGCTTTGGGGTAATACGCCTTCTTTTTTGCAAAATATCGTTTGTCTTGGCATGGCGCTTATAATGCTTTGTCTTGGCATACTCATATTCAAGAAGCTACAAAAGAAGTTTATTTTCTATATCTAGTTTGCCGAGACCGAGAGGTGTCAGGTATATGAAAGACAAAAAGACAAGCTTGTTATCAGACCAATCTGATGCGATTTACGAGCCAGGTAATTCAACTGCTATCAAGGTTAGCAATGTTGTGCTTGATTATAATTTCGCAAACCAGAAGCTCAATAACCTCAAAGAGTACTTTATTACTATTGCCAAAAGACAATTGATGTTCAAGCGATTCCGTGCGCTTGATAACGTGTCACTTGAGGTGCAGAGTGGAGATGTCTTTGGCATTTTAGGGACGAATGGTTCCGGAAAATCAACGCTTTTGAAGGTAGTCTCTGGAGTATTAGAGCCGACAGAAGGTTCGGTAGAAATAACAGGAAATATAGCACCACTTATAGAAATGGGCGCCGGTTTTGACTATGAACTAACAGCGCGGGAAAACATATATCTTAATGGCTCATTGCTGGGATACTCCCAGCACTTTATTGATCAGCATTTTGATGAGATAGTCGAATTTGCAGAGATTGAAGAATTCCTTGATCTTCCTTTGAAGAATTATTCTTCTGGCATGGTATCAAGGATTGCTTTTGCTATCGCGACAATAATCGTTCCAGATATTCTTGTTGTGGATGAGGTTTTGTCCGTCGGAGATCAGATGTTCCAACGGAAGTGTGAGAAAAGAATTCAAGAATTGATTCGTGAGCATGGCACGACTGTACTCATAGTTTCGCACAGCAGTGACCTGATCGATCGTCTTTGCAATAAAGCGATATGGATCGAAAAGGGAAAAACGCGTATGGTCGGTACGGCCAAAGATGTCAGCACGGCATATCAGGCTCTAGGCGGACACAAAGGAACGGAGCAAGCGGAACTAGACCTATTCGAAATCCTTCAAACTGATTCACCTGATGTCATAGATGATGTTTCGTTTTTCATTGGTGATACGAGTTACGTTGTCAATGATCTTATCAACACAAAGCTTAAGGCGATAGATAATTCGATCGATACTGCTGTTCTAATTAAATCAAATGACGTCAATCTGCAAATGATGGCTATGTCTCTTGCATCGAAGCCTGGATCGATGTTGTTCAAGGTGACTGATGAGGGCGTTGATAAAACTACGTTGACATTTTTGAAAGACCAAAAGATTGAGACCGTTAAAATTGTAAAGCGCTCAGAGTTTAATGATCAGATCATTGATGAGATCAATTTGGTTTGCCGTCCTCGAACAATCGAGGAATATGACGGTGCAGACATCTTTGAGCTTTGCAAAAATATTTACACTTCTCAAAGCAGAGTTCTTACAAAAAGGGATACCGCCGTATTTATTACTGGTGCAGCTTCAGTTCCAGCAATGACCTCTTTCCAATACGCTTTCAATAACCAAATGCCCGTTTTTATTGCTGATGAGGATAAAGAAATATATTCGCGCGCCTTCAATGAAGTCGCTTCATTGGGTTTTTCGAACATTATTTGCTTTTATAAAAGTCAAATTACTCTAGATGATTTAAAAAACCTTGCTGAACCTTTCGGAACTAAGATAATCGATTTTATGGATAATAGTGAGCAAAATTCGATAGAGGTCAGTACGATGTGGTGCTCAGACAATATGCCGTCCTTGCGAAATTACTACATTGTAAGTGTAGATAATTCAATCCTTGCTATCCTCCTTGCTCCATTAGCGCGATATGAGCATGCACAGGTCATTCCTATTATCAGAGAGAATCTTGATAGCGTTGATTTTGCTATACAAACAATATTAAAAAACTCAAATAAAGTGGAATCGATAAAATTGTTGGGCGTGTATGGCAGCTTTGATAACTCTGAAAAAGAGCTCTTTTCCAAAACTCTCGTTAAACAAAACGGCTATTTCTGAAAGCTTCGGCGCTATACGTTTTGCTGTATACATGAAAGGGTATAGATGAAAAAGATACTTGTAGTTTTTGGCACGCGTCCTGAAGCAATCAAAATGTGCCCTCTGGTCAATGAGTTGAAATCTCGCTCAGACGAATTTGAGACCGTTGTTTGCGTTACGGGTCAACATAAAGAGATGCTCGAGCAAGTGTTAAAGGTATTTGATGTTGTTCCTGATTATGATCTCGCAATTATGAAACAAAACCAGACACTGTTTGATATTACTTCTGAAGTTCTGTTAAAAATGGATGATGTGTTTAATAAGGTTAAGCCTGATTGTGTGCTGGTGCATGGTGATACTACAACTAGTTTTGCGACCGCTCTCGCTGCCTTCTATAAGCAGATTCCTGTTGGGCATGTTGAGGCGGGGCTTAGAACATGGAATTTAAAATCTCCATATCCTGAAGAGTTTAATAGGCAGGCGGTTGACATCATTACTGATTACTATTTTGCTCCCACGGAAGTATCGAAGGCAAATTTGATCCAAGAAGGCAAGGACGAGAGTAAGATCTTTGTAACGGGCAATACCGCTATTGATGCTTTAAAAACTACGGTTGACAAAACATATCGAAGTGAACATCTGGACTGGGCAAGTGATAGTCGTCTTGTCCTTATTACGGCTCATCGTCGCGAAAACCTCGGCGCCCCGATGCATTCAATGTTCAAGGCAATCAGAAGAATTGTTGACGAATTTCCCGATGTTAAAGCGATATACCCCATTCATATGAATCCGCAGGTTCGAAAGATCGCAGATGAGGAGCTTGCGGGCAGCGATAGGATAAGGATAATAGAACCGCTTGAGGTTCTTGATTTTCACAACTATCTAGATAAAAGCTATCTCGTGCTTACAGATAGCGGAGGTATTCAGGAGGAGGCTCCTTCTTTGGGGAAGCCCGTGCTTGTAATGCGTGATACAACGGAGCGTCCAGAGGGCGTTGCGGCTGGCACGCTGAAGCTGGTCGGCACTCATGAGGAGGATATATATGATGCTTTTAAGACGCTTCTCGTCTCTAAGGATGAATACCAGAAAATGGCGAAAGCATCAAATCCCTATGGAGATGGAACAGCATCGCGACAAATTGCTGATGTTCTTGCGAAGGAACAATAGCTCTTTTGTAAATTATCTGTTCGCTATCCAATGGTTCATGTATCTTCTACGAAAACCCGTCACAAAGACGGGTTTTTATTTGACAGTTTGATTACGGATATGAGACCATCGCAATTGCTGTTATGTCAGTATGAACAGGAGAAACATGTTGAAATCCACTACCTCCCAAAGTCAATCGACTAGCGTCTTTTTTAAGATTATTGCGCTTGTTTTATCTGTTTCTTTGATCATTAGCTTGAACCCCTATCAAGCTTGGGGTATCGATGAAGAACAAAGGAGTGAACAAGAAGCACTCTCTTCAGCGGATGCGATTGATGCAGCTGATCAAGAAGAAGAGGGGAGCGAACAATCTCCTGAGATCGAAGCCGTTCAAGCTGAATCTACAAATGGTAGCGCTGTCATCGTGGGGGACGTGGATGCAGCTTTTGAAGAAGTATTAGGCGACAATGTCCAGCAGCTACCAAGTAGTACTGATGATCTCGTAGACCTTTTCTATATTGATTGCGAGAAGGTTTCTTTAGGTCAGGAACAGAATATTGTCATTGGTTTTAAGAGGGTTATAGATGCAGGGACATTTACCTTGCACTACGAATCTATTGCCACGGGAAAGATTTATAACACAACATGTAGCAATATCGTTACAGAAGGCGATGTCGCAACCGTTCTCTTTAAGTTGACATTCCTGGATGAGACGACTGTGGGAGCCTATAGGATTAATTCCGTCAGCTGGCAAGGTGCTGAATCAGGAGAATATGCTACACCCGTATCAGATAACGGCATTTCTTTCGTCGTTGATCCTTCCAGATATAGTGACTCCACTTCAGAAACTAATATCTATACCCTTGATGCTGATGACGCCCTTAATGAGTCCGTCGATATTTCGGATGCATTGGGAGTTGCAGATGAAACAGCTGCTCAGAGTAGCAGTGTCTATGCAGCTCGCGCAAGCAAGCCTACAAGACTTGTTATTGGTCTTGATCCTGGGCACGGGGGAAGTGAGCCGGGGGCATCATATAATGGGGGTCTGGAAAAGGATCTTAATCTAAGAATAGCCCTTGCTTGTCGCGATCATCTTCAGAGTCAGGGCGTTTCGGTTGTTATGACACGCTCTGGTGATGATGATGTTGCTGTTCGTGATAGACCGGTTGTAGCTAAGAAACTGGGCGCAGATGTGTTTGTTAGTTTTCATCTTAATACAGGCGGAGGAAGCGGCTCCGAAGTTTGGGTACAGAATGCAAATTGGAAGCCTGGTCTTCATGAAGAGGCTGTCGGGCTTGCGAAAGAAGTTCTTGATCGTCTTACAGCATTAGGACTTACAAATAGGGGAATTAAAGAGCGTACGTGCGTTGAGGATACGTACGAAGATGGAAGTCTTCAAGATTGGTATGGAGTACTGAAGGTTAGTAAAGACCTCAATATGCCCGCTATTCTTATTGAGCATGCATTTTTAGACAATAGTGCCGATCTTAACTTTATTCTCAGCCATATTACTGAAATGGGCGTTGCCGATGCTGAGGCTATTATTGACTACTATGGTTTCGACGGCGAAATCGTTAGGGACGACAAGGGCACCAGATTTCAGTTTGCCAATGGTTCATTTCTTACTAATAGCTGGAAGCGCGCTGATGGATCAGTATATTATTTCGGTGCTGATGGATATGCCATCAAGGGAGTTACTTATATTTGGACGGATAGCTACAACTATCACTTCTTCGACCGCAATACCGGTGCAATGGTCACGGACGATTGGGCTGAAGGATATTACTACGGATCAGACGGTAAGAGAATGACATCGGGCTGGTTGACCAGCGGTGACAAAACGTACTATCTCTTATCAGACGGGTCCCCCATAAAGGGTCCGTCATACATCTGGACGAATGGCTACAGCCACTATTACTTCGACCTCGTTGATGGCTCTATGGTTACTGATGCCATCGTCGATGGATATTATTACGGTCCAGACGGCAAGCGTGCATCTTCTGGCTGGCTAACCATGAATGGCAAGACCTACTACCTTCTTGCAGATGGCTCGTTCATTAAAGGTCCG
>CAZFGW010000004.1:14490-93611 GCA_964518575.1 uncultured Eggerthellaceae bacterium
TCGTATATCTGGACGAATGGTTACAACTACTATTACTTCGACCGCAATACCGGTGCAATGGTCACGAATGATTGGGCTGAAGGGTATTTTTACGGTCCAGATGGCAAGCGAGTGACATCGGGATGGTTGACTAGTGGCGGTAAGACTTACTACCTTCTTGCAGATGGCTCGTTCATTAAAGGTCCGTCGTATATCTGGACGAATGGTTACAACTACTATTACTTCGACCGCAATACCGGTGAGATGGTCACAAATGCAACCGCAGAAGGACATTACTACGGACCCGATGGCAAGCGAGTGAATCCTGGCTGGTTTATATCGGCTGGAAAACACTTCTATATTCTGAATGATGGATCACTCGTAAAAGGCGCGTCTTATATTTGGACGGATAAATTTGACTATTATTACTTTGATCTTAATGATGGTCATATGATTACAAATTCAACTGCTGAGGGTCATTATTATGGACCCGATGGCAAGAGGTTTAATCATGGCTGGAATAATAGAGCTGGCAGCGTTTATTATGTTCTCGATAACGGAGTTCTCGTAAAGGGTAAATCATATATCTGGACGAATAAGTATGACTTCTATTTCTTTGATACGCAAAGTGGCGCCATGGTAACCAATAAGTGGATCGACGGGAATTACTATGGCAGCGATGGACGTATGGCTACGAATCAGTGGCTCGGAACCATTTGGGTTGATGAAAATGGTGAGGTGGTCGTAGAAAAGAGCACCCCAATCATGGGAGCAACTACGGTAAGTGCTCAGCAGTTAGCCAACACCTACCGAAATGCGATAAGCACTAACGGCGTTATTTATCCATACGGAAATAATCCTGATGCGCCGACGATTGAGCGATTCTGTGAGATTCTCATTGCTCAGGCAAACTCAGAAGGCGTACGGGCTGAGGTTGTCTTTGCTCAGATGATGCTCGAAACCGGTTGGTTGGGTTTCCCGGGAGTGTGTGATCCAGGTCAGTTCAACTTTGCTGGAATCGGTGCCACGGGAGGTGACAATCCTGGCAATAGCTTCTCTTCAATTGCAGAGGGAATTCTTGCACAGGTGCAGCATCTTAAGGCGTATGCATCAACTGAGCCCTTAAATAATACTTGTGTTGATCCGCGCTTCCAGTATGTTGAGCGTGGAATTGCTCCCATCGTCGCTTGGTTGGGCGCGAAGGAGAATCCGAATGGCACAGGATGGGCAACTGGTGCAGGATATGGAGACAAGATTATTCGCGTTATGAATCAAATTAGATAAATCTGCAAATACTCTTAGATAGGATGAACCTGCTGCGGTAAAGAGAAGATTCCGTAGCAGGTTCTTTCATGCGGTAGCCTTATAATTTGTATAACATCACTGCGATTGAGAAGAGACATTATGAAGGGCATCATACTTGCGGGTGGAAGTGGAACAAGGCTTTACCCAATTACCAAGGCTGTTTCAAAACAACTTCTTCCAATTTATGACAAACCGCTTATTTACTATCCCATTTCAGTTCTTATGCTCGCGGGAATTAGAGATATCCTCATCATCTCAACGCCCACGGATATTTCTTCATACCAAAAGCTTCTGGGCGACGGGCATGAAATTGGGATGAATTTCAGTTATGAGATCCAAGAGCAGCCTCGTGGACTTGCTGAGGCCTTCATCATAGGACGGGACTTCATTGGCAACGATAGTGTTGCCCTTTGTCTCGGGGACAACATGTTCCATGGTCAAACGCTGACGGATGCGCTCGTCTATGCAAAAGAGCAGGTTTCCACAAATGGCGGCGCTGTGATTTTTGGCTATCCAGTGCGCAATCCGCAGGCATTCGGCGTTGTTGAATTCGACGCGGACCATAGAGTGGTGGGCATTGAAGAGAAGCCCGAGAATCCCAAAAGTAATTATGCGGTTCCAGGTCTTTATTTTTACGATAACGATGTTTGCGATATCGCCATCGACGTGAAGCCGAGTGTTCGGGGTGAGGTGGAGATCACGTCCATAAATAACGTCTATCTTGAGAGAGGCAAAATGAAGGTGAAGCTTCTCGGGCGAGGAATGGCGTGGCTCGATACGGGCACACCGGAAGGAATGCTTCAGGCTGCCGAATATGTTGAAGCAGTGCAATCAAGACAAGGCTATTATGTATCTTGTATCGAGGAAATTGCGTTCAGGCGTGGTTTCATTGATGCAGCGCAGTTGCTTGCCCTTGGTCAGGCACTTGGCAAGACAGCTTATGGGCAATATATGATCTCTGTTGCAGAGGATCATGTTTAAGCCTGCAGGTTTGTCGTAGGGAATAAAGGGGAACAATGCCATACAGCAATATCATCGTGACCGGCGGTGCGGGTTTCATTGGAAGCAACTTCGTGCATTGGGTGGTAGATAATCAGCCTGATACCCATGTCACCGTGCTTGATGCGCTCACCTATGCGGGCAACCTCGATAATCTGGCAGGTATTCCCGAAGATCGTATGACCTTCGTGCATGGCGACATCTGCGATACCGAGGTCCTTGATAGAATCGTTCCCGACTCCGATGCCATCGTTCATTTCGCCGCAGAAAGTCATAACGATAATTCGATCGCGAACCCTGAGCCCTTCATCAGGACCAATGTATATGGAACGTACCAGTTGCTTGAAGCAGCGCGAAAGTATGGAACGCGCTTCCATCATGTTTCAACCGACGAGGTATACGGGGATCTTGCCTTAGATGATCCAGCTCGATTCACTGAAGAAACACCCTACAAACCATCAAGCCCGTATAGTTCCAGCAAGGCTTCTTCTGACATGCTGGTGCGCGCGTGGCATAGAACATATGGGGTCCCTATCACCATTTCCAATTGCTCGAATAATTATGGTCCCCGCCAGCACATCGAGAAATTCATTCCGCGGCAGATCACGAACATTCTCTGCGGTATCAAACCTAAGCTGTACGGGGATGGTAAAAACGTGCGCGATTGGATCCATACGGAAGATCACTCGAGTGCGGTATGGGAGATCCTCAATAATGGACGGTTGGGCGAGACGTATCTTATCGGCGCTGATGGTGAGAAGAATAATATTGATGTCCTTCGCGCTATTCTTGCTGCCATGGGAAAGTCGGCAGATGATTTTGATTGGGTGAAAGATCGACTAGGTCATGATCGGCGTTATGCCATTGACTCGACGAAGCTTCGACGCGAACTCGGGTGGAAACCCAAGCATACGAATTTCGACGAGGGTCTTGCTGATACCATCGCTTGGTATACGGACAATACTGATTGGTGGAAAGACGCCAAAGAGTCCACGGAGGCGAAGTACGCCCAGCAAGGGCAATGAAATTCTTTTGAGAGAGCAATGATCTTTCGAAGGACAAGGGTCCTGCACCAGTGGAGGAAGGTATGACAAGGTTCAAGCTTGCAAATATCATCCTGAAGCGAGAAGCGCATTTCGCTCAGTTTCCCGAGCTTTTATATAGAGTTGAGAGCAATGTCGATTATTGTGAAGAGAATGACTCCCTTGCCTTTGAGGGTACGATTGATTTTCTGACCTATTTCAATGCGATCTCGGTAGGGAAGTGGCGTACCTATACCGGCATCGACACCATCGCCTTGCATCTTGAGCTTGCGGGGGATGCCTGCATGATCAACCTGAACGGTGTTCAGGAAGGGGCGGTTTCTCCCGCGGACTGTCCTTCGGGCTATATCGTTTCAACGACATCCTCGGTTCATCGCAATGTTTCGCCGATATCCGTGGGAAAGAGCATTCCTTTTGAAGGATCCGACGCATTCACTTCGATCGATATCCGCCTCCCGATAGATGGGTTGATCCTTGGTGGATTCGAATTGCGATCCTCCGGTGCAACCGAGATCAGGAACGCGTATTGGTACACCGATATTGATGAGGATAAGATTCGGGACATTAGGATTGCTCTGGTAACCACCACCTTCAAAAACGAGCAATATATCATCCCGAACATTGAAAAAGTAAAGTCCCATATTCTTGCAAGCGATGATCCTATTGCGCGGGGATTTCACATGTTTGTTATCGATAATGGAAACACCCTTGATGCGCACGCACTGCAAACCGATGGTGTGAGCATTGTACCCAACGCAAACATGGGTGGTGCAGGCGGCTTTGCGCGAGGAATGATTGAGACCCTTGAAGCATCTGAGGAATACACTCACGTGCTTCTCATGGATGATGATGTGCAGGTTTCCCCCGAGAGTTTCAAGCGTACGTTCAATCTGTTATCGCTTACGAACGATACGTATGTGGATGCGTTCATCAATGGCGCTATGCTTCAGTTGGGAAAGCCGAACATCCAATTCGAGGATGTCTCAAATGTGCGCAAAGATGGCTTGTACCTGCGTCTTAAAGGCAATCTTATCGTTGACAATCTTGCTGATATCGCGGTGAATGAAGTCGTCGATGTCGAGGTGCCTGATGCGTATGGTGCCTGGTGGTATTCATGTATTCCCGTTGCGAAGATTCGCGAATGCGGATTGCCGTTGCCGCTGTTCGTGCGCTGCGATGACGTGGAATATGGCCTTCGGTGTCAGCCGACCTATATGACCATGAATGGCATTTGTGTGTGGCATGCTGAATTCGGATCGAAATTCCGTGCGGCGGTCGACTGCTACCAATACGTTCGCAACTATCTGATCATGACAGCGCTGCATGAAAAGAGTTTTGAAGCGTTGTTCATGGCGCGCGTTGATCGGACATTCCGCTTATACCTCCGATCGATGGCATATGAAACTGCCGAGCTGGTGATCAAGGGTCTTGAGGATTATCTGCGCGGTCCAGAGTTTTTGATGAGTGCAAGCGGGGAAGACATTATGAAAGAGAATAATGCCCAAGCGGAGAAGCTCGTCCCCCTCGATGAAGCGCTCGCAAACGCCTCGGAAGAGCATCCAGCGTTAGCACCTCGGCTCTCATCGTTTACGCCGGATCTCGATATCGTTCGCGATAATCAACACGTGAACTCTCTTTTGAAGCTGTGGCGAACGCTCCCCTACGATAGACACTTATTGCCAGAAGCTCTTTTGCGAAATCATCCCGCTACTGCATATTATGGTGGGTATACGGTATCCTCGCCCGACCAGATCGCAACGCGCGTGCTCGTAGCTTGTGATCGGGAGGGGAAGCATGCTCACGTGCGTTTCCTTGACCGCAAGCGTTACCGTGCACTCAAAAAGCGCTGGCGTGATGCGAAGCGCTCATACAAGAAGAATGGGGCACAAATCAAACAGGCATATCGTGATGCATTTCCGCAATTGACGAGCCGAGAATTCTGGAAGAGCTATCTTGGAATGCAGCAGTAACTTTCCTCGCATGGACAAAGATTCGAAACATGACTGACGCAACCGTAATCGACCATACGAAATCAACTGACAGCAAGAACACCGTTGTTTCCCGTTGGATACAGCTCGTGAAAGAAAAGGACAAGCGCGTCTTTTCGATCACCTATTGCATTCTTTTTGCAATCATGTTCGCGTGTATGTATTCGGTCTTTTTCTTGAGGGGCGTGAACTTCATCTGGATCGACGATGGACTGACCCAGCAATACACCGGATTCATCGAGCTGGGCGATTGGATCCGTTCGTTTTTAACCAGCATCTTCGTTACGCATTCGTTTGAGATTCCTCTCTGGAGTCAGGAGCTCGGCTACGGGCAGGATTATTTTTTGTGGATATCGTCATTTTTGGGCAATCCGATCAATTGGATCGCCGTATTCTCAAATGCAGAAAATGCTGAGTTCTTACTGAATCTTACGGTTCCTATAACCCTATTCTTGGGCGGGATCGCGTTTTGCCGGCTTGCTTTCTACCATGGGAACGATGGCTTCTCGACCCTTATCGGCTCGATGGCATATGTGTTCTCAGGGGTTTCGATCATTGCCTTCAATCAGATTTTCATGCTCTATCCGCTGCTTTTAGCGCCCCTGCTCATTCTTGGGGTGGATAAGGTGTTCGATGCGAAATCCCCGGTTATGCTGGTGGTATCTGTTGCGTTGTTCGGATTCTATTCCTTTGTTACCTTATGGATGGCATGTCTCTTACTTTTGCTCTATTGCATTATTCGCTACATATTCATGGATCATAAGTCCCCTCGGTTGTTCTTCACCCTTTTGGCAAGGGTGTTGATTCCGCTTCTCATCGGTATTGCGATCAGTGGTTTGTTCTTGATACCGAATGTGGCGTGTATTTTGTCCCTTGATCGGGTCGGACTTGAGCGATCGTGGAATCTTTTCTACCCCCTGACGTTCTATATTGAAGCCATCCAAGGATTCATCGCCTTCAGCTATGTGGGATCCGAGTGTTTCTTCGGGTTTCTAACCCTATCGGTGCTTGCGATTTTTGCGCTCTGCGTTGAGAAGAAGGACAAAACGGGCTTGATGCTTACAGTAATGCTGGTTGTGTTAACTGCAATGCTTTTGCTTCCCGCATTTGGGCGCGTCATGAATGGATTCGCCTACCCCAACAATAGGTGGACCTGGATGTTTGCGCTGCTTGCAGGCTACATTACCACCTATATGACGCCTCGATTCTTAAATGGAATCATGTCGCTTAAACGCATTCAGGTCTTCGCAATATGCGCGATTGCGTTTTTCATGCTCTTTGGCGCTTTGGCTGCGAAGGCATATTATGTTCCGCTCATTTTGCTGATGCTCTTATTCGCTTTTCTCATCTATGCCAAGGGGACGCTCTTACATGTCGGTCTGGTCGTTTCGTTGATCATCAGCTGCGGTGCGCTGTTTGGTCTGTGGGGTAAGAATGCGGCAGTCCGCAATGTCCCTCAGGGAGAAGCATATGAGATGTCTTTATCGGGTGCGAACAGGGCAGTTGCGATGCTTGAAGGGGACGCATGGAGATTCGATGCGCTCGGTTCTACTCAGGGATACCGGAATACGAGCTGCGTCGTGGACAAGAACGGGACGAGTTTATACAACAGTCTCTACAACGGCTATCTCGATGATTATCAATCCCAACTTGGCCTTACCACTGCTCCTCTGAACTTCTCAACGACCTCCCTTGATGGGCGTTCGATCATGGAGCAAATGGCGAATGTGAAGTATGTCGTTGTAGGCAAGGGTGAAGAACATCTTGTGCCTGATCTCTATAGTGTAGAAAATCCCGTAGATGATGCACTCGGCATGGATGTGTATTCATCTGATGTTCAGATGCCCATTGCATCTCTCTTTACTGAAGTCATTCCAGAGAGTCAATTTAGGTCGCTCAACCCCATTGATGCGCAAGAGGCTCTTTTGCAAGGTGTTGTTCTTGACGAAGGGGACGCTTCCCACGATAAAGCAGAAATCGTGAACATGAACGAGGCGCTGCCCTTTACGTATCACCTCGAATCACGGAAAGACGTTGTGCGAACAGATGCGGGCGCCGCTCAATCTGATCCCGTTTTAGAGTCTACGCCCTTAGGTGAAGGCAGCGCAGAGCGGGGAATCGTGAATGATCTTTCTTTTTCGACGGAAAAAGAAGTGTCAATTCACCTGGATGTATCTATTCCTGCAAACACGGAGGCTTATGTAGTTTTGGAGGGGGTTGATTATCAGAGCGCGCCTGCCTTGACGGCTCGTTCAAGTATGGTTGAGAACGTGGCTACCAAATTGAAAGATGTGTTCCCGCTGTCTGATAACGGATGCACGATCACGGCAGCGGTTTCTGATAGGTCAACAGGGGTATGGCAAACGGGAAAGGATGCACATCTGTATTCCGGTAAAAACACCTGGGCATTCAATCTCGGATTGTCTGACACAGAACGACACGGGGTCGATATCAATTTCATTGGGGCGGGCGCCTATTCGATCAAGAGCCTTGAAGTTTGCGCAGAGGATACCCAGAAAGTCAAAGAGGCGATCAAAGCGATGGACGCACATGCTGCCTCCGATGTCTCTTTTATAGGCAATACCTTTGCGTGCAACGTGGATGCGCAATCGGACGACGACATCTTGCTTGTTCGCCTGCCTTACTCAAGCGGCTGGAAAGCAACGATTGATGGTGCTCCGAGCGAGACCTTTGTTGCTGATCTCGGGTTTATCGGATTGGATGTGCCGCAAGGTTCCCATCGCATTCAGCTTACCTATGAAACGCCCGGATTGAAAGCAGGAGCGATACTGAGCACGCTCGGGGTACTTTCGTTCATTGCTTTATGCGTTGTTCGTCGTACAATGAATCGTACCCAAAAAGAAGGATAATAATGATCTCATTCAATGTACCTCCGTTCGTCCCGACAGCATCTGATTACATGATGCAGGCTGTTGCCAATCAGAAGATCTGCGGGGATGGACCCTTTACGAAGAAATGCAATGAATGGATCGAGCAGAAAACGGGCACTCAGAAGGCTCTTTTGACCACGAGCGGCACCACGGCGCTTGAGATGGCGGCCATCCTTTGTGAATTGCAGGAGGGTGATGAGGTAATCCTCCCGAGTTATACCTTCTCATCAACAGCAACCTCTTTGGTGCTTACTGGAGCGAAACTTGTATTCGTTGACATTCGTCCTGATACGATGAATATTGATGAATCGAAGATTGAACAAGCTATCACCGCTCGCACCAAAGCTATCAGCGTTGTGCATTATGCCGGCGTTGCGTGCGAAATGGATACCATCATGGATATCGCTCGCAGGCATGGACTCAAGGTTATTGAGGATGCCGCACAAGGTGTTATGAGCGAATATAAAGGTCATGCGCTGGGCACGATTGGTGACTTCGGATGCTTCTCTTTCCATGAAACGAAGAACTACTCGATGGGAGAGGGCGGTGCGCTGCTCATCAACGATCCCTCGAAAAACGAAGAGGCCGAGATCTTACGGGAGAAGGGGACGAATCGGGCTAAATTCTTCCGTGGTCAAGTTGATAAGTACACGTGGGTGAATTATGGGTCAAGCTATCTTCCGAGTGACCTCAATGCAGCATACTTGTGGTCTCAACTTGAAATTGCCGACAAGATCAATGAGGGTCGGCTTTCGGTGTGGCAAAGATATCATGACGCTTTCGCGCCGCTTGCTGAATCAGGCAAGGTTGAGCTCCCCGCCATTCCGGAAAGTTGTACGCACAATGCGCATATGTTCTATCTCAAGTGCAAGGATCTCGAAGAGCGCACGGAGTTGATCGATTACCTGAAGAATCATGGCGTATATGCGGTCTTTCACTATATCCCGCTTCACAGTGCACCTGCGGGGCAACGGTTCGGTCGTTTTGCGGGGGAGGACGAATATACCACCAAAGAAAGCGAGCGGTTGGTGCGCTTGCCACTGTACTACGGGATTACCGATGAGGACGTGCAAACGGTTATTGATGTCGTGAATGCATTCTACGCATGAGGGCGCACGGAAATTCAGGTGCATAGGGTTCTTAATGCAACAAGAGACAGGCAAGAAGAGGAAGATTAATCATCATGCACTTGTGCTTATTGCCCTGCATGTGATTTTGCTTATATATTCATTATCGGGGCTATTTAGCAAACGCGCTGCAACCTATTCTTTTTTCAGTCTTGACTTTTGCCTCTTCTATTTATTCATGCTTATCTTTTTGGGGATTTATGCTATTGGGTGGCAACAGATACTCAAGCATCTTCCCTTAACGGTCGCCTTCGCCAACAAAGCTGTCACGGTGATCTGGGGGATGGTTTGGGGTGCGTTGTTCTTTGGAGAGAAGATCACGCCGCTCATGATTGTAGGTGCTGTTCTTGTCATGGCAGGGGTTGTTCTCTACTCTCTCGCGGATAAAAAGCAGCAGGATGCATTGACGATTGAGAGCACTAGTTCTCTATCTGCGAAGACGGGTCATCCACGTGGTCGCATATCGCAAAACAGAGGAAAACGGTGATTCCCTATATTTTGATATATCTGGGGAGCGTTTTCATTGCTTCTGTGTCTCAGGTGCTTTTAAAAAAAGCAGCAAGTAGGCATTATGAAAGCATTGCAAAAGAGTATTTGAATCCCCTTGTCATCATTGCATATGCGCTCTTTTTTGGTACGACTCTTCTGACCATCTTGGCTTATAGAGAAGTTCCTCTGACCTATGGACCTATCCTTGAGGCTACCAGTTATATCTATGTGACCATTTTCGGTATTGTTATTTTTAAAGAGCAATTCGGCTGGGCGAAGGGTGTTGCCTTGGCACTCATCATCGCTGGCATTATTGTTTTTAGTTTGGGGATAATGTAGAGAAATGAGCTTCTTCGGAAACGTAGGTTCATTCGGGAAGGAACGTAGTGAGTTCTAGTCTCTCGCATGTCATCGTTACTGCCTCCAGTACGATAGATCGTTGTTTGGAAAAGAAATGGGTGCGTTTGCTCGTATCCATTAGCGTTGCCGGGATCCTTGTTTTTTTGATGACCTTTTCAGACAAGATAGCCCCCTTCGATGATGACTGGGCAATTTCAGAGGCGTTGAGCGGTCGTTTTCCCGACAGTGGTCTTTGTCTTTTTGTCAACGCTTTCTTATCGCATATAGTGCTTGCGCTCAATGAAGCATTCCCTGCGCTCAATTGGTTTATCGTCATTGAAAGAGTATTGGCATTCTTAGCATGTTCAGCATTTAACTATGCTCTGTTCAGTTTCACTCCGTCAGCGCTTGCATTTTTGCTTGTTGCTGGCGTGGAGTATTTCTTTATACCTTATATGACCTATTTCGGAAATTTCACCTTCATCGCGTCGATATGTACGATAGCGGGCGGCGCTATCCTTGTAGGAGAAATGAGGAGCAAGATACGTCCGGGTATAGCGTATACGATCCTTGGTATTGTATTATGCGTGTGCGGTTTTCTTGTTCGTTCAAACGCATTCTTTCTTTCCCTTCCGTTCCTTGGATTGGCATATGTGTATCAAGTCCTACGTCTTTCTTTCTCAAATGGGAGTCAGACAAAGAAAGGACTAGCTTTTACACGAAGTGTTCCAATTATTGCTGTATTCATACTTGTTATAGTTGCTGGATCTTACAACACGTATGCTTGGAGTCAGCCTGGGTGGGCTGAATGGAATGAATACAATACCTATAGGGCGCAAATATCTGATTTCCCAATGCCTGCATATAGTGATGTCGCTGATCAAATGACAGATGCCGGTGTTTCCGAAGAGGCATATGCATTAGCAACAAACTGGGCGACTGCGGATCCTGAAATGTTCACGATAGAGAAAATGGCTGCGATAGCATCCGTTTCTCGGGTTAATTCGTTGGATCAGATCCTTGAAGGATTAGTAACATACCCTATGAACATAGGCGATCATCTTCGTATCGTTGCGTTCTTCTGTGCCGTAGTAGTTGTTGCGATCTTTTTGGGGCGAAAAAAGGATTGGATTGGTATAGGTATTGCTGTCGTATTTGCATACGGTCTTTGTTCTCTTTTTTTCGGTATGGAGAGACTGCTCGATCGAATCGAATACCCAATTTATATGTATGCCGCTTCGTCTATTGCGCTCATCATTGGCAAGGATGTGCGTCCTTGCCATTCTAAGCAAAAGTGCAATCTCATACGAGCAGGCATATCTTTGTTCACCTGCTGTATTTTTGTATTCATGACATGCTATGAAATATACAATGCATCACGCAGTTTCAACCCTGCACAAATGCAGAAATCTATAAGCCAGGAAGACTACCAGCCAAGCAGTCCAATGATGGATTACGTCATGGCGGAAAACGATAATATATATGTCTGGGGCACGCTTTCGCATGTTGCATTTGAAGGAATCTATGAACAGAAATACCTTCCAACGAATCAGTTTTTAGAAAAGAATCTGAGTGTAGGCGGATGGATAACGAATGCTCCGTTTATCAATGCACGTAATGATCTTGCGGGGATGCCGAATGTAATTAAGGGGCTAGCCGAAAACGACAATGCGTATTTTGTAACGCTTTTTGATGGTATGGGCAACATCATATACAACTATTTGAAATCGGAATACTACCCAGATCTCACCTTCGAAGTTGTTGATGAAATAGATGGGTATAAAATCTACAAGTTCGATTCTCAGCAATAATAGAAATGAATAGTTACTGGCTTTCTGGACTCTTGGTATGTTGGGAATAATGGCATAGAGGATATTCTTGCTATACTGTACGAAGTTGTGAATAGACTGTCGCAAACAAGGAGAATACATGTCAAATCAAGAGACCTATGACAACGCTTTTATAGAAGTATTGGAGCTTGCTCCCGAGCAGTTAGGTTCCGAACTTCTTTATCAGTCAGTTGAATCGTGGGATAGTGTTGGACACATGAGTCTGATGGCTGCTCTGGAGGATGCTTTCGATATCATGATGGATACGGATGACATCATTGATTTCAATTCTTATGATAAAGGCAAGGAATTACTGAGCGCCCACTATGGCGTGGAGTTCTAATCATATGGTTGATCTCGATCGCACTGCGCTCATAGATTGTGAGCGAGAGCTGACCTTCAATCAAATGATTTCTGAAGCTGACGAAATTGCTTCTTTTGCTCCTGCTCGTTCATTGGTGTTTCTGGTTGCGGGTAATTCCATTCCATCGCTGTGTGGCTATGTTGGTTTTTTACGCAAGCGCGTTGTTCCTGTCATGCTTCGCGATGAGATGAGCGAAGCCCAATTGCGCGGTTTGGCTGAGACCTACCTTCCGACTTATTGGTGGGCGCCTCAAGATTTCATCGAAGAGCACAAAGAAGCAATTGGTTCATTTTCGGTTGAGGCTGAAAGCGGTGGATACGCTTTGCTTTCAACGGGAAATAGCGCCCCTGAAATGGACGAAGAATTGGGGCTTTTGTTAACGACTTCAGGTTCAACGGGCACGCCTAAGTTTGTGCGGTTGACATATGCGAACATTGTTGCGAATGCTGCGTCCATCGCTGAGTACCAGCGAATTACTGACGCCGATCGCGCTATAACAACGCTTCCCTTTTCTTACTCATATGGCATTTCCATTGTGAACAGCCATTTGCTCAAAGGAGCTTCGCTTGCCCTTACCGAAGAAGGTGTGCTTTCTCGGGGATTCTGGGATTTCCTCGCACAGACGAAAGCAACAAATTTCGGGGGCGTTCCCTATACCTACACGATGCTCGAGCGCTTGCATCTCGATCGCATGGATCTTCCATCCTTGAGGTTTATCTCACAAGCAGGAGGACGTCTTGGTGAGCGGCTGCAAGAGGTGTTCGGGAAAATTTGCGAAGACAAAGGAATAGAGTTTTTTGTCATGTACGGTCAAACGGAAGCCACGGCACGTATGAGCTGGCTTCCCCCGAATGAGGTCCTTGAGAAACTAGGTAGTATTGGTATTGCAATTCCCAAGGGCAGATTCGAGCTGAGAGATGTGGATGATTCTGTCATTGAGGAGGCAGAAAAACCAGGGGAGCTTATCTATTACGGACCGAATGTTTCACTGGGCTATGCTCAAACCCGCGCCGACCTTGCACTTGGGGATGAGCGTCATGGAGTTCTTTACACGGGAGACGTCGCAAAGCGTGATGAAGACGGTTTTTATTACGTAGTTGGTCGGTTGAAGCGTTTTCTGAAGATTTACGGCAATCGCGTGAACTTGGACGAGATGGAAAAGCTATTTACAACCGCTGAGCGCGAAGTAGCTTGTGTGGGCGTTGATGATCTCATGCAGGTTTTTACCACATCGGACGATGTTGAGGGTCTTCGCAAAGAGCTGTCGCATGAGACCAAATTGAACTCACGTGCATTCAAAGTGAATCATATTGACGAGCTGCCCCGCACCTCATCTGGCAAGCTCGATTATGCAGCGCTGGAGCGTTTATGTTAGATTACGAGGCGCTTTTCGAGCTTCCGCTCTACGGGCTTAATGTTACCGAGAAAACGGAATTATATGACAGGTGGCTAGCCGATTTGGGTGATCATCACAAAGCGAATAGTATTGGATATGCAAAGCTTGCTCATATCCTTGGAAACAATTTTGCGCTTCCCGTTCGATTGTTCAAAGAATATGATTTGCGCAGTGTTGGAGAAGACGATGTTGTGAAGACAATGACATCGTCGGGTACGACATCTCAAGTTAAGTCGAAGATATACCTCGATCGTGATACCTCTTCGCGGCAGACGAAGGCACTCTCTCGCATTGTTGCCGATTTTACGGGAACGTCGAAGCGCGTTCCGATGCTTGTGATTGATGCGGAAGGGACAGTCAAGAACAGATCGATGTTCTCTGCTCGTACGGCAGGTATTCGCGGCTTTTCTATGTTCGGTCGAGATGTGACATATGCACTCAATGACGACATGACCTTGAACCTTGATGCGCTCACAGAGTTTCAGCAAAAGCACCAAGGTGAGCGTGTGATGCTTTTCGGATTCACGTTCATGGTATGGAAGCATTTTGTGCAAGAGCTCGAAGCGCGTGCGATAACACTTGATTTGGAGGGACTTCTCATCCATGGAGGAGGGTGGAAGAAGCTGGCAAATGAAGCGGTGTCCCCCGAAGAATTCAAGTCGCGTATTACGAAAGCTACCAGCATTGAAGAGGTGTGCGATTATTACGGTATGGTCGAGCAAACGGGTTCGATCTATATGGAATGTGCCTGTGGACATCTCCATGCATCGATTTTCTCGGATATAGAAATCGTTGACCCTAAAACAATGGAGAACTTACCAATCGGTCAGCGCGGACTCATAAAGACCATTTCTCTTTTGCCTACAAGCTATCCCGGACATATTCTTCTTACTGAAGACGAAGGCATGGTATTGGGTATCGATGATTGTCCGTGCGGCCGAAAAGGGAAGTACTTCAAGGTATTCGGACGGCTTCCTGGTGCTGAGGTCAGGGGGTGCTCAGATACCTATGAACGAAAATGATATGAACGCTCTTTCTGGCATAGATGTTTTGGCGGGCAAGGTGAATCTTGACGCACGTCCTCTAGGTGCTTTCGACGAAACGATTCTTGATTTTCTCGATACTCTCTCGAAGAAGCTTCTTCGAGATCCTCAGGCAAGAATGCATTCAGATGTGATCTCGTTTGCTTATTGGTGTCGAAGAAGTAATCTTGAATCCAAAAAGGCACGGCATGAGAATGATGGCTTAAGAATGGGCAGGGGTCTTGCTTTTCATATCGCTCCTGCAAATGTTCCCGTGAATTTCGCGTTTTCGTTTGCGTTTTCGGTCTTGGCAGGCAACGCGAATATTGTACGTGTCCCTTCGAAAGACTTTCCGCAAGTTACTGCTCTTTGTTCATGCATTGCTGCTGTCATGGAAGACTATCCAGAAATTGAAAGGTGCAATGCGTTTGTACGTTATCCCTCAACTTCGTCGCTTACCGAAACGTTTTCCGCTCATGCAGATGCTCGAATCATATGGGGTGGAGATGCGACCGTTGAGCATATTCGCAGCCTCCCCTCTCGACCACGTTGTGTTGATGTTGTTTTTTCTGATCGCTATTCGCTGGCGGTCATGGATGCACAGATGATCGCTGACGCATCTGATGAGGTCGTGGCTGATCTAGCGAAAGATTTCTTCAACGACACCTATCTCATGGATCAAAACGCTTGTTCATCCCCGATGTTGATTGCATGGATCAATGATGCGGTTGCAGGAAGAGACAGATTTTGGAAAGCAGTGAGCGCGTATGCGCACAATCATTATGAACTCCAGGATGCTCTCAGTGTTGATAAATATGTAAAGCTTTGTGAAGATGCTCTTGAGGGCATTGTGGGGGATCCCGCTGTTGCATTTGATGGATATCTTTCGCATGTTAGCGTTACGGATTACTTGGAATACATGACGGATGATCAGGCGGATATATGCACTCTTCGGGCGAAGGGTGGGTACTTTTACGAGGCAGCTATTCCGTCGCTGGATAACCTGGTCGGACTCCTCGATGAAAGGGTGCAAACCATAGTTTATTTTGGGGATGAAAGTCTGGCTTGCGAAATCTCCAATGCACTCGTGAAAGTAAGATCAAAAGGAGTTGACCGCATTGTCCCTGTGGGTAAGGCAATGGATATTGATCTCATATGGGATGGCTATGATTTAATTACTTCGCTTTCTCGAATCGTTTCTGTGAGGTAGAACATGATGTTGCATGAAAAGGTATGTTTGGTAACGGGGGCAAGCAGGGGAATTGGGGCTGCAACTGCCCTTCGTTTCGCTCAAGAAGGAGCAACCGTCTATGCTTCGGCACGTAATGAAGAGGCGCTAGAAAATCTGTCGAAAAGTGCAGATGGTATGCCTGGCGCAATTATGGTGGCACCAATGGATGTCTGCGATGGCGCGGATCGGAAATCCGTGATCATGCGTATTAAAAAGGAACAAGGTCAGCTTGACGTGCTTGTCAATAATGCGGGTATCATGAAGGATGCCCTCATGGGCATGATCAGCGCTTCTTTGATGCAAGAAACGTTTGACACAAATGTATTTGCACTGCTTGACCTTATGCAGCTCGCATCAAAACTGATGGTACGTCAGGGAAGCGGGAGTATTATTAATATTTCATCTCTTGTTGGTACGAATGGCAATAAGAATCAACTCGTATATTCCGCTTCAAAAGGCGCTGTGATATCGGCAACAAAATCCGCATCAAAGGAGCTTGCACCAAAAGGGATACGCGTTAATGCGATTGCTCCCGGGATCATTGATACTGATCTGCTTTCCGCGACCAATCAGGAAACCCTTGAGAAATTGGTTGAAGGAATCGCTTTAGGTAGATTAGGATCGCCTCAAGACGTAGCAAATGTCTGCGTCTTCTTCGCGAGCGATCTCTCTTCATATGTCACAGGACAAATACTGGGCGTTGATGGTGGCGCCCTAATGTAAGAGGCTTCCGTGCAAAGGAGATACGATTATCGATTAGGTATTCACTTGTTTGAATACCTAATTTTCGTTTTCGGGCGGAAAATAGGGAAGAAGATCCTCTCGCGAATCAGCAGAGAGAAGAAAGCAGCCGAAACGCGAAGAGCTGTCTTTGACGGCACTGCTATCAAGCGAATCAACGGAAGGAATATCAGCAAATTCTACGGTGCATGCTTTATCTGATGAGGCGTGCTCATAAGCATCAAGATCATCTTTATCGAAAATAAAGCGAACGAGCACACATTTTTGCTTGTTGGATAATAAAGATTCGAGCGAAGTGGGATCCACTGTTTTGCCAACCGCGCAATCAATGACTCCCTTAAGGAAATCGTATCCCGTTGAGAGTTCGACAAGATGCGATCCTATGAGATCTCCGCCCATACGCGAACCAATTTCGATCAAGTAGATGCGATCATCGTTTGTGATTCGAATTTCTGAGTGTGAGGCTCCTTGGATAATGCCGAGGCTATCCAAGGCATGAGCAACGATAACTTTGATACGTTCGAGGGTTTTGGGATTGATGTCCGCTGGTTCGACATGACCTGTTTCGATGAAGTGCGGAGCTCCTGTTGTGAACTTCTTGGTCAAGGCAAGAAATGTATGCTGTCCTTGGGAACTGATGAATTCAACACTGAATTCATCACCATCAATATATTCCTCAATGACGCATTGCTTATTAAAGCTTGCATCGAGAGCGGATCGTACTGCATCTTCGAGTTGGTTTTTGGAATTGACCTTGGTAATACCACGACTGCCCGATCTATCAACGGGCTTAACGATGAGCGGGAGGGACATGCCCGCTGTTGTTATGCTGTTTATGTCTGTGCATACGATACTTTTTGGTGATGGGTCATTTTGTTTTAAAAAGCAAGCACGCATAAGAGCTTTGTTGGTTGATCTTTCAACGGCGTCCATCGGGTTTGTTGGTAGCCCTAGCGCATTTGCTACCGCACTTGCTGTGTGGTTGCCCAGATCGGTTGCTATCGTACAAACGCCGCAAACATTGACATTCTTGCAAACTTCAATGATTTCGTTGATTTCCGTAATGCTGATCGGGTGAAAAACATCAGCGCTCTTTTCGCCAATATCTCCTGCCTCCCACGCAAAGACATGGGTTTCGTAACCCAGAGATTTTGCTTTTTGAATGAGGGGCTCTTGGAGATAAGAAGCACCGATGATGGCAAGAGGTTGCTTAGCCATGCTTTTCGACCTCATCATCATGCTTAAAGTTGACGAATTCTCGTACAACGTATTGAGGACGATCATTGATGCAAATAAATATCCTGCCTACATATTCGCCGATAAGACCAAGAAGGATCATGATCACGCCACCGATAAAAAGTGTTACGGCAAGCAATGAGGAATATCCTGCTTGGATATCGCTGAAAACGAGACGGCGGATGACAGTAAACAGTCCATAGGCAAATCCGACCACTGCACATATAAGCCCTAATACATCTGCAACGCGAAGGGGAGCAACGGAAAAACTCGTGAACCCATTGAGCCAAAGACTGATGAGCTTTGTGAGTGTGTAGTTTGAGCTTCCCGCCGTACGATTCCGTTCCTCCATTTCGACATTGATGATACGTCGCGTTGCATTGAATGCGAGACCTGAAAGATAGGGGTACGGATTCTTGTATTTGATGATCTGGTCTCTGACCAAGGAGTTGAATGCATAGAAATTTGACATTTCGAAATCTTTGGGGAATCCAAGCATTTTACGGGACATGAGGCCGTTTACTTTGCTCCCGAAATTCTTGAACCAGCTTTGCTTTTTATGTGGATAACGCGCAACAACCATGTCAGCGTGATCTTGTTCGATAGGCTCAATGAGCCTGAACACATTATCAAGAGGACATTGACCGTCGTCGTCAAGCGTGATGATAATATTTCCCGATGCGTAGTTGTATCCCGCCATAAGCGCATTGGCTTGTCCGAAATTCTTGGAAAGATCGACTATTTTAAGATGGTCATTTGTCTGCGCGATGTTTTCCAGAACGTCGAAAACATTATCAGGTGATCCGTCCACCACTGTAATGATTTCATACGAATCCTGAGACTGTTTCATTACATGTGTAATTTCATTGAGTACGTGAAGAATCGTTTCTGAGCTATTGTAGCAAGGTATTACGAAAGAGAGGCTATTTTTCGAAACGTCTGTCATTACAGAAACCTCATGACTTTTCTACTATCAAGAACTTGTGGTTTAGCAGTAGCTTTCATCATATACGCTTCGTATTCTTGGGTGTCATGTGAGACATATACTCCAGCGCTGACGAGTGTTGCATGTGCAACTTTGATATGATCACGTATGGTAGCATTCATGCCGAAAAAGCAATTATCTTCAACCTCGGTGAATCCGCCAAAGGTGCAATTTGCGCATGTCGTGCAGAAGCTTCCGATTTTGCAATCGTGTGCGATGTTGGAAGCGCCCCATATAAGATTCGCGTTTCCTAGAGATGAACCGATACCGAGGACAGCATCTTCGAGGATGATATTACCTTCTCCAATCATGTCAGCATAACAATAGGATTGAGGATGGATAAAGTTTCGAATGCTATAACCTTTGCTCTTAAGGAATTCAAATGCATGTTGCCGCGTTTGCCCCATATTGCTGTAACCAATGGTAATGAATGCATCGTTTTCATCAGGAGGGAAGAGTTTTGCGACTTCGCTTGATTTGATGAGGCGCTTTCCACATTGAGTATCTTGGTTGCAATAATCGTCGTCAACGGTATAGCAGGAGATTTTCCAATCAGAAAAACGCTCAATGTATTTTGTCATAAGCTCAGAGAAGCTTCCTGAGCCGAAAATGATTATAGGTTTTTCCATGTAAATCCTTACTCCTGTTTGCGCGAACATTTTATCACGCTGATACAGTAGCCACTTGGATTAAGCGGCCAAGGAAGCGTGCAGACGGATTTCTTTTGATGATTGAGTATTCTTTTCTAAAGGAGGTTCGATAGTTACCATATTATAAAGAGAATCATGTTCGTTCTTGCTAGGTGAAGATATGACGGGAATCAAACAAGATAAAGCATGGATCAAATACCTTGTACTTTGTCTCATTATTATTCTTTACGCTGTCTTGACAGCCGCTCTCTCATATAAACTTGCGCCTATTCCAGAAAGCGATCTTAACACGCATGCGTTCAACGTGATCCAGGTTTGGAAACATCAGGGTTTTGAAGAGTTCTTCAAAGGAATCACGTATCCTGGATGGCATGCCCTCGTTCGTTTCCTCCTCTTCTTGCATGTTCCGAACATGGCAGCCGCGGTAATAGCCTGTGTTTTCTTTGCCTGTCTCTCTGTTCTAGCTGTTTGGTATACCGTTAGCGTTATCTTGGGAAAGCATGCACATGTTTGGCTTATTGCTATCACGACGTGTGCATTGCTCATGGTCTCAGCGATTTATATTCCTTGGTACAACCCGCATCCGTATTTAGGTCAAGGCTCTCCGACCGTATGGCATAACCCGACCTACAATGCCGTAAAGCCTTTCGCACTGCTTTCGTGTGTTCTGCTGTTCAAAATGATTGAAAGACGTGATGCGAGTCTGAAAACATGCACAGCCTACGCTCTTCTGTCATTGGTATGTTTGCTCATGAAGCCTTCTTTCTTTCAGATACAAGCACCCGGCGTATTCCTGTATCTTTTGCTCTATTTGATCATGTATCGCGATTGGAAGTTCGTGCTTAAGATCGGATTGTCTTTCGTTCCGATTTTTCTGTACATGGCTGTGCAATTCTGGATGTTGTTTTATGCCCCAGAAGGGGAGGGCGGAGGCATCGCGTTCATGCCATTCGCTTTAATGGTATCATCTTCGCCAAGCATTAAGATATCGACACTTTTGCTTCTCGCTTTTCCACTGTATGCCATTCTCGTGCTCCGAAAAACCATCTTTCAGAAATCCTCACCGTACCTTCCGATTATTTGTATGTTACTGGTCGGATTTCTTGAGTATACGTTGTTTATTGAGACGGGAGATCGGGCGTATCACGGAAATTTCGCGTGGGGTTACATGCTCGCTGTCTTCTTGTGCTGGGCCTTTTTCTTACCTCTTTTTGTGAAAAAGGCATTAGTTGAAAAAACGATGGCGAAGCCTCTTGCGTTCATTGGATTTGTACTTGTATTGCTTCACTTTGTTTCGGGTTGTGTCTATTACGGGATGCTTCTGGCTGATACAACAGGCAAAATGGTGTATTAATAATGCGAATCCTACCTTACGTTTGCCGGGGTGTTTTGATAGCCCTCCCTTGGTTGGCGCTTCTGTTGTTATCGATTGTTTCGGGTAACAATTGTTTTGTGGGGCAACCGCTCTGGTCGGATGAACTGGACTATTGGCGTGAGATATATTCCTTTACCTATGCCCCCGATCATGATTTCGGCTACTACGGATTCGAGAATGCTCCTGCGACAGTAGGCACGTGGGGATGCCATGGTATAGCGCCGTTGATGGTATACGGAATCTGGGCTCTTCTTTTTGGTTGGAGTCCTTTTTCCATTGTTCTCTGCAATGCATTTTTTTGCTCCCTTGGTATAGCCGTCTTTATCTTGCTCGCGCGCCCAGATGTACGCCAATCTCTGATAGTTGCATTGCTTTGGTTGATGTACCCGCCCCTTCTTCTCTATGCGCCGACTTCGATGATGGAGCTCCCTCAATATGCATGCTTGTTCGTTTATCTCGGGCTTGTTATCAGAAGCTGGGAGCATGTATCGAAGCCTTGCTTCGTACTCGCCTTTGCATCCGTTGTCTTTATGGCGGGTTTGCGTTTAAGTAATATCGTTTTCTTCGCTCCGCTTATCTTGATGGGTTCGAGATTCAAGATAGGCAGGAAGTTTCTCATCCTTTCCGCAATTTCCCTTGTGCTTTCCGTCGTGTCGTATCTCTTCTTTTGGATGTTTTGTGCTGGTTATCCTTTTGGCTTTTTGTCCTCGCTTGGGGCGCAGGCGGGACTACTTGATAAGATCGCTGCAGTTCTTGCCCACGGTGCCGATAACCTTGTCAATTTCATTTCACGCGGAGATGGAATCACGCAGGTTTCTCAACGCTACGCCTATATTTTTGTGCTTATTGCATGCTCGTTCTTTGCCCTTGTTGGTTTCGTGCGTCATCGGCGCGGGTGTGACCAACATGTTGCCTTGACACGCGTATGCGCAGCCATTGCATTCACCTTGTTTTTCGCGTGGGTGATCGTTGTTCTTGTTTACGATGTTTTTGACTGGAGGGATTACCGTACGCTTGCGCCGATTCTGTTCAGCGCGTTGATTGTACTTGTTATGACCGCTCCGACGGCTTCAGGGCGAAGAATCGGTGCAGTAGTTCAAGGACTTTGCGTATTTTGCAGTCTTTGCCTTTTTCTATGTGCCGCGCGGACGCTTGCGACCTCTGCTGCGTTTGAGGACGAGCGCTATGAGCACGTATCAGAAGCACCTGCATCCTTTGACGCCGGATCGATTGTTTCACTCGGGGAGCAAGCGAATGATAAGACGATGCTTATAGGGATGGATATGCCGTTATGGATGGCATATGCACTTCCTCCCGAAATTGGTTATGTTGGAGGGATCGACGGCAGCTCATTGTCAGAGCAAAGGTATGCCTATGTGTTTTCGAGGGCTGATATTGGAAATCCACGAGGATATGAGATGATCTGGGAGGATCCTTCTTCGAATAGAGCGATTTTTAAGCGTTTATAGATACGCGTGGGCGCTTGATATCGTGTCTAGATGTCTATGCCCAGCCAGCATCGGAATTGAAATGTCGTGGGTTACGTCTGGTTCATCGTTATACCGTGGCGGGCGAGACCATTTCAAAAACAACGTATGCGAGATGAATCTCGTGCTCGCGTCTATGCCCAACCAGTATTGGAATTGAAATGACGCTGGTTACGATAACGCGTCGTGGAGGGTGGCGGAAACACCGTTGTTCATTGCGTTGCGCAGCCCCTTCTTGGCAAGATGAGCAAGGTAGGGGAGCTTTGCGGGCTTGTGGTTCTCGACGCCATAGATACGCGCTGCACGCTTTTTATTGCTCGGTGAAACGGCGGGGTCAATGAGAACAAGGCGCAGATCCATTTGGCTTATCATCTGTTCGATCTGTTGCTGTACGTACTCGTCCGTGCATCCTCCTCCGCGCTCGATTTGTCCCAAGTAGGTGAATCCGCGGCGGTTATGTGCCATGAGGATCGCTTCATCGTGCACGTGTGCATCCTTGATAACCTCGTTCATCTCCTGCCAACGCTCAATGAGAAGGAGCGCGTTTGTGCCAGCAAATTCGTTTTCGCTCACCCGATCCGTTGCTCGGTAGTTGTAGAACGGCTTGTCAAGATAGATGATCCTGTTCGTGCGCAGAAGCGTATCAGCCAAAAAGCGGTTGTCAGCCCACCCGGAGCCTGGGTACTCAGGGAAAACGATATGGTTTTCGATAAGATACGCGCGGCGATAGAGCGCTGACCAAATGGAAGGATGATGAGCGAAAAGCTCCGATGCATCAGCAAGACCAAACGGTTGCGTTTTCGGCTTGATGGTTCCCTTGTATGAGCAATGCAACTTACGCGCATTTGCTATACCAGGTTCGCCCTCATCAGCGATGCGCCAATACGGCGTTTTGATGATATCGACTGGGCAATCGAGAGAATTCCTGAACGCGATCATGCTTTCGATCATGTCAAGGTCGATCCAATCATCGGGCTCGAGGATTCCAATCCAAGCTCCTTTGGCTGCCTGGATGCCCGCATTGCAACTTGCGCCATAGCCGGTGTTTGGCTTGTCAATGATGTGAAAACGATCATCTTCGTTTTCAAAAGCCTCCATGATCTTGAGGGAGGAATCAGTTGAGCCATCATTGACGCAGATGATCTCAAGATTTTTATACGTTTGTTCCTGGAGAGAGACGAGCGCATCAATGAGCGTGTCTTGAGCGTTGTATGTAGGAACAATGATCGATACGAGAGGATTATGGAGCATCTTGACGATTCACCTCGCTTGTGAGGATCGAGTGATCGGTTGTCCGATCACTGCTTGGAAGATTCTTGGGAATTCGAAGGGTCTTGAGCGGCGTGTGAAGAAAACTCTTCGTGTGCATGCGCGCTGTTTTCAGGTGCATTCAACTCCGCGGTTTCATCTACGTTTTTCGAACCGACTTTCCAAAACTTCTTTTTGCTACGAGGTACATAGTAATGCCTGAGCACGGGTTCGAGAAGATGAAGCTTACCGATGGCAAAGCCCGTGATTGCCGCAGCAACGATGATGGCGATTGCGCGTGGGGGACCGTCCGTCTCGGCGAGCACGATCGAGCAGAGGGCGAGCGCCGCCGTCCAGAGACACATGATGAGCACGGTTTTTTGCTGTGAGAAGCCTCGCTTAAGGAGCTGGTGGTGAATGTGTCCCGTATCGGGTTGATCAACGCGTTGGTGACTGCGTAGTCGTCTGACGATGGCAACGGCGGTATCAGTGATGGGTACGCCTGCTGCCATGATCGGAACGAGAAGCGAGATGAATAGCGTTGAGCGCGCGACGGCCAACAAAGACACAATGCCGAGCGAGAGCCCAAGTACGAGCGCGCCTGAATCGCCCATGAAAATGGAGGCAGGATGCTTGTTGAAGAAAAGAAATCCAATGCAAACGCCCACGATAATCGTGCTCAGAATGGCAGCATCGTAGCGGAAGGCAAGAGAAGAGAATACGAAGATGGTGGTTGCAGATATCGCGCTGATGCCTGAAGCAAGACCATCAAGACCGTCGATCAGGTTGATGACATTCGCGAATGCGACCAGATAGAAGACCGTGATGGGGTAAGCCCAGATTCCGAAGTTGATATATTGACCGTCCTCGAAAGGATTTTGAATATAGGAGAGCAGAAGCCCCGATGCGCACACGATGCAGGCGGAGATGATCTGACCTGCGAATTTCACGGGCGCTTTCAGGTTCTTAATATCGTCGACCACACCCACGCCGAACATGAATGCTACACCCAAAAACAGTACGGGATAGTTCACTTGTATACCCAAAAACGATTTGAACGGATTGATCCAATTCCAGTAGGTAACGCCGATGAGCAACACGAGGCAGCTCACAATCATGCCGGCAAAAATGGCGACCCCTCCCATACGGGGAATGGGTTTGGTATTCACCCGGCGATTGTCGGGATAGTCGATAGCGTCGAGCTTTACGGCGATCCATTTGGCAACCGGGGTGAAGACAATTGTTGCGAAAAGAGCAACGAGGACCAAGATGCCGCATTCGATCCATATCATTTTATTGGTTAACCCCAATCGCTCTGCGCCTGAGTGCATTCGTACACACGTAATACTATCATCAATTCAGAAAAGACTGGGCGCTGTCAGGTAGAATAACGGTGTCGAAAATCGCTGTTCCCGTCGAGGGAGGATCGGGGCGTAATCGTGGAAGAACTTGCCATTGTTATCGTGACCTACCGGCGCCAAGAACTTCTCTCGAAGCTTCTTGAATCGCTACTCTTTTTGAAGAGCGCTCCTTGGAAGGTATATGTGATCGATAACGAGAACTCGCCAGAGACCGCGAAGCTCGTTGAAATCTATGCACGCCTCGTTGACGAGGGGCTCACGCAGACGCCGTGGCCAAGCGGCAAGGAGAGTTTTGTGTATGCACCGCAGCTTGAGAACACAGGCGGCGCCGGCGGATTTTCCGAAGGAGTAAGGCTTGCATACGAGGCAGGCGCATCGTGGTTCTGGCTCATGGATGACGACGTGCGCGTTTTTCCTGACTCGATCGACAACCTTGGTAAATGGACCGATACGTTTGACGCCATTCAGGGCTCGCGCCTTGATTTCGACGGCGGTCCGTTTTTCTGGCAATACCATTTTATCGAGCGACTCGGGATGTACGACCCCCTTGCGAAGTCCACGTTCGACCCTTCCGGTTTCAAGCCGATGAATGCTCTGTGTTTCGAAGGAGGGCTTTTCAACCGCACGGTCGTTGATCGTATCGGGCTTCCCGATGCACGCTTCTTCATCTACTGGGATGATTGCATCTACGGGTATCTGGCGAGCAAGGTGGCGCGAACCGCGCTTGTGAGCGATGTGATCCTGCAGCGTACGCGCGATCTCAAAAACTGGGAGGTCACGGGCGTTCGCCAACTGAACTCCTCCTCGGATATGACCCGCTATCACGTGATGCGCAACCGTGGTCATATGGCACATTATCTCGATCTTTGGGGTGATTATGATCGCGCCGGGTTTGCACTCGGTACGGTGCTCTGCTTCGCGAAAGAGCTCGTGCGTCTTGTTGTTGTGGAGAAGTCGCAGATTCGAAGCGGGATTGCATCTCTTGTGCGGGGATGGCGTGACGGGCGCACTATACTCCATGATGATCAATGGCAGCCTTATGGGAAGGGAGAACATGTCTCCGAAACGATCTAAAGCGCCGTATGCCATCGTTGCCGGCGTTTGTGTCTTCGCGCTTGCCTGCATCGGGTTTTCAGCAGCGAGTTTGCTTAAGGGCACCGACACTACATCTGAAAGCGAGCAGACATCTGAGCGCACCGAGCGTATGCAATCGATGGCGCAGGAGGGGCAGATCACTGACGCTGTCCAGGACAGTGCGAAGGAGCCTTCCAAAGACATTGTTATGGCGCTTGGAGGCAGCAAGGATACCTATGTTCTCACGGGTGAGCGCTTCTTAGATGGTGGGTGTCAAGTACAGGATACCGCTGGCTTCTCCATTTCTCCTCAGGTGGAAGTAACGGGACAGGTGGATACGTCTCGTCCTGGAGATTACGAGGTCACCTACACGGCAACCATGCCGGATGGTCGGTTCAATACGGCAACGAGGACGGTGCATGTTGTCGATCACTTCGATGCTGTTGCGGATTCATTGCCTGTGCTGATGTATCACTACGTCTATACCGAGGCTGATCCTCCGGAAAACGTTGATGCGAACCACCTCTTGGATACCAAGCTTGCCGCGCAGCTCCAATATCTGAACGAGAACGGCTATTACTATCCGTCGTTCGAGGAAGTGCGGGCGTTTGTGGATGGCACTCACACGCTTCCTGCGAAAAGCGTTGTGCTCACCTTCGACGATGCAGAGGAGCGGTTCTTGAACTATGGCATTCCGGTGCTTGATGAATATCAGGTACCGGCGACCTCATTCGTTATTTGGAGCGATGAGGACGCGGTGGATAAAACGCTTCGGTGTGCGAGTCCGTATGTACAATTCCAATCCCATTCATTCGATATGCATCGCGCGGGCGGTGGAAAAGGGCAGGGCGGTATTTTGCATGCGATGTCACCTGAGCAGTTGCTCGCTGATGCGACGCGGGTGAAAGAGATCATTGGCGAATATGATGCGATGGCGTACCCGTACGGTGATAATTCCGAAGATGCATGGAATGCGCTTTCGGAAGCGGGCGCGCTTTGCGCCTTTACGGTGAAGAATGCGCATATTAAGCCTGGAGACAATCCGTATGCACTCAACCGCGTGCGCGTTTCTGGTGGTACTTCGCTCGAAGGGTTCATCGGAAGCTTATAGGGTGCTTATGCGGCGCTCGTGCCATCCGTGATGACCTGAGCGGGTGCAATGCTGATTTTTTATGTATCTTTTTCCTGCGGTGGGGAATAGATACGTCGATAAGTCCACTTTGAGTTTATAATAGGAATTTCAAATTCGGATAAAACTGTCACGAACGAAAGAGCTGTATATGCCACATAAGCGCCGCGCTCAATCCCGAGGATCATATCCGAGCTACTCGAATGTTGCAAGCTCGGGTGGCATGACCCCAGCGTATCGACCAGCGACGAGCAATGGTCGAGCCGCGGGATACGGAACCGGAAATGTGAACAATTACGCGCGCAATGCCGCTGCCTATCATGCCGTTGCAAAGAAACAGATGGGACGGGGTAAGAAGATCGCCATTGCTATCATCGCATCGTGCCTCGCGGTGCTTCTGGGTTGCGGTACGGCTTTCGCGCTCTATATGAACTATATCGATTCCCAGCTGAAGGGCAATCTGAGCGATCAGGAGCGCATGGCAATCTCTGACGCACTCGGTTATGGCACCTCGCTGAACGAGCCTTTCTACATGATGCTTTTGGGATCTGATAGGCGTTCTGACGAGACCGGACCTTCACGTAGCGATACCAATATTGTCGCGCGCGTTGACCCGATCAACGATACTGTCTCCATGGTGTCCATTCCTCGCGATACGAAGATCGAGATCAAGGGACATGGAACGCAGAAATTCAACGCGGCTTATGCCTTCGGGGGAGCTGCGGGTGCTATCAAGGCGGCTGAGGAGCTTCTGGATATCGATATCACCCATTACGCCGAGGTTAGCTTCTTGGACCTTGCCGGTTTGGTTGATGCCGTTGGAGGCGTCACCGTTGAGAACGAATCGAAGATCGATAACTGGAAGTGCGATGACGGCGACGGCAATCATTACATCATCGAGAAGGGAACCCAGCACCTCAACGGCGGACAGGCGCTCACCTTCGCTCGTAACCGCGACTATCCCGACGGTGACTTTACCCGTCAGAAGCATCAGCGCGCCGTGATTGAGGGCGTTGTCGCAGCGGTTCTCGATATGCCTATAACGGGTATTCCCGGCGTTATCGAAGCTGCAGTCAAATGCGTGACCACGGATCTTTCTGCGCTTGACATCATCGGTTTGGCGCAGAAATTCGCCGATGCCGACGATATTGTTTTCTATTCCGCGATGCTTCCCTCATATCCGCAGAATATCAATGGGATCTCATTTGTGATCAACGATGAAGAGAAGACCGCCGAAATGATGAAACTGTTCAAGGCGGGAGAAGATCCCAGCGGTATTGTTTCGAACAAGAGCGGGAAAGATATCACAACGAGCGATATCGATACTTCGAATACGCTTCTGTTCGCTGATGATGACGAAGTGATCTCGGGTAATCGCAAGCCGCAGACGAACACGTCAACGCCTTCAGGCGGCAACTCCGGCAATACGGGTAGTTCTGGCAATGAGGGCGGTAACACCGGAACGACCGATCCTGATCCCGATACGCCCACTCCTCCTTCTGGAGGGGGAGACCAAGGCGGTAATGAGGATGGAGACTCAGGCGGCGGCAATGAAGGCGGTGGCGAAGGCGGGCAAACAACAAATCCGTAGGCTTTTGCGCCTACGGATTTACTTGTGAAGCATTATGGTGTGGTGATGCGCTGCCTGTCGTTCGACTTGATGGACTCTCAAGCGATACGCGCCTTGAAGGAAGAGTTTCTTTTACGAAAGCTCGCCGTTCTGCCAAGCGGTCAGCCCTTCGATCGCTTTATCATGGGCAGCTTTCAAGTCGGGCATCATTGATTCCGCTGCTTGATATTCGCCTTGAAAGAGTGCATCTGATACCGCTGCAGCAATTTTGTAGAGCTTGTTCAGCGAGAGATTTCCGGAAACACCCTTAAGCGTATGAGCTGCATTGTAGGCAGCATCGTAATCTTTGACCTCCATTGCAGCGACAAGGTCAACGTAGTTCGTGTTCGTCAGGTATTTGAAAGCGAGTTTCTGGAACAGTTCGAGGTTGTCCCCCATACGATCCATAGCATCATCGTAATCTATTCCATAGGGCGCCAGCTTTGCTGCCAGATTGTCAGTCATCGCAGTTCCTTTCCCGTTCATATATCTCTTAATAAAGTGTAGCGATATATCGATAGTAGTAGTGTATAGCACCAGCTCACGTTACCTAGCTGAGAATAATAGGTGGGATCCCATCGTTTTATCTCTGCTCCGAGGCTTTGCCGATTGATCATGCGCCAATACACGGCGGGCGAGATAAATCTCGCCCCAACATCCACCAGATCCGTTTTCGTAATTCATTGGTTTATATCATCCTGAACCGGTCATACCTCTCACCATTCAACCTGAATCATGCTTGGGTATAGACGTTGGGACGAGATTTATCTCGTCCGCTAAGGTTGCGGTATTGGGGTCGTTGCGTTTGAAGGATCCCCGTTTGGGCAGTGCAATCGCCCAATGTTTTGTGATTGGAGTTATCGCCGCAGTTGGAACGTTGTTGGTTACGGACGGTGTCTGTCCATCCCCATCATTGATCGTCGGGCATTTTCGCCATTCTGAATGTTGCCTCTGTATAAAATACGATTTTGCTCTACCCTTATAAGATGATTCCGTGTATATTCACGGCGATAAGAACACATATTCGATATCCCACGGGGCTGGATATTGAACGGTTAGGAGATTGTATGCAGGTTGAGCTGCTTTACCACACGCCCGATCCCGAACGTGCCATCGCCACAGCAGCGCGGCTGTGTTATGCGAGTGTTGGGGCTACCGAGCTCATGGAGACGATGCCTGAGGACAAGGTCAGATCGGTTCTTACCACCATCCTTGAGAGCGGTCACTATTCGACGCTCGAGCATGCGAGCTATACGTTCGCGGTTGATGGGGTGTCGCGCGCTCTCACGCATCAGCTCGTGCGGCATCGCCTTGCGAGCTTCAATCAGCAGTCCCAGCGGTATGTGAAGTTCAAGGACGGATTGCCCTTCGTGACACCTCCTTCGATCGCAGCGTCAGAAACCGCGCTTGAGTCCTATGATCGATTCTTGGAGCAGGCATGCGAGACGTACCAGGCGCTCCTCGACGAAGGTATTCCCGCGGAGGATGCGCGCTTCGTGCTGCCCAACGCCGTTGAAACCAAGATCGTCATCACCATGAACGTGCGTGAGCTCTTCCACTTTTTTGAGGTTCGCTGTTGCAAACGTGCGCAGTGGGAGATTCGTGAGCTTGCTTTAGCGATGCTCGAGCTCGTTCGCCCAACCGCACCCTTCATCTTCTACGATGCGGGTGCGCCGTGTGTTCATGGTTCATGCACCGAGGGCAAGATGTCGTGCAAGGATCCTTACGAGAGAGTCGTGCGGGACTGACATGGCGAAGGAGAAGAGCGACCTTTCGCGCGCATTTAGCGAGGACGGCACCCTCAAGACCCATGTTGGTGGGCAGGCGCTCATCGAGGGCATCATGATGCGCGGTAAATACAATTGGGCGGTTGCCGTTCGCCAGCCCGATGGCGATATCTATATCGAAGAGCATGATCTTGCTTCAGGCAAGGACAAGCATAAATGGATGGGGTATCCCTTTATCCGCGGTTGCACTGCTTTAGTGGAATCGCTTGCACTCGGCTTCAAGGCGCTCGAGATCGCTGCTGAGCATGCGTTCGACGACGATGAGGAAGAGCATCAAAAGCTTGAGGAAGAGGCGAATGAGATCGTCTCGCATCTCGAAGAGCAATTCGACGATGCGCCGGTTGCTGCGATGACGCTCTCGGAAACGGACGCGCAGGAGCTTTGTGAGAACGACGCGCTTGATGCGCCCAGCAAGAGTGCTGAGTACCGCTTCGAGCCAGAAGATGCTGATCACAGCGCCGATGACGCCATCAACGGCGCCATCACTGATGACAGCAACCATGACGCCGTCAGCGAGAGCAAGAGCGAAGAGAAGGCGGAAAAGAGCGGCGAAGGCGGTCTGGGCAAAGCTGCTATGACCATCTCAATGGTGCTCGGAGTCGTCCTTGGCATCGCCCTTTTCATCATTGTGCCCGCTGTTATCACGAACTTCATCGTGGGCGAGTATGACGAGCATACCGTGCTCTGGAATGTTGTCGATGGCATTTTGCGCGTGATCGTCTTTATCTTTTATATATGGTTGATTGGGCGCATGGAAGATATCCGGCGCATGTTCATGTATCACGGTGCAGAACACAAAACGATCCACTGTTATGAACATCAGCTGCCGCTGACTCCTGAGAATGCGCGCAGCTTCCCGCGCCTCCACGTCAGGTGCGGTACGGCGTTTTTGATCATGGTCATGCTTATCGCCATTTTGGTGTATACCATTCTTCCCATCAACGCGTTCATTGATGCGCTGGGCATTCCCGATGGGCTGCCTAAATTGCTTCTGGTCATCGGGGTGCGTATCCTTTTCTTGCCGCTCATTGCAGGTATTTCTTATGAGATCACGGTCAAGTGGGCCGGATCGCATCCTGATAATCCACTCGTGAAGCTCATCTTGTGGCCAGGTATGCAAATGCAGTACCTCACCACCAACGAGCCCGATGACGAGCAGCTCGAATGTGCGATCGCGGCAATGAAGCGGGTGCTTGAGCGCGAAGAGGCTGCTGCGCGCGTCTGAATCGACATGCGAGAAAAATGGTGTATGCTATCGCATCGACTGCCGATATAACACATGGGAGAGTATGTTGAAACTGGTCATTACTGAGAAGAACGATGCTGCCAAACAGATATCTTCGCTCTTATCAAGCGGAAGACCAAAGGCTGACAAGGTATACAACACGCCGGTTTATCGCTTCGATGCGGATGGCGAAGAGTGGGTGTGCATCGGTCTGCGCGGGCATATCCTCGAGCCTGATTTCGCGCCTCACCTTGAATACAAGAAGCGCGGCGGCTGGGTCGGCGTTACGGATGCGGGGGAGATCATCCCTGCAAACTTGCCCGTCACGCTCGCAAAACCTCCCTTCAAGAAAAAGAAGCCGTTTTCAGAAAACGGGGTCGATCTCAAGGGCTGGAAGATGGAAGCGCTGCCGTATCTCGCCTATGCTCCCATCGAGAAGCTCCCCAAGGAAAAGGACATCATTCGGTCATTGAAGAATTTGGCGAAGAAAGCCGATTCGATCATCATCGCCACGGACTTCGATCGCGAAGGTGAGCTCATTGGAGCAGACGCGCTTGCGTGCTGCCGCGAGGTCAATGCGACCGCCGATGTTTCCCGTGCGCGGTATTCATCATTCACTAAGCCCGAGATCACCCATGCTTTCAGCAACCTCGTTTCAATGGATGAGAACTTGGCTGAAGCGGGAGCAACCAGGCAGGATATCGATCTGATTTGGGGCGCTGCGCTTACGCGATATCTCACGCTTGTGAAATTCGCCGGTTATGGCAACGTCCGTTCCTCCGGTCGCGTGCAAACGCCTACGCTCGCATTGATCGTTGAGCGCGAACGTGAGCGGCAGGCATTCGTTCCCGAGGATTTCTGGGTCATCAAGGCAGCGTTCGATGCGGATGCGCACACCGGTCCTACTGCGGGGGACTCCGAAGAGTCCTTCACGGGTACGCACGCTACGGCGCGGTTCAAGGACGAAGCAGCCGCGAATCAGGTCATGCGCGATGTCGAGGACGCCACGAGCGCAACGGTTTCCAATATTGAAAAGAAGCAGCGGAAGGTTCCTGTTCCGGTTCCCTTCAATACGACCTCCCTCATGGCGGCTGCATCTTCGGAAGGGATTGCTCCTTCGCGCTGCATGCGCCTTGCGGAAAGTCTGTACATGGATGGCTATATCTCATATCCGCGCGTGGACAACACTGTGTATCCAAAGACGCTCGATCTTGCGGGCGTGGTGAAAACGCTCACAAAAAACCCTGCGTATGCTCCCTATTGCCAGAAGCTTCTGAAGGCAGGCGCACTCCATGCGACGAGAGGGAAGAAGGAAACCACCGACCATCCGCCCATCTATCCGACCGCCGGTGCCACTCCTGATGATCTACCGCCGGCAGAATACAAGCTCTACAACTTGATCGCCCGGCGTTTCTTGGCGACGCTTTCGGATAACGCGGTCGTGGAGGGCACAAAGGTCAGCCTAGATGTCAACGGGCAGCCTTTTGTGGCGAAGGGCGATGTGCTCATCAAAGAGGGCTTTCGCGCAATCTACCCGTTCGGTCTCAAGAAGGACGAGATCCTGCCGCCGATGGAGGTTGGGCAGACGATCGCCTTCAACGGGGCTGAGTGCAAGAAAGATCAAACAAAGCCGCCGGCGCGGTACAGCCAAGGCAAGCTCGTGCAAGAGATGGAGCGTTTGGGCTTGGGTACGAAGTCAACGCGCGCGTCCATCATTGATCGGCTCTATCAGGTTAAGTACATCCAGAACGACCCTATCGAGCCGTCGCAGCTCGGTATCGCCGTTATCGAGGCGCTCGACCGGTTCGCGCCACATATCACCCACTCCGAGATGACTGCAGAGCTGGAATCAGGAATGGACGAGATCGCGGACGGGAAGACGACGCGCGACCATGTTGTTATGGCGTCGCGGGAACTTCTTGAGCATGAGCTCGGCGAGCTGATTCCTCATAGCGAAGAAGTGGGAGATGCGCTCTCGCACGCTGTTGCTGCTGATGCCTATGTCGGTGAATGCCCGAAATGCGGACGCGATCTGCAGCTTCGCGCGTCGCACAAGACAAAGTCCATGTTCATCGGATGTGCGGGATGGCCCGATTGCGATGTGACTTATCCGCTGCCCAAGGGGAAGATCGAGGCGCAGAGCGAACCGTGTCCGGTGTGCGGCATGCCGCAGGTGAAGGTGACGGCGTTTCGCCAGAAGCCCCGCATTGTGTGCATCGATCCGAATTGCTCTACAAACCAAGAGCCCGACCTTGTCGTGGGAGAGTGTCCGGTATGCAAGGCGAACGGGAAGACGTCGCAGATGGTTGCGCGTCGCAATCCACGAACGCTCAAACGCTCGATCACGTGTGAGAATTTCGAAGAATGTCAGACGCGTTATCCTCTGCCGCAATATGGCGAGCTGACCGCAACAGAAGAGACATGCGAATCGTGCGGCGCGCCCATGGTCATCGTGAAAACCACGCGTGGTCCATGGAAGCTCTGCCCGAATTATGATTGTCCGGCGAAGGCGGAAGAGGCGAAGACGAAGTCAAAGGGCGGGTCGAAGCGTCGCTCGTCAAAACGCAAGGCGTCCACGAAGAAGGCGTAACAGCTGGCGTTATATTCGCATTGAGCGGGAGTACATCATTTCGATGCAGATGTACCGGCGGTATCCCTTTCAATCTGGCGATACAGATCGTTGCCCTCGGTGTCCACTTCCACGAACACGGGAAGATCGTGTACCTCGATGCGATGGAGCGCTTCGGTTCCTAAATCTTCCCAAGCGACGACTTCGCTTTTCGTAACGCACTTTGCGAGGAGCGCAGCGATTCCACCTACGGCTGCGAAATACACACTTTTGGTTTCTTTGCAGGAATCAACGACCTCCTGCGAGCGTTTTCCCTTGCCGATGGTTGCCATGATGCCCGCTTGCTGCAATTTCGGCGTTGCAAAGTCCATGCGCGATGCCGTGGTGGGCCCGATGGCGCCAAAGGGCTGGCTGCCGGTCGGGGGTGTGGGTCCTGCGTAGAAGATAACCTGACCTTTAAGCCCAAAAGGAAGCGCACCCTCATCTTCGAGCATGCGCAAGCAGCGCTCGTGTCCTGCGTCGCGCATCGTATAGATAATGCCCGAGATGAGCACCTCATCTCCTACGCGGAGTTTTTCGAGATCAGCGCGGGAGCAAGGAACGTTGAGATGGATGGTGTTTGTCATAGGGTGTCCTCATATTCCCACGTTTGTGCTGCTGGATAGGAAAGGGCGATGCCTTCGTCATTGATGAGCTCATAGGTTGCCGAGCGCATAGCCGAACAACCCATGTTGATAGCAAGGGGGAGCGCGGCGATATGGCATGGCGCAGTATTGAGATGTACCGCAAGGGCGGTTGTGTGTCCACCGAGTGCCGCAGCCCCGATACCTGTCTCATTGATGGCGTCCAGAAGTTCGCGCTCGAACGCCGCCGCCTCCTCGCTTTGGGCAGGCGAGCCAATCGGACGCAAGAGCGCTTGCTTTGAAAGACCAGCAACCTTGTCGAAGGTTGCTCCCACACCCACACCGACGATCAGAGGCGGGCATGCATTCGCCGCCTTCTCAAAAACGCATGCGAGGACTTCGCGTTTGATGCCTTCTTTACCCGCGCTTGGGGGAAGCATGATGATGCGCGAAGCGTTATCGGATCCGCCGCCTTTCAGCATGATGTGTATTTTGCACGCCCGACCTGGTACGAGCTTGATCTCGCAGAATGCCGGATTGTTGTCCGTGGTATTGCTCCGATCGAACAGCGCATCTTTGACAAGACTCATGCGGAGCTTCCCCTCGGTGTATGCCGCACGCACCGCTTCAGGAACGAGCGAGAAGATGTTGCCGGGAATGCTCAGAGCTTCGCCAACCTCAAGACAAACCCAAACGCTGCCGGTGTCTTGGCAGATAGGCATGCCGTGCTCTTTACCGATGAGTGAGTTTTCGATCATTGAACGAAGCACCGATGTTTCGCACGCATCAGGATGAGCATCATTGGACGCGTGCCAAGCTTGTTGGATGGCCTCAGCGCAATCACTGCGCAAGGTAGTTGCTGCTTCGCGAATGCCTGCGTACACGGCATGCGCTATGCGTACCGGATGGAGGACGGAAGACGCTTTTCCTCCTTCGGCAGCCACATCCTCATCAGCGAACGCATTGCAGGTTATGTGCTCGTCTTTCGGAAGGGGAGTGGTTTTCCCTTGGTTTTGCCCCATGGTCACTCTTTCTCATAGCACGTCTCAGTGAAAGCATGATTCGAAAAGCTCCCGTGCCGTGTACGAAAAAGCATTCCGTTTCGTGCCTTTGATTCAGTGTAGAGCAAAAGAATACGCACACAACTTTGCGGCGGTGAAGTTTTTCTTAGGTATACAATGATAGCCGGCATTTTGCGTCATATGCGCGAACACGCAGGACGTTGTCAGATATGAATACGAACTCAACGATCGAAGAAAAAGGAGCGGTTGACATGTCTATCGCAGACGAAGCGCTTGAAATGCATCGCACATGGAAAGGCAAGCTCGAGGTCGTTCCGAAGATGGATATCAAGACCCGCTACGATTTGGCTGTTGCCTACACGCCTGGGGTTGCCACGCCGTGCGAGAAGATAGCTGCCGATGTGGACGAGGTCTACGACCTTACCATGAAGGGAAACTGCGTTGCTGTGGTTACCGATGGCAGTGCAGTGCTTGGTCTTGGCAATATCGGACCGTGCGCGGCGCTCCCCGTCATGGAGGGAAAGTGCGCGCTTTTCAAGACGTTCGCCGATGTGGATGCCTTCCCTATTTGTCTTGATACCCAAGATACTGATGAAATCATCGAAGCGTGCAAGATGATCGCGCCGGTGTTTGGTGGCATAAACCTCGAGGATATCTCTGCGCCGCGCTGCTTTGAGATCGAAGAGCGGCTGAACGAGGTGCTCGACATCCCCGTTTTCCACGATGACCAACACGGGACGGCCATCGTTGTCCTCAGCGCGCTCATCAACGCTTTGAAGCTTGTGGGGAAGAGCGCTGAGAGTGCGAAGGTGGTCATGAACGGCGCGGGCGCTGCGGGGCTTGCCATTGCGCGTTTACTTTTGCGCTACGGCTTCAACGACGTTATCATCTGCGACCGCTCGGGCATCATTCGCGAAGATGATCCGCATATCAACGATGCGAAGCGCGCGATGCTGCCGCTCACGAACCCGCGGGGCGTGACTGGCGGGCTGGCTGAGGCGATGGTGGGCGCTGATATCTTCATCGGCGTGTCGGGTCCGAACGCCGTGAGCCCTGCGATGGTGCATTCCATGGCAAACGATGCGATCGTATTCGCCATGGCGAATCCAACTCCTGAGATCTTCCCCGATGAGGCAAAGGCTGCGGGCGCTGCCATTGTGGGCACAGGACGGTCGGATTTTCCCAATCAGGTCAATAACGTCATTGCGTTTCCCGGTATCTTCAAGGGTGCGCTTGCTGTCAGGGCACCGCGCATTACCGAGGACATGAAACTTGCCTCGGCGCGCGCACTCGCATCCCTTGTGAGCGATGAGGAGCTCACGCCCGATTTCGTGATGCCTGATCCGTTCGATCCACGCGTGGCTGACACGGTTGCGGCGGCGGTCGCGCAATGCTATCGCGCAACCGCGGATGCTGAGTAGGCTTGCGAGGAGCATGGTGGCGAACATGACTGGTCACGCGGGTGTATTCATCACCTTCGAAGGCGGGGATGGTGTTGGCAAGTCAACCCACATCCGATTTCTGTCCGATGTGCTCAGGGCATATGGGCTTGAGGTCGTCCATGTTCGCGAACCCGGTGGTACTTCGGTCGGCGAACAACTGCGCGCGATCGTGCTCGATATCGCGAACAACGAGCTCACCCCTGAAGCCGAGCTTCTGATCTATGAGGCGGCTCGGGCGCAGCTGGTGAGCGAGGTCATCAAACCGGCGCTTGAGCGCGGGGCGGTGGTGCTGTGTGATCGGTTCACTGACTCGACGCTTGCGTACCAAGGTTATGGTCGTGGGCTTTCCTCTGATTTCATCAAAAGCGCAAATGCTTTCGCGAGTGCGGGCATCACGCCTGATAAGACGCTGCTCATCACCTGTCCTGATCGCGCGGAAAAGATCGATCGCGTGCATCGTCGGTATGCGAATGACCGCTTGGAAGTTGCCGGGCGGCGCTTCCATGATACGGTCGAGCACGCGTTCGACGAACTGGCGCAGCACAATCCCGAGCGCATTACGTGTATCGATACCTCAGGGCTGCACTCCGATGCGGCGCAGCAGATTTTTTCAGCGCTTGCGGATATCTTCCCGTGGCTTGTTGATGGGAGTTTTGCACTCGACGAGATGCTTGAGGAGTATGACCGCGCGCATGTACATGCCGATGACGGGGAATCGTAGCGCATGGGGGATGCATTCGAGAATATCCTCGGGCAACCGCAGGTGAGGGAATTCCTTCGCACGAGCGTGAAGACCGACCATGTGACTCATGCATATCTGTTCACCGGACCTGCCGGATCGAACAAGCTGCAGGCAGCATTCGCGCTTGCCCAAGCGCTCATTTGTCCCAAAGGCGGTCAAGGTCCACGCGGTGGCGAATGCGGGGACTGTGAGAATTGCACGCGCGCGATGCGTCGGACACACCCCGATATCCACTACCTTGAGCCCGAAGGCGCGGGAGGATATTTGATTGAGCAGATCCGCGAGGTGGTCTCCGATGTCTCCTACGCGCCCATCCAAGCGCATAAGAAGATCTACATCATCGATCGCGTCGATTTGATGGGCGTTTCTGCTGCCAATGCGTTTTTGAAAACGCTGGAGGAGCCACCCGACAATGTGGTGATGATCCTGCTTGGGCGCACGCGTGAAAGCGTTCTTCCCACGATTGCCTCGCGCTGCCAGATCGTACCGTTTCGCCATATTCCTCCTGAGGAAGCGGCAGGAATCGTGGTGCAGAACACGGGCGCTGAGCTCTTTTTGGGTCGTGCCGCCATTGAGTCGTGCTCCGGCTCCATCACAAAGGCGATCGCTTTTCTGCGCGCACATGGCAACGAGCGCATTCATTTCCGTGCAAGCCTTCTCTCGCTGCTCGCGCAGATTCCAACGTATACCGACTGGCAGGTGATCCGCGCGGCACGCGACCTTGTCGTCAGTTCGAAAGCGCCGCTTGATGAAGTGCGGGTGAAGCAGGAGCAGGAGCTTGCCAAAAATGCTGACTTCCTCGCGAAGTCGGCAGTACGTCAGATCGAAGCGAAGAACAAGCGCCAGCTTACCGCCAAAACGCTTGAGGCGCTTCACCAAACGGTTGCGATCATTAGCTCGTGGCTGCGCGATATCGCCGTTGCCCATGCAGGCACACCTGAGCTGATCATCAACACCGATGTGTCCGCCGATATCATTTCACTTGCGCAACGGACCGATATTGCTCGGGTAGCGGATGCGCTTGCCACCATCAAGGAAACGGAGGGGGCACTAGACTATAATGTGTCACCAGAAACATGCCTTGATGTGGTTCTTTTACAAGTAAGAGAGGTTTTTGATGGTACGGGTACTCCCTGTTAACCTGCCTTATAACATTAAAACGCTCTGGTTCGATCCGGGGGACCTTGATATCCATTCAGCAGACGACGTCGTGGTGAGCACGGCGCGCGGCACTGAGATCGGACGCGCGGCAGGAGATATTTTCGAGGTAGACGAAGAGGCGCTCGGTAATCTGAAGAGCCCGCTCAAGCCGGTGCTCCGCTTGGCAAATGAAGGGGATTTGGCGCGCGCGAAAGAGATGGAGCAGCGCGGGCGTGAGGCAATGCCGGTCTTCAAAGAGCTCGCGCGTGAGAACAATGAGGATATGCATCCTGTCTCGGTCGAGTACCTGCTTGAAGGCGATAAGGCAATCTTTTATTTCGAAGCCGAGGAACGCATTGATTTTCGCGAACTGGTGCGCAAGCTTGCGTCTCATTTCCACGTTCGCGTCGACATGAGGCAGATCGGCGTGCGCGATGAAGCGCGTATCGTTGGCGGTTTGGGTCATTGCGGTCAGATCGTTTGCTGTAAAACGATGGGAGGCGAATTCAAGCCCGTCTCTATCAGGATGGCGAAAGACCAGGATCTGTCTTTGAATCCGCAGAAGATCTCGGGGTTGTGTGGACGGCTCATGTGCTGTCTGCGCTATGAGGATGAGGCGTACAAGGATTTCAAGGCGCGCGCTCCCAAAGTGGGATCGTTTGTGGAAACGCCCGATGGCAAGGCGAAGGTCGAGTCGTTGGATATCCCGCGTGAAGAAGTCAAGCTACGCGTTGAGGATGAAAAGCCAATCAACGTTCCGCTCGAGTGCTTCGACGCTCCTCAAGAGGGCAAGCGTCCCACGAGCATCGATGCGCACGGGTGGGATTTAGCGCATGAGGTCAATGCTCCGCACTTGATCGTGCCGAGCGAGATCTTCTCCACATCTCAATTTACCGGACGCGATAAGCTGGGCAGCGCGCAAGCGGTCCATCATGGCAAGCCCAAGCGCGGCGGCGATGCGCTCGAGAAGAAGAGTCCTTCGAAGCGGCGCCGGTCGAAGAAGCGCAATTCAGCTGATCAGTCAGGCGAGCAGACAACCCAGAAGCGCCGGCAGGTTAAGCGGCGTTCGACCAAGATCTCGGGTGGTGCGCAGTCCTCAGAGCAGGGCGCGAAGAAGCGCGAGCAGATGGGTGAAGCGGGAACTTCCCATAAACTTCGCCCCGGTCATAAGTCATCGGGTCTTGCGCATGATGATGCTCCTGCAGCGAAACGGAACAAGAAGCGCTCCTCTCAGCGCAAGCCCAAAGGACAAAAAGACGCCGCGGGCAAGATGGAAAAGAATCACGGGAGCGAAAACAACGCAGGCGCATCTACAAATGCGGGTGCGTCTTCGGGAGAGAAGAAGCAGGGCGGACGCAAATTGCGCCGTTCAAGGAACGTGAAGAACGCAAAGAAATCCGAGGGCGCCCCTTCGGATGGCTCCTCACCTAAGACGCGCTGACAAAGCACCAAGGAGACTGAGTAGTTCTATGCATACCGAATGGTCGATGTTGACCGATCTTTATCAGCTCACGATGGCGCAAGGGTATTTCCTTGCGGGCAAATGCGATGACCAAGCAGCGTTCACGATGTATTTCAGGGATTACCCCTTTAAGGGCGGTTACGCGATCGCCTGCGGCATGGCGCAACTTGCGGATATTATCGAGGCGTATTCCTTTTCCGAGGATGATATCGCGTACCTCTCGACGCTCGAGTCCCCGCTTGGCGGATCGCTCTTTGAGAGAGACTTTTTGGAATTTTTGCGCACGATGCGCCTTTCGGTGGATATCGATGCGGTTCTCGAAGGCACGGTGGTATTCCCGCATGAGCCGATTCTGCGCGTTACGGGCAGTGTCATGCAATGTCAGCTCCTTGAGACCACGCTTTTGAACTGTGTCAATTTCCAAACGCTCATCGCCACGAAGGCGGCGCGGGTATGCCGTGCAGCAAAGGGTGCACCTGTTGCTGAGTTCGGACTGAGGCGTGCTCAGGGACTGGGGGGCGTGTGGGCATCGCGCGCGAGCGTAGTCGGTGGATGCGCGTCTACGTCCAATGTGCTCGCGGGCAAGCTCTTCGACTTGCCTGTTTCAGGAACGCATGCGCACTCCTGGGTCATGGCGTTCGACAGCGAACTTGAGTCGTTTCGGGAATATGCGCGTCTGTTCCCCAATAACACCACGCTGCTCGTGGATACCTTCGATGTGGAGCAGGGTATTGACAACGCCATCATCGTGGGACTTGAGATGAAAGCGCGTGGTGAGCATCTCTCGGGCATCAGAATCGATTCGGGTGACCTTGCGTGGCTCGCAAAGATGGCGCGGCGCAAACTCGATGAAGCGGGGCTTACGGATACAAAGATTGTGATTTCGAACGATCTCGATGAGCATACGATCGCTTCCATTCTGAATGAGGGCGCACCTGTTGATTCGTGGGGTGTGGGCACGAAGCTCGCCACCGCCTACGATCAACCGACGCTCGGGGGTGTGTACAAGCTTTCCGCCATTAAGGGGAGTAACGGCGTATGGGAAGACTGCCTCAAGATTTCGGAGTCTGCGGCGAAGCTCACGCTGCCCGGTGTGCTCAATGTTCGTCGCTATTTCTCCGTGGACGGACATATCGCTGGGGATATGGTGTATGACATCGAGCGGGGCATCCACGATGAGGAGATCATCGTCGATCCCGTTGACCCCCTTCGCCAAAAACAACTCAAGGGTAAACGCCACGAGGATCTGCTGGTGCCGCTTTGCACGGACGGAAATGTTGTCCTTGCCGAAAAGAATCGCAATGCGCTTGCCGCGCGGGAGCGGGCAGCGCGGGAATTGGATACACTTGATGAAAGCCAACTCCGTATGCTCAATCCGCATACGTATCCCGTTGGTCTTGAACAGTCGCTCGCTGCGCGCCGGCAAGAAATGGTTTCGCAGCTGCGTCATGTTCATACGTAGTTTGCACGTCTTGGGTGGACCACGAAGGCAGGAGGGGCATTGATCCGTATAATCACAGATTCGGTCTCATCGATCCCTCAGGAGATTGCTCGTCAAGAGGATATCACCGTCATGCCGCTCTATCTGCATTTCGATGGCGAAGAGCACGTCGAGAGCGAACTCGATATCGATGCCTTCTATGAAACGATCGACCAGCGCATCAACGATATCCCCACTTCGAGCCAGCCCTCCCAGCATACCTTCGAGTCATTCATGGAAGATGCTGCACAATGCGGCGACAGTGTGCTCGGAGTGTTTTTGTCCTCAGAGCTTTCGGGCACCTATGAGGGCGCCATTCGCGCGGCCCGTGCGGTGAAGGCGCACAACCTTGATTTCACGTGCGTGTTGATCGATTCGACGAGCGCGGGATACGATGAGGCGTTTCCTGCCCTTGATGCAGCGGATACGCGCAATGAGGGCGGCAGCCTTGAAGAGTGTGCGGCGAGTGCAATCAATGCCGTCATGTGTTCGCGCATCCTGTTCGCCCCCGAATCGCTCACCTTCCTGAAGGCGGGCGGACGTATCGGCGGTGCACGTGCACTGCTCGGCAATATGATCAAGATCGTACCGGTGCTCACGGTGGAGAACGGCATTCCCACCGATTTCGTCAAAGTCCGCACCACGAAGAAAGCCATCGAAGCCATTTTCCAAACGTTCAAAGACGATGTTGAGGAGCATGGACTTGCACGGGTCATGCTGCACTATATCGGCAAGCCTACCTCCGCACTTGATAAGCTGAAGGAGCTTGTGGAGGATTTCGTCGGGCACAGCGTTTCTGTGCTTCCGGTGAGCCCCGTTCTCGGGTCGCACGTAGGACCTGCGATCGGCATCGCGTATGAATGCCTGCAATATGTGAAGCGCAAATTCGACGGGGACCCCACCCAGCTCGTTTTCACGACGTGATCCGCACTCAAGGAAAGGTGAATGTCAATGCCGCAATGCAATCTGATCATCGATTCATGCTGTGATCTTCCCCATGAGATTATCGAGCAGGAAGGCATCTCGCTGCTCAAGTTCCCCTATATCGTGGATGGCGGTACGTTCGATGATGACCTGTTCCAAAGCATTTCCGCGGTTGATTTCTACGGCGGCATGCGCAAGGGCGCTGAGCCGTCAACCGCGCAGCTTTCGATCCCTATTCTGACCGAAACGTTCGAGCAGGCGGCGCGCACCGGTGCCCCTACGGTTTATCTTTCGTTTACGAGCGGGCTTTCGGGAAGCTATGATGTGGCGCTTTTGGTGCGAGATCAGATCCTTGAGCAGTACCCCGATTTCGAGCTGCATATCATTGACACGAAGCTTGCCTCGGTTGCTGAGGGGCTGCTTGTCTACGAGGCGATCAAGCAATGGGAGAAAGGACTTGATGCTGCTGAGCTTGCGAAGTGGGCAAGCGAGGCGCGCTATTTCGTTGATTGCGAATTCATGGTGGAGGACTTGAATGCGCTGCGCCGCGGAGGTAGGATTCCTGCGTCGGTTGCCGTCGCCGGTTCTGCGCTCGATGTGAAGCCGCTGCTCACGATCGATATTGACGGCAAGCTCCAGCTGATCGGTGTTGCCCGCGGACGCAAGAAGGGCATCAAGCAGCTCGTCGAGTATTACAAGAAGAATGCTGTCAAAGAAGGGCATGCGAACGATGTTGTCATCGGGAATGCCGATTGTCCGAAGGACGCCCAAAAACTCAAAGAGGCATTGCAGAAAGAGGACAACGAGATTCTGTTCATTTCCTCGTCGATCGGTCCGGTCATCGGTTCGCATGTGGGACCGGGAATGCTGGCTGTGGTGTTCTGGGGACGCGATAAGCGCAAGAATCTTTCCATCGCCGATCGTATCGCACGCAAGGTCAAGGGAGATGTCAAGGGAGATAACGAATAATGACGAACTATGTGTACCTCGGCAATATCCGGCTCATCGAGTATCTTGAGCCTCGCCTTGCAGAAGCGGGCTTTTCGCGCACCGATGACATCACGAGCGCGGAGTACATGCTGACCTATTGCACTTCCATGTCTCAGCTTGAGGATATCTACTTCGGCCAAGATGGAATTGTTCAGAGCATTGAAGGCTCCATCACGATCGTGGACATGAGCGCAACCACGCCTAATTTCGCGAATGAGATCAGCGCGGTTACGACCATAAGCTCACTTGCGATGGTCGAAGCGCCGCTCGTTGTTATCGACAAGGTTGCCAAGCATGCCTTTGATCGCGAAAACATGATGTGTTTCGTTGGCGGGGAAGAAAAGGCAATCGAGCAGGCAAAACCCCTTCTTGATGTCATCTTCTCTCGCATCGAGACCGTGGTAAGTCCCGGTGGCGCACAGCTTGCGCATATCGATGCAACGCTGCAATCTGTCTCATCCATCCTCTCCGCAATCGAGATATCGGCACTCGTGGAGCATTCGAAACGGACGGTTTCGAGCCTTGAGCTCAAAGGCTGGCAGCCCACGCCCGCAACACCGGAGGCGGCTGCTGTCATCGAAGCGGTCAAGGCGCAGCGGTTCGAGTGTCCTTATACCGCCGAAATGCTCATGAGTGAAGTGTCTGCCGCAATCATGGCAGCAGACGACTACGAGCTTATCATCCCGCAGGCTGAGTCTGCGTTCCACTTGCTCGAGCTTCTTGCAATCATCGGTGGTGCGGGGAAGTCCCCTGCGGCACTCGCCTTGGTCTATAAGACGGACTCGAACCATGAGGCATATGGTCTTGACTGGTCGCGAGCGGAGAGTCTCTATCCGCATGAGCATGATGGTGCATCCGATCTTTTCGACGACGAAGACGATTATCTCGAGACTGCATTCGGTTCATCGTTCGACTATTCATCTAATTAACCATGGAACAGAGCGGGTGCGTGCTATGCCCGCGGGCATGCGGGGTTGATCGCGAGGCGGGACAGCGCGGGTATTGCGGCGCGGGCACAGAGATGGTGGTTGCTCGCTCGGCGCTCCATTTCTGGGAAGAGCCCCCTTTGTGTGGAACCGTAGGAAGCGGAGCAATCTTCTTTTCGTTCTGCTCGCTTGGCTGTGTGTATTGTCAAAACCGCGTCATCTCTCAAAGCGAAGTCGGTCGCGTGGTTTCAGTCGATGAGGTTGCGGATATGATGCTTTCCCTCAAGGAGCAGGGCGCCTTGAACATCAATCTGGTCACCCCGACGCACTACTCCGATAAGGTGCGAGAAGCAATCCGGTGTGCGCGCGAGCGTGGATGCGATTTACCCATCGTATGGAATACATCAGGGTATGAGAGCGTATCGAACATCAAGGCGAATCGCGGATTTGTCGATATCTATTTGACGGATTACAAATATGCTGATGCCGAGCTTGCTCGGGCGCTCTCGCATGCTTCCGATTATCCTCCGCGCGCTCTTGCAGCTCTTGATGAGATGGTCGCTCAGGTAGGACCTGCCACCTTCGACACCTTTGCGGGCTTGCCGCGGATGACGAGCGGCGTGGTTGTGCGGTACTTGCTTTTGCCCGGTCATCTTGATGATGCGAAAGCCGTGGTGCGCCTTTTGCACGAGCGGTATGGCGATGCTGTCAAGCTCTCCCTCATGAGCCAGTACACGCCCGTGCTTGTAAGTGATGCCGCGGCGGGAGACACGCGAGCGGCTGCAGAGCTTCGCCATCATCCTGAACTTGCCAGGCGTGTGGATGCGGCAGAGTATGAGGAATTACTCAACTTCGCCGATGACCTGGGCATTGAGGAGTATTGGTGGCAAGAGGGTGATGCAGCCCTCGAGAGCTTCATCCCGCCGTTTGGCATGGACGAGGACACAACGAGGTAGTCCGTACGCTCTCGTTTCGCTAGAGCGAACCCTTCACACCGTATTGTGCGTAGTACTGGCGGATGCGCTCCATCATCTCGTCATCGATCACGGCATGACCCGCAGCGTTCTTGCCATGGAGATAATCCGTAACCTCGCTCATTGAAACGATGGAGGCGGTGGGGAAGCCGTACTTCTCGCTGACTTCTTCGATAGCACTCATCGTGCCGCTTTTGCCGACCTCTTCGCGATTGAGCGAAACCATGAGACCGACGATATTCACATCGGCAGCTGTTTTCAGGATCGGGTAGGTCTCATCAATCGACTTGCCCGACGTGGTCACATCTTCGACGATGAGCACCTTATCGCCATCTTCAAGGGGGCTGCCCAAAAGGATGCCCGCTTCGCCATGATCTTTAGCCTCTTTGCGGTTCGAGCACCATTTCACGTCCTTGTCGAAGAGCTCCTTGAGCGCCATCGCGGTGACCACGGAAAGCGGAATGCCTTTATAGGCTGGTCCGAAGACGATGTCGAAATCAAGACCGAAAGCGTCGTGGATCGCTTGCGCGTAGAAGAGCCCGAGGCGGTGGAGCTGGTCTCCGGTCACATACGCACCTGCGTTCATGAAAAACGGAGAGCGCCTGCCGCTTTTCAGGGTGAAATCGCCGAACTTCAAAACGTTGCTCTCCACCATGAAATCAATGAATTCCTGCTTGTAGGTCTGCATGTTCATCTCCTTTTACGATCTGCTCTAAACATTATCGCCCAAAGCATTGTTGATGGTGCGAATTTGATAAGATGATTGCATGCCAATACACGGAAGGAAATTCGGCTTTGGCAACGTTCACTGCTCATTACATATCGCCGAACGCTTCTGATAACAGGGCGCGTGGTTTGTTCGAATTCGAGAGCGCGGCTCGGTTGGGGTCGAAGGCGAATGCGCATGATGCGCGGTTGCATATGTTGGAGATGTTCGGTAATGCGGCGCTGTCGTGGGAGATCGTCAAGATAGAACATAAACGGGCGAGCAAAGATCACACTGATGGACAGATGCAGCTTGATTTTCGCGATCCTGTGAAGCATAAACGGAAAACGAAACGCGAATACTGGTAGGAGAAACCGATGAAAAAGGATCAGATCAAATTCTTGAAGAAGCTCGTCGAAACGCCTTCACCCACTGGCTTTGAGGAGCAGGTGGCGGAGCTGGTGCGCAAGCGTCTTGCTGATTGTGCTGATGAGATCCACACCGATACGATGGGTTCGGTGCATGCGATTTTATCGGGGGATGCCCAGCGTGAGGGGTATATCGAGGTGTATGACGACTATACCTACGAGCAAAGTCCTGATGCAGGCTCGTCGTTGGCGGATGCCTATGATGAGGGTGGCGAGCGGCTCACCCAGATCACGACGCCCGTGTTCATGCTGGCGGCTCACATGGATGAGATCGGTCTCATGGTCACCTATATTTCCGATGAGGGTTTCTTGTCCATCGCTGCAATCGGCGGTGTCGATGCAGCCATTCTGCCGGGTATGCGCGTCGATGTTCATACCGAGCACGAAGTGCTGCGGGGTGTTGTGGGACGCAAGCCCATCCATCTGATCGATGTCGATGAGCGGAAAACGGTCACCGGTCTTGATAAACTCGTTATTGATTTGGGGCTTCCTGCCAAGGAAGTGAAGCGGAAAGTCCGCGTCGGCGATCCGATCACCTTCGGCGTTGGGTTTGAGCGCATGGGCAATGAGATTGCCGTGTCCAAGTCATTTGATGATAAGTGCGGCGTTTTCATTGCGTGCAGCGTACTTGAGGCTCTGGCGAAAAACGGTCAGATGATCGGTTCATTCATTGCCGCCATTACCACGCAAGAAGAAATCGGAACGCGCGGTGCCACCACCAGCGCCTTTTCCATCAACCCCGATGTTGCCGTTGCCTTCGACGTTACCCATGCGACGGATTATCCGGGGATTGACAAGACGAAATACGGCGATATCAAACTGGGCGGCGGTCCCGTGATCGCCCGCGGTCCGAACATCAATCCCCATGTGTTCGAGCGGCTTGTTGCGGCGGCGGAAGCTGAGGATATCGCATACCAGATTGAGGCAGAGCCGAGTGTGACGGGCACCGACGCCCGCGCAATCCAGATTTCACAAAGCGGCATCCCTACGGGACTTGTTTCCGTTCCCCTTCGCTATATGCACACGCCTAACGAGATGGTGAGTCTCTCAGATATCGAGGACACCATCAAGCTTTTGACACGGTTCGCACTTGATCTTGAGGAGGATGCGACTTTTGTGCCTGGCGTCTCTCCAAAGGTTGAGCGTCCCTTCAGAAAGGACATCGAGCCCGCGGCGGCTGATGAGGCGGCAAGCGATGATCTTGAGCGGCTGCAGCGCGAAGTTGATGACCTCAATCGGAAGATCTTTGCGCTCATGCCAGGCAATGTTGCCCCTGAGCCGATGGCGAGCGCGTATCCGCAACATGCTATGCATGCAGCCCCGATGCCTTTCGGCTATCAACAGCCTCTGCAGCCATCCTCTCTGCAACCTCTGAACGCTCCGGTTCAAGCGGCTGGAACCGCCGAGGTTGCGGAGATGGCGGAAGCGGCTGAGATGATGGGAGTGAACGGGATGGCAGAGGGGTCGCCTGCCCCGATGAATGCAATGGGTCAGGTTCCGCTCGATGTGATGCCGGGGCTTAAGCCTTTGCCCGTGTTCGATCAAAGCGTGTCGGTGATGTCAACGGTTGAGATGCCTCTTGATGAGGCGGGAACACCTGAGGATGCGCCTTTGGAAGCACCGGTTCAGAAATCTGCTTTTGTTGCTCGCTCGCTTGATGCGATGCCGCAGGCTATGGATATCCAAGCTTCGCCCCAGATCATGAGCCAGCTCATCCGCCCGCTTTCATCAACGTCGTCACTGGCGGGCGCTGAAGGAGATGCTTTCGGAAGCCAAGCGCCCGATGATGCGCAGGTGGCGCGTGAGCTTGATGATGAGACGATCGAATATCAAAGTGACGCTGAAGTCATGAACGATACCTCGGCATGTGCTCCCGAAGGTTTCCCGGGCATTGATACGACGCTCAATATCATGCCTGAGTGTTTTGACGACACCGAAGACGAGCGTTGATAGCGGGGTGCGAGCGTGTCGCAGCGTGACCAAAAGACCATCGCGAAGAATCGCCGAGCGTTTCACGACTACGAGATCCTTGAGACGTTCGAGGCGGGCATTGAGCTTACCGGTACGGAAGTGCGGTCCTTGCGTGACTCGAACGCTCAGCTGACAGACACCTTCGCGCTTATTCGTAATGGCGAGGCATGGTTGAACAATTTGCATATCGCTCCGTTCAAAAACGGCAATATCGCTAATGTTGACCCTGACCGGCGGCGCAAGCTACTCTTGCACAAGAAGCAGATTCGTTATCTTGCTGAAAAGACGCAGGAGAAGGGGCTTGCGATCGTTCCGATCAAGATGTATTTCAACAAAAATAATCTTGTCAAAGTCGAGATTGCACTCGCGCGGGGCAAGAAGCTCTACGATAAGCGCAATTCTTTGAAGGAAAAGGATACGAAACGCGAGATCGAGCGTGCCTTGAAGAATCGCAGTCGCTCATAGTGGTTGCGCGAAGGCCTTTTCGCGCCGGAGCAAAGTTCTCAAACTCGTCACAGGTGCAATGCTTTGAGGCATTGCGTCCGGACGTTATGGTATACCTAGTGCCAGAGATGACAAACCGCTGATTTTAGGAGCTATCATGACCCTTGAACAAGAACTTGACGTCATGGAAGATATGCCGCAAACGCAGGCGGAACAGATCGATCAGGAAACCGAGATCCAAGACGTCGAGGATGACGTTGATGAGATATTGGGTCCCGAGGCAATGGAGTCCGATCAGGAACGCGCCTTCGATAGTTTCATCACGGATAATGAATCTGATTACGACGGCTTTGATGCGGATGATCAAGACGCAAATGAGTCTGATGACCTTGCTGATGAAGGGTACTCTATCGAAGATGATCATGAACTCGAGATCGAAGCCATCGAGATGGAGATCGAAGAGGACGATATCTACGCCTATCTCTTTGATGAGGATGATAACGAGATCGGATTCGTGCTGATCGACGAAGACGGTAACGAGCAGGAATACTATTACGTCGATATGGACGAGTACGAAATCGTTGAGGAAGCGGTCGTAGATGATGACGAGGGCACGCGCGTTGTCCGTGCGGGTGATGGGGAAGAGTTCGATCTTGGAATTACGCGCGAGGGCATTGCGGAGGCAACCTCTGATATCAATGCCATTTATAAAGATGGCAAGGAAATCGCCGCTGAACTCAAAGATACGTTTTCTGATATCAGCGAGGGATTGAATTTCCTGAAGAAGTAGCAGTGTTTACTACCCTTGACTCTGCAGTGGTGAAGCGTATAATTCCAATACCCTTTGGGGGCGACTGGTTTCGACATGGCAGGTCTAAGAAGAGGAGCAGGTCGTGGTCTCCTCACCACGTTAAACAGGGGTACTGTCAAAATTAATTGGCAAAACTAAAACTCAGAGCGCTCCGGCGCTCGCCATGGCTGCTTAATTAGCGCCATCCGCCAAACCTAGACTTTCCCCGATTTAGGGGCGGCGTCATTTGAGGGGAATGCTCTACATCACGTAGTCGGTATGGATGTGGAAAAGATTGAACCGACTCGAGAACGCAATGTCTGTTTGCGAACTGAGCGATCTTCAAACGTTAATCGCAAACTAAGCTTGTAGAGCCTCTTCAAGGATTTGGTATGGACCGGAGTTCGATCCTCCGCGCCTCCACCAAGCATGATGCGGTCGTTGGTTTAATCCAGCGACCGCTTTTTGTTGCAAGGATTTGTTATGGTTGGAGCGTGTATGCCCACGGGGTTTTGCCACGATTGCTGCAGGCGGGCGAGATTTATCTCGCCCGCTGTGCCTATGTCCAGATGTTTACCCGTGTAATGCTCTGTGTGTTAAGAAGCGTGAATGAGAAAAACTGGAGCCAGCGACAGGAATCGAACCCGCAACCCACTGATTACAAATCAGTTGCTCTACCGTTGAGCCACGCTGGCATCACAATCATCGTGCCTGCGTATTGTACGTTAACAACGCCGAGGCGACAAGACCTGCGGTCAACGATGACGCTCGATACCAAATATATCTTCCTGCATTTCAACGAGGTTGGACCAGAATCGTTTCGGCATGAAACTTCGTCTGAGCTCTGGGTTGTAGCGCGACTCGATGGCGACGGCTCGATAGAACTTGGTCCATGCTTTCTGGATGAACACCTCCTGCCTTGTCTGTTCGGGTAAATACGAAAGCAAGTCATTGGATGAGGTGTCGACGAAGTATCGCTTCTTGCCATCCCAGACGCCAGCGACAAAATGTACCTCGTCGAACAAAATGAATGGCTGGATATTGAAACGTTCGACGAAATGATCGAGGACGAAGGGAACAACAGATGCTTTCGGGTTCACTTTCGCGAACCAAAGATCAGCGGTTTCATCACGAAGGTGCTTGAAACGCGCGAACTGGCGTATCTTCTCGCATTCGCTATTGACGGAGACGACCATTTCATGGAGTGGGCGAACGAGGGGATGCGCGATATCGGAGATGGCTTGCTTGCGTGCGCGCGGACATGACGAACGCTTTTGTGTCAGTTTGGCATCTTTGCACCATTGAATGTCAGGGCAGTTATTGCACTGCTTTCTCGTCTGAAGGTCGATCGCATAATGAACGAACTGGTAGATCGCGAATGGCGCATCAAAACGCGTTGACTGGAACGCTTTCAAGATGCAGCGATAGGTGTATGTACCCAGCTTGCTTTCGATGCCTATTCGAACGCGCTTTGCATGGGAGGGATTCGTATCGATGTGTTTCATGCATTGATCGAGCCGGGGTTGGATAATGCCTTCGGCGTACACATCGGAGGGATTTTCATGATGCTCGTATGAGTAAAAGATTGCACTGAAAAGACCTTCGATGGTTCCGTCGAAAACATATGCAATATCTTGCGCTATGTCATCGCAAGAGGCGTACACGGCATCTGTGTCAATAGCCATCATGCGACCTCGATGAGAGCGGGCTGTGAGAAATGTCTCTCGTGCGGGGTTGTATTTGCCGTTTCGAAAAGACTCATCTGCCCCTCGACGAGATTTGCTGAACGCCGTCCGTGCCTGCCTCCTTGAGGCGGATGGGCGAGCCTTGCAAGGATAGTCTCGCGCGAGAAATCGATTCCTTTGCCCTGATATGTTCCGTTACACGTAATGAAATAGCGTGCGCGTTTGAATGCAATGCCAATCTTGCGGAGTTCCGCTTCACGCAGAGCCGTTGAACGGCGCGCTCTGGTAATCAGCTGCGCGCCGCGTATTCCGATGCCTGGAACACGCATGAGCATGTCATAGGAGCATGTGTTGATTTCCACAGGAAAGAGATCGAGGTTGTTGAGCGCCCAATTCGCTTTCGGGTCAACCAATGTTTCAAGGAAGGGGTGGTCCTCGTCGATGATCTCTTCGACATTGAAATCGTAATAGCGCAAAAGCCAATCCGCTTGATAGAGCCGATGCTCGCGATTCAGCTGGAGCGCATCGGTCGAAGGCAGCCGATCATCCTGCACGACGGGAAGGTAGGCTGAGTAGAAGACGCGCTTCAACGAAAGCGCCTTATAGAGAGATGCGGTTAAGGAAAGGATTTGATAGTCGTCCTCAGGAGTTGCTCCGATGATCATCTGCGTTGACTGACCCGCGGGGCTGAAAGCGCGCTTTGCCAATTTCGCACGGGTCTGCGCAAGATAGAAAGTGCTTTTCTTTTGCCTCCTTGCTTTTGATTCCGCATCTTCTGCGATGTTGTCTCTGATTTGGCGCATCGGCTTTAAGATGCTGTCTTTCGTTTTGTTCGGGCAGAGCAGCTCAAGGCTTTCGTGCGAGGGCATTTCCAGATTCACTGAGAGTCTGTCAGCTAACAGCCCGAGCGCATCAATGAGTTCAGGCGAGGTGTTTGGGACCGCTTTGGCATGGATATAGCCGCGGAACCCGTATTCTTCACGGAGGATGCGCAGGCATTCGATCATGAGTTCGGTCGTTCTGTCTGCGCTTTCGATAACGCCTGAGCTCAAGAACAGCCCTTCGGTATAGTTGCGCCGGTAAAACTCGATGGTGAGGTCGGCGAGTTCCCGTGGCGAAAAGGCACAGTGCTCGACTGCCTGATTGCTTTTCCTGTTCACGCAGTAAGCGCAATCGTAGACGCAGCAGTTTGTCATGAGCACTTTGAGCAGGGTGATGCAGCGACCGTCACTGGCAAACGCATGGCAGCATCCAGCACTCGACGCTGCTCCGAGCTGACCTGCCTTACCCCTTCGATTCACGCCCGATGAGGTGCAGGCGACGTCGTACTTCGCCGCATCAGCTAATATCTCGAGTTTTTTCAGTAGATCCATGCGCGCAAACCAATACCCAATACATTTGTTCTTACGAATATATGTTCGCTATACTATACGATTGAACTGCCTTGGTCAATACAACAAGACAAGACGCTCGCGCTGATTGTTAGAACGTCCAATCGTCGGGGGTGGGTGCTGATGTGTTCCAGAGATGGCTCAATCGTGCGTGAGTATTCGGTGTGTTTCTTTCTGTAGCAGTTACAAAAATAAAGAACAGATGTATCATATTCCGCGTTGTGCTTCTTCGGCACATCGGCATCATCAGTGCAAGCTCAAAGGACCGATCAGTGACCACCTCGTCTCAACAGCCATCTTCGGTGCTCCCTCCTTGGGAAGGCAGAGCGATCCTGCTTCTTGACCTCGACGCGTTCTTCGCTTCCGTTGAGCAGCTCGACCATCCTGAGTGGCGGGGCAAGCCGGTTATCGTCGGCGGCGATGCTGAGCGACACGGAGTGGTATCGACCTGCTCCTACGAGGCGCGTGCCTATGGAGTGCGCAGCGCGATGCCTGCCTCGACCGCTAAGCGGCTCTGTCCTGATGCAATTTGGACCATGGGCAACTTCGATCGCTATCGGGAAGTGTCGTCCATGGTGATGGCGAAGATCGTTCGCGAAACTCCCTCCATCCAACAGGTCTCGATCGATGAGGCATTCGCCGACATCACTCCCACTCGAGCGAATCGCGAACATCCGGTTCAGATCGTTGAGCGTATTCAGAAGGCGGTGAACGAGATCGGTGTCACGTGTTCGATCGGTCTTGGTACCTCGAAATCAGTCGCCAAGATCGCATCCGACCTCGACAAGCCCAATGGACTCACGGTGGTGTATCCAGGGATGGAGCGGTCGTTTCTCAGTAACTTACCCATCAAGGTATTGAGCGGGGTGGGTCCTCGCTCACAAGAGCGGCTGATCAAAGAAGGTATCACTACGCTTGGGCAAATTGCCGATGCGCCCGATGAGGTGCTGGAATCGATCTTCGGGAAGACGGCGCATGTCATGCGCGCCCGCGCAATGGGCACTGACGATTCATTGGTGCATGCGGATCGAGAGCGTAAATCCGTCTCGCATGAACTCACCTTCGCGGAATTGCTCACGACGAAGGAGGACGTCATTACGGCGCTCGAGTCATTGCTTCCTCGCATCGGGCGGCGCTTGCGGAAAAAGGATCTCAAGGCATCCACGCTTGCTCTGAAGATGCGTTTTGAGGACCGTAGTGTCAGGTCTGCCCAGATCAAACTTCCTTTTCCCAGTAATGACGATATCGCGTTTTCCGCTTACATCGCTGAACTTGTTGAGAAGCTCTGGTACGAAGGCGCGCGTGTGAGGCTTGTCGGTTTTCGTGCGAGCGGGTTCCATGCGGATGCACCCCTGCAGCAGGCACTGATCGATACGGAGGAGGATCGTGAGCGTGAGACTCCTCTGAGTGCGCTGCTCGCAAAAGACGACGATTCGCGTGCGCGTTTGCTCAGCGCAACAGATGCGATTAAGGATAAGTTTGGCGAAAAGGGCGTCGTTTTCGGAAGCGAACTTAAAACATCGGATAAGGGCACCGGGTCAGGCACGCGTACCATCACTGATAATTAGTGCTCTTTTTATGGTTCGCCAGCCCCCTCGCTTCAAAAATCACTGCATTTCAGCGAGAATTGCCTCAAATGTTTCCGCAGCGAGCAAACCGTCGTCATCTTTCTGCTCCACAAAGAGAAGAAGCACGCACAGAGCTGCTCGTTTCTTATACAATTATCACGTAGGGTTTTGGGATGGAGTTCGTATTCGATGGCAAAGCACTCTAAAGGAAAGCATGTCGCTTCACGCGCGAAGCATTCGGTTTTTTCAAAGCATGAAAACAATCTCGATAATGAGAGCGAGCGGGACACCGAAGGCGAACATTCGCGAGCAGCAGATGATGCTGAAACTTTGGAAGTGAAGAGCGATTTATCATCGGCGTCTCCCGCGGTTGCTTCTGATGCCGCGCATGTTGCAGATGCGCCGGATGCTGTTGAAGTAACAGGCAAAGCGGCAGCCGCAGACACCTCTGATACATTCGAAAAAGCAGATAACGCGGATGGCGAAGGAAGACCCGACGCCACCACAGCCGACATAGCCAAAACAACCGTAACAGCTGAGGGCGAACATACTTCGTCGTCGGAGGCTCTGGCGCTGCCGGAAAAAACGGACAAGGATACGTCGAACGAAGATGCACCCGCGTCCGCTGGCGAAGCGTCTGACACAACGCCTGTCATCCCCTTCGAGATCAAAGGATCGAACAAGAAGCGCTTCAACGCGAAGCGCGTTGGGATTGCCTGCGCCATCGTGGTCGGGCTTTTGGGTGCAGTCTATTTGGGCGGCGCTGCATTTTTCTCATCGCACGTTTTCCCGAACACCTCGCTTTCAAGTTTGGATATCTCTTTTGATGATGCACCAACCGCACAAGCGGAGCTTGAAGACAAGGTTGGAACGTATCGCTTCACTATCAAGGGTCAGGGCGTGAATATGTCGATGACCTCCGATGAGGCGGGGCTTTCGCTTGAATCGGATGCCGTTGTCGATGCCATTCTTTCGTCGCAGAACATCTGGAAATGGCCCATCGAGGTGTTTCGCCATCATGACGAAACGGACGTTGTCACCGAGGCAATGAGCGCGAACGGGCTTGCTGATACGTTGGCGCCTGTGGTTGCCAAGGCGAATGAGACGGCAACCGCACCGCAAAGCGCGAAAGTTGTGTTCAATTCGAATAAGGCAACGTTCGAGATCATCCCCGAGGTGCTCGGCTCAACGCTTGACCTTGAGAAGGTTGCTGCTCAGGTTGCCGAGGGCGCCATCAATCTGCAGAAAAACGTTGTTCTTTCCAATGAGTCCCTTGTCAAACCCGAGGTCTTCCGCGACGATGCGCGCCTGGCTCAGGCACAGAAGACCGCCAATGATCTGATCACGACCAACGTGGCTTTGAACATCGGCGGTAATCCGGTCGTTAAGGTCGATGCCTCGACTATCGGACCGTGGGTTGCGATATCACCCGTGGGCGAAGTAACATTCAACAACGAAGCGCTCACGTCTTGGGCGCAGGGCGTTGCCGATAGTTGCAACACGGTGGGCAGCGAGCGTACTTATACACGCCCCGACGGGAAAGTCGTGACGGTCAAGGGCGGCAATTACGGCTGGAAGATCAACAGCAACGAACTGGTTACGCAGATCACCGATGCGGTCAACTCGAAGATGGTCGGCGCCATCGACATCCCGGTGATCCAAAGCGGTAATGGGTTCGCGGCGCTCGGAAGCCAGGACTGGGGCGCGCGCTATGTGGACGTTGACATTTCTGAGCAGTGGGCACGCTTCTACGACAATGCAGGAAATCTGGTGTGGGAGACTCCTATCATCACCGGATCTCCGGGGCGCAGTACTCCGACCGGCGTGTTCTCGGTCAATCGCAAGCAAAGTCCGACGGTTCTTATCGGTCAGATGACAAGCGAAGGCGTGCCGGAGTATGAAAGCCACGTGACCTACTGGATGCCCTTCGTGGGTAATTCTGTGGGACTCCATGATGCGACGTGGCAGTCATCGTTTGGCGGCAATCGCTATCGTCAGGGATTTGGCTCGCACGGATGCGTGAATCTTCCCTTCTCGGCAGCGCGTGATCTTTACTCGATGATCGAGATCGGCGACGTCGTCGTGGTCCATTACTGATCCGTTCGCTTTTCTATGGTAGGCACCGACAAGAAATACTCAGCTTCATCCCGTGCAGATGCGCCAATCGGCATCTTCGATTCAGGCTTCGGCGGTCTTACGGTGGTGCGCGAGATCGTAAAGCGGCTGCCTCACGAAAAACTCATCTTCGTCGGTGATTCAGCGCGTTGTCCCTATGGACCGCGCAGTCTCGAAGAAGTTCGCGGTTTCGCCATGGAGATCAGCGCCTATTTGGCAGAACAGGGTTGCAAGCTCATCGTGATCGCCTGTAATACCGCCACGGCTGCGGGGCTGACCGATGTGCAGCGCGCGTTCGATATCCCGGTGGTCGGCGTGGTGTCGTCAGGGTCTCGCGCGGCGGTCTATATGACGAAGTCGCGTCGTGTCGGGGTCATCGCAACTGAGGGGACCGTTGATTCCGAGGCATATATCAAGGCGATCGCGTCCCTTGATGCGGGTATCAAGGTGTTCCAGCTGGCAACACCCGAGTTCGTTAAAATCGTCGAGGGCGGTTTCAGTGCAACGGATGCGGCGCTCTCGGCTCATGAATGGGATAAAGAACACCGCACGTGTGCGAACATCGTTGATGAGAAGCTTCAGCCTTTCCATGATCTTGATATCGATACGCTCGTGCTCGGGTGCACGCATTTTCCGCTCATCCAAGATCTCATCGCTGAGTCCATGGGAGATGCGGTCACGCTGGTCTCGTCTGCTGAAGAGACGGCACGGGAGATCAATGCGATTCTCAAACGGCGTGGCGAATGTACCCCTGAAGGCGTGCTCGCTCCCATCCGCATTCTGACCACCGCTGACAATCAGGATGAGTTCCTACGCGTGGCGAAAAGCGTTTTAGGTGACCGCTCTATGACTGTTGAGCGGCTCGAGCTCTGATGGGGGGGTCGCATAATGGCGAAAAAGGTTCTGCTTGCCACGAACAATGCTCACAAAGCCGAAGAGATACGGCACGCGCTTTCAATCGATGGGTGGGAATTCGTGACGCTTGCCGATGCGGGCGTTGTGTCCGATCCCGTTGAGGATGCTGACTCCTTCGAGGGCAACGCGCGTATCAAGGCGCTGGCAGCCCATAATGCAGGTTCGTGTGCAGCACTTGCGGATGATTCCGGACTTGAGGTCGATGCGCTTGGCGGGAATCCCGGTGTTCGTTCGGCACGTTATGCGGGAGATGATGCCACGGATGAGCAGAACAACAATAAGCTGCTCGCTGATCTGGAAGATGTTGCAGATGCCTCGCGCACAGCACGCTTTCGTTGCGTGCTTTGTTTCATCGATGAAGATGGGACGGAAGTGATCGCTGAGGGGGCGGTCGAGGGCATCATCGGAAAAGAGCCTCGGGGCGAAGATGGTTTCGGCTACGACCCGCTTTTCTTTCCGAATGAATATCGTGGGGAGAAAACGTTCGCGGAGGTCTCCGAGGAGGAAAAGACGCGGATTTCCCACCGGGGTCGTGCGCTCGAAGAGCTGAAACGGCAGTTGGTATCCGGGGTGTCTGTGATACAATAGTGCGCCGTGTCGGGATGTGGCGCAGTCTGGTAGCGCGCTTGCTTTGGGAGCAAGATGTCGCAGGTTCGAATCCTGTCATCCCGACCAGTTTTCCCGTTCAAGACCTCTATTTCATGGGCTATTGCTCTGCATCCGACCCGGTCGATGCTTGACGTTCGGCTATCTCCATTAACCGCTCGTATTCCTCATCCCCAACGCATTGACGCGCATAACGGCACCACTGTGCGCAGCTTGTTGCATCGTTGTAAACGGTGTAGCCGCACTGATCGCACGCAACGGATACATCGGTGGAGAACAATTCGATCTCATACCCGCATTGGGGGCACGTTTTGACCACCAACGAGGGCGTGTGGTCTCTGCCTTGGCAACCGAACATGGTCATTGACATAGATGCTCTTTCGTCATGAATTCCAAAACTGGCGACATCATAGACCGTTGTTTAGATGAGTCGAGCGAAAACCGCAAAATACATAGATTTATATACGCCGCATTCGCCATGATGCGCCAGAGCGCCCGTTTTCGCAGCGCGAGTCGGGTATCATTGGTTCGATGTGATAGGAGGCTTCATGAATACACCGATATTGTATTACTGGGCACCATGCGCAACATGTTCCGTTGCTGTCCATTACGCACAAGAGCACGGGATCGAGCTCGATCTTCGCGATGTAGAGCAAGAGCAGCCTTATGCCGAGCTCACAGCGCTCGGTGGCAACGCTGACAACATTCCCTTTCTTTATCTTGATGGCGAACTTATCGAGGGTAATGATGCGGTACTCGCGAAACTCGCGGAGCTTGCGTCATAGGATATGTCTGCGACCAGGGCGGATCCCATCGTTCTTCGCTGCCTTCCGACCGACCAAGTGCGAAATGACTGAATCATGAATATCGAACGCGTAGATTCGCTCAATGATCCGCGTCTTGAGATGTTCACGCATCTGACTGACCCTCAGTTGCGCAATCGGATTGAGCCTGAGCGAGGGATTTTCATCGCCGAATCGGAAAAGGTGATCACGCGTGCCTGCGCGGCGTCGTATGAACCGCTCGCGTTTCTCATGGAAGAGAAGTGGCTGCCGCGCCTTGCGGATACGCTCGAGACGTATGGTAGGCAGCACGATGCTGCGTCCATTCCCGTTTTCCTCGCGGATCAAGATCAGATGGCAACGCTCACGGGCTATGAGGTCACGCGCGGGGCGCTCGCAGCATTTCGTAGACCGCCCTTGCCGCGTGTCGAGGACGTGTGCGCAACTGCGCGTCGGATAGCGGTTCTGGAAGACTTGACCAACGCGGTGAATGTGGGGGCTATCTTTCGCAACGCCGCCGCTCTGGGCGTTGATGCGGTGTTGCTCACACCGGGCTGTTGCGATCCGCTCTATCGGCGAGCCCTTCGCGTTTCCATGGGCAATACGCTGAAGATTCCGTGGACCTACATCGGAGATGATGTCGAAGGTAGAGGCGTCCATGGCAATGTTGAGCGCGCTGGAGGATGGGGAGCGACGGGGATGCCGCTTTTGCGCGCGTGCGGATTCCAGACGGTTGCGCTTGCACTTAGAGACGATGCGCTTTCTCTCGATGATTCGCGCTTGAAGGCAGCGGATCGCCTCGCAATCATCCTTGGTACAGAAGGGGAGGGGCTCTCATTACGCACGATCCAAGAGAGTGATTTCGTCGTGCGCATCCCCATGGCGCATGGTGTTGATTCGCTCAATGTGGCAACGGCGAGCGCGCTCGCATTTTGGGAGCTCGGCGCCAAGGGCGCTCGTGAGGAATGATGATGAAGAGTGAGACCAGACAAAAATGGATGCAGGCGGCGGTTCTTGCGCTTGCGTTGGCGCTCCTGCTGTTTTCAGGTACGGCGCTCGCTGGTTGCGTTGCATCGTCTTCGGGCGATTCGACCACGCTTGAAGAAACGCAGAGCCAAAGCACGCTTGAGTTTCGCAATGAATCAAGCTTGCAAAGCCATTTCAAGAAGCATGGCGAAGAGGTAGGGTGCTCGAATGCGCAGGAATATGTTGCGCACGCGAATGACGTCATCTCTGATCCGGCGTCGTGGCATAAAACCCAGCATGAGGACGGTGATGATGTTTATTTCCGCCCGTCCACGGGTGAGATTGTCATCGTGTCTGTCTACGGTAAGATCAGGACATATTTCATCGCCGATGAGGATTATTTCCGCAGTCAATGATGCAATCAAACACGGGAACTCCGTGATGGATCATTCGCGAGAATTATCGATAGAGTATCGATCTTTTACGGTATAATTCGTCTACGTTGCGGGCGTAGTTCATCGGTAGAACCCGAGCCTTCCAAGCTCGTGAGGTGGGTTCGATTCCCATCGCCCGCTCCATACACATTCTGTCGAAAGCCGCATCCCGCGGCTTTTGTTTTTCCGTGTGTTTGATGCTTCGTTGTCAGGGCTGTTGCAGGGCGGGCGAGATAAATATCGCCCCAACATCTATACCCAAACATCTTTCTGGTTGAACGGTAATGGGTATGAGCGGTTCAGGATGATACGTTTCACCATCAACGGAAATCATCCATGTGGACGTTGGGGCGAGATTCATCTCGCCCGTTTCGATCTATTAACCTGTAAGAAATATTAACAGAACGTAACTAAAACAGTTAAAATTATTAACAGTTTATCTATTTAACGTCACCATCATTGGTTTGTCTCAAGGAGGGAACGAGTATGGAAAGCTACCGAACCATCGTCGAGAGCCTGCTCACGGACTTTTCTGAATATGTTTTGCCCTCCATTGCGGAAGAGCTCATCGAGCGTGATTTGTCCCTTGGTAAAATCACCAATCCGAAGATCGGATCCACTGCAAAAGTCATTGTCGGAATGCGCCGGTCGGGGAAAACATTTCGTCTCTATCAAGAAATTCTCTCGTTGCGCAAAGCGGGCGTTGAGGCATCGCGCATTTGCTATTTCAACTTTGATGATGATCGATTACGCCCGTATAGCAAGTATCTTGTAAGCGATGTGCTTGAGATTTTCTTCGAGATGAATCCACACGCGAGAGTTAAAGGAGCCTACCTTTTCTTCGATGAAGTGCAAGACGTTCCAGATTGGGATGTTACTGTGCGTCGCATTCTAGATACAGAAAAGATTAGCCTTTATGTAACGGGGTCATCTTCTCGGATGCTGTCCGATGATGTCGCAACGGAATTTAGAGGTCGTTCCGTTTCTTATGAGCTTCTTCCTTACAGCTTCAGAGAGTACCTTCGCCAACATGAAGCCGAACCTAAATCTGATACGTTACTTAGCAGCAAAGTGCTTGCATCGTCTTTGAAAAAGCATCTTCGCACCTATCTTATGGAAGGTGGTTTTCCAGCCGCTCAGGGGCTTGATGATTTGGAGCGCGCGCAGCTTCTTCAGGGATATGCTCAATTAACCGTTGCGCGTGATGTCGTTGAGCGGTTCGGCTTCTCCAATGCCTCCTTTGCGAGGTTCATTGCACGCTTTGCAATCACTTCATCGGCACGTGATGTATCGGTGTCGCGCCTTGGAAATAAAGCCAAGCAGTATGGCTTTACCTCGGGACGCGCTGCCATCACGGAATTGATTGATGCATTTGAAGACGCACATATGACATATCAGACGTATGAGTTCAGCTATTCTGCCCAGAAGATACGGTTAGGTGGTATGAAGCTCTATGCGGCAGATCCGGGTTTGTTCTGGGCATCATCCGTTGCTTCGGCCGACGGGTTGTGTTTTGCTTTTGAAACAGCCATATACTTGGAGTTGCGTCGCAGAAGGAGCAGTGGACGTTTGGGTGATATTGCTCTGTTAAAGCTTTCTTCTGGCAAAGAAGTCGATTTTGTAGAAGGCGATGCGGCTCTGGGCGAAGCGACGTCTCTTGTGCAGGTCTGCTTCGATATGAGCGATGAGGCTACACGTGAGCGCGAGGTTTCTGCACTCAAAGAGGCGATGCAGCGATTCAAATGCACTGAATCACTCATTGTGACGTTTGACGAAGAGGAAGATATCCAGACAGCTACTGGATTGGTCAAGGTTCGACCTGCATGGAAATGGCTGCTCGAAGACTGATTCTGCTACCGTTCATACCCGTCCCTGTTCAACTATAAGGATGTCTGGGTATAGATGTTGGGGCGAGATTCATTTCGCCCGAAAACGCTGCATGGTTGGGGTTGTTGCGTTTGGGCTCATCGGCGACATAACGCATGCGCTCCATGATTCATTACCTCTGCACCGATTCCGTTTTTAGATGACAAAATGGTCTGACGCTAAGTTGACAACGTATACTCATATGATTATCCTATAATTCAAAAGAAGTATACGTTGTCAACTCATGGTTGGAGAACGTCATGGCAATGACAGCATCGGCAATTCGATTCGAGCCAGATGAGAAGGAATGGATCAGTGCCTTCGCGAAAATGAACGGAACCACCTTCTCGGCTCAGGTGAGGCAATGGACTCTTGAGCGTCTTGAGGACGAAATGGATGCCCGTGACCTCAAGGTGGCAATCGAGGAAGATGACGGACAGCGCATCAGTTGGATCGATGCTAAGAAAGAACTGGGTGTCGATTAGCTCATGGGCTATCGAGTCGATCTCACTAAGCGAGCCCAGAAGCAACTTGCAGCGTTAGACAAGAAGATGCTCGCGCTCGTTGCGTCGTTCATCGACGAGCTCGATGGATGCGACAATCCGCGTATGTTGCCAAATGCAAAGAAACTCCAGGGCATTCAAGATGGCTGGCGATGGCGCGTGGGCGCATACCGAATCCTCGGCACCATTGACGACGGACGCGTGGTCATCGAGCTATTCCGCATCGGGCATCGTCGAGACATCTATAGGGGTCTGTAGGCGGGTGTCACCCTTTCTAGATCGACAATAGGGTCAGGTCGTCTTGTCGCACAGAGGTGAATGCCTGATGTTTCGTTGTCAGGGTTGTTGCAAGGCGCGCGAGGTTCATCTCGCCCGCAAACGCTGCATGGTTGGTGCTGTTGTGTTCGGAGTCATCGTCGACATAACGCATGCGTCACATGATTCATTGGGGCGATCAAAAGGCGACAATGCGATCTGACTCCATTGTCGCCTGTTTATGCAAGGTATTCCTAGGCTTTAAGTCCTAAAGTATCTAACGAAGAGATCCTATGAGCTTTACGAGCTTATAAGCTCATAAGATCGGCTAGATTTAGAGCAATTATTTTTCAGTGAACATTTCACCAATATCAAGGTCAATTCCATTTTGGCTGGTATCAGAAGCCTTCCAAGGAATCCACGTGATCCACCCAGTAGAATCTTGAATACATGCTAAATAGCCATTCTTAACCTGATAAGAGCCTGGGTTTTCTATTCCAGCAGCTTTTGCAACGAATCGGTCTCCTTCAAAATAGTACTTTTGCACGATACCACCCCTGCTTTGATAGTATTCATAGCCGTCTAGTTTATTCATAACGTCCTGAGCAATCTCTGGGCTGGCGTCTGCTCGAGCTACCATTGCAGCTGTATAGCCTTCACTATCAACAGACTGGGCGATTGACTCAAGATTTTCAGCATCCTGAATAACATCAAAGCCAAACGTTATACCGTCTGAAATACCTTTAGAATCACTGAGACTAAAGGTTGCGCCCTCTTGGAGATAGAAAGAAGGAACATTGAATGGTATGGCTAGTTTTGCAGAGGATCCGGGCAGAACTTTTGTTATGGTATTTGTGCATGTGTAGGAAGTTGCTAGTGTCTCAAGAGTGGAGCCACCGTCGCTATCATACTGGATTACATCTAATGAACTTAATGAATCCGACGCCTTATCTCGCGAAACGTTCATATTAAAACTAGCTGAACTGATTTCTAGGGTACCCGTTGAGGCAGTAATCTCTGAAAAGATATAAAGCCTTTTAATGTCTTTGTCGGCATTGCTGCCAGCATAAGATTCATCGACATATACACCCTTCACGGTCATGTCTTCATTTTCTAAGACATTAGCAGATGCATTTTCTGTCGCATCTTGTGAAGAAGCGCTTGAGGATTCGCCTGAAGTTCCGCTTGAAGCGCCACTTGAAGTGCCGCATCCAAAAAGACCGACAGCAAATGTTAGGCTGCATAAAACAGTGCATATCGCCAAAAGGAACTTTCGGTTTCGTTTCTTCATAATCAATTTTCCTTTCTTTAACTTAAAGATTAGATCGCTTATACTCCGCTAGTAATCGAAATCTTGTATGGTCACATCACAATCTTTAATTGAGCTGTCTTTATCGACCATTATTTCGAATTTTGAGCTTTCTCCAGGAGCCAAGCCTTCGCTGCCTACCGCATAGGTCCAATCAGTGTCAACCGTTTTCCCATTTGAATTTTTGAATGCGGCTTTCACTTCAACAAAACGAACAGTTTGATTACTGAGATTAGTTACGGTGCCTGTAACACTTGTAAATGACCTTGAAGAACTTATTGCTTTATTGCTTATTTGTAACTCATAAGAATGGACGGAGTTTTTCTGCGAATAGCTAGATGAAAGATAATTGCTATCCCTTAGTCTCTGATGAGAAGGATTTTCCGCTCCACAACCGCAGAGGGTTATAAGGCATAACGCTGCTATAAGCCCAATACTGATAGCCTTATGAACATGCATTTTATTCATTAACATTGGTCGTTCCGCCTGTAGAATTCTTTTCTTCGTTTTGCGAATAGAGGTCATTATTCTCCTGATGAGCATCTAATTCCTGATTGCTTGATTTTCCTTTAGGATCCGTATTGTTCTCCTGCAAGGTGTTGTCATGTGTCTCTATAGTTTTGGACTGAGAGACTTTGTGTTCATTGGACGTAATTTTTGCTTGTGCCAAAAAAGGATCAACTAGGTTCAAAATGCTCACTGCGATGAGATATAGACCAAAGACGAGCAAGATCGATCCAAACCCAGTTGAGACGATCTCCGCAACGCATTTCACATTATTTGCAGTGATAGCTGCAGCATTTTGTATTCCTGTATATGCATCTCCGCCGTAAGCAGACTCTCGTTCAAAAACACCCGTATCTGCTACAAAGCACATTATGCAAAGAACTATCGAGATACATCCTATGACCAAAAAGAGAATCCATTTTATCTTTTCGCTGCTTTTCATCTGGCTTTCCTTTCTCAAGCAAGACTTATTACTAAGGGCTTCAAGTCGATTCTCTGATACTTTTTTTGAATTGAGTTGTACAACTATTTGTAAAAATGCAGCATACGAACTGCATGTATATGACATGAAACAGCGTTGGAACATAAGGTAGGATGTCATTTCAGGAATGTGCTTACATGCCTATGTAGAGAAACGGTATCGCTCTGCTTGCACACGTGCATACCAGGCTGTATCGCGTGCAGGGATGGGGGCTGTTTGCTAGAATCGTATCTACCACACTGGCAACTTGATCCTGTTCGGTTCAAGAGGATTGCATGCACATACAACCGGCTGATATGAGGGCGTTTGCTTTCTTTGCTGGTTTGCTTGCATGCATCCTGAAAGACAGTGTGGTAACTGTGCGAACGCCCTCTTCTCAATGTGATTCGCCATTATAGAGGTCAACGGTTTCCCGCAGTTGTGCAACTATATAGTGAGATAGGTTCAAAAGAGGTGGGCACATGAAGAGAAAAGCAGCGTCAATGTTTCGAAAAGCGGTCTTCTCCCGCGTTCCTCTTTCACTTGCAATCTTCTCTTTGACGCTCGTGGGATTCAGCGCGATTGCGTACGCCGTAAGCATCCCAGCGGTTTTTGAGCATGCCTATGTTGTTGCGCCCTTGTCCGATGCACCTGCAGGCACGCCCTCAAGCGAACCTGCGTCTGCCGAAGCGGTGCCTGATGCCGTTTCTGGTGATGCCGAAGACCCCATTTCGACTCATGGGGGCTTTTCGTCTGGATTCACGTCTCTGATGGGAAGCCCTGCTTTTTCATCGTTGCAAACGATTGTGGACGAGCGGGAAGATAATCCCGTGGATCCGATGCCTTCTTACCCAGCTCCCGAACCGGAAATGCCATCCCAGCCAGACGGGCTCAGCGAAGAAGTTGAAGCCGACATTCATGCTCATCTTGTAGCGTGTTATGCAGATCTTCAGCAGTACTATGAGGAAGTCTGCTTGGGGTATGAGCGGCTTTATTCTACGATGTACTCAGATGATCCGAATAGAACCCATGTAAGTTGTGCACCCACGGATGCATATGCGTTGCTGGTTAAATGCGATCAGGGGCGGATTCGCGTATGGTCATATAGATTAAATGGTGAATCGGTCTTGGCGAAGTCGAAATGGCATTCCGAGGCGCAAAAATTAGGGACATGCTTCAATGATCTTACAAATGCGTGTTCGGCAATGAGAACAGTCAGTGGCTTCACGGTAAAGAATGCGCCAGGAATCTTAGCTCCCCACTTGAATTCGAATGGGGAAGTTCGCTATCTGTGCGAATGCAGGGAACGCGCTGCGACCATTCGTCTTTAGGCGTTCGCTTTGATGACGGGCGATGGTGAAACAATGGAAGTCGTAGCTATACCGGCAATTGCAATGAGCCGGGAGGGTGAAGGCAATTCTCCTCTCTTCGATAACGGTGGATCATTCGCGTTCAAGCGTGTTCGTCTTGAAAAGTTCTCAGCGCCCGTGACATTGTCCTCTCCTCAAAGAGATTCGTATGTGCGCCGGTTCAGTACGTTATTCATTGATGAGAGCCGAACGCGTGAAGGCAGTACGAGCAGTATCAAACACGCGACGAATGTCTATGGCGAGCAATTTGCGCTCAAAGTGCGAAAGCCCGCGGAGATTCCGGCGGATGCTTCTGAGTCTTGCGATGCTGCGTCTATGGTTGATGATCCTGAGGTATCAAGGCGGCTTTTCGAGCGCGAATATGAGACACATCGCATGCTCTCCGAAATCAAGGGCTATCCAAAATTGTACGGGAAGGCTCTTCTCGATGGTCGTGACACGCTGGTGATGGAGTGGATCGAAGGGGAAGACCTCCTGCGTGCTTCGTCGCGGATGGCGGTTGATGCAGACGGGCGTCTTTCTCCTTTGACCGTCGCTCGTTTGGGACGCGATATTTTCGACGTACTCGCACGAACCAATGTGTTTGAAAGCGAGATTGCTCACGGTGATATTTCTCTAAGAAACATCATGCTCAGCACCTTGAACCAAACCATTGATGAGCAGGTGCAAGAGGGCGTATTTGATGTACGGCTCATAGATTTGAGTTCCGCCCACGTGTCGTTGTCTGCGCAGCGTGGTGGTCGTGGGGAAGAGAGCGCTCAGAATGCGCGTTTCAAATATGCCGGTGCTGCTACGCCTGAGTTCGCTGCTCCGGAACTTCGATCCAATGAAGGCGTGGATGGGGATGAGAGATTCTCTTTCGGTACGCAGGCATCTGATGTCTATGCGGTGGCAAGTATTCTATGTCTTCTGTTATATGGTGACGCACATCCGTGGCGTATGAGTTCGGCGCCAAGAACGATTCATGAGGGAGGGGACGACCTGCTTGCCGTGTTGCACCGCGAGCCCGAAGTTGCCGTTGCGCTACATCACGCTGTGTCGGAATTGACGCCAACGCCTTCCCTCCAGGAGATCGAAGACGCCTTCTCGCTCGTTGACGAACCTCTGGAGGCTCTTTTGCGAGTGTGTCTTTCCGAGGATCCCGAGCGACGTCCTTCTGCGCAAGAGATGCGCGATGCCCTTGATTCGTTCTGTTCTTCGTATACGGCGAATATCGGTCGAGCGCTCTGTGGAGAGACTCTGGAACCGTGCAAAGCTTCTTTCATTAATAAAGGCATCAAGCGCTTCTCCCTGCGCGCCCGCAACCTTATCCGCGCTTTCGGTAAAAGTGTCTCTCTTGGATTAGGCGCTGCCGTTGTTGTTGCGACGGCGTTCCTGCTGCAAGCAAAGCCGCTCCATTTCGAGATTGAGTCACAGAGTTTGGATGGATGGTCCTCAGAGCTGCTCGTGCTGTTCCTTCTTCTCCCGCTTCTTTTGGGGGTGTTGGTACGCGGGACGCATAAGGTCGGCACGGCTGCACTGGTACGTGGGAGCATCGGTGTTCTTGCGGGGAGTGCATTTCTTGTATATTTGGCGAATGCCGCATCGTTTGATCCGCAATCATATAAAGATGTTTATAGCTGGGCAATCCTTGCGGTATCGGCAACAGCGTGGTGTCTCTTTGTGTTAGACGCAGCTTTTCCAACTCGCTCAGCTCAGGTGCGCAAGCGAGCGCGAGGCTTTTTGACGTCATCCCAGAATCAGGATGTATCGCAGATGCCTGAGAAAGCGAAGTTACTCAGCAGCATTTCTGTTGCTTGGGATACCGAGATGGATTCCGATGGGCAACGCATTGACGAAGGTAGCGAGCGAAGCGATGCCGCTCTCAGAAGGAGTATGGAGCTATGACGAAAGAGGTTCTTACGCCATGCGAGGCGCTCTTCGACATGATGAAGCGCTACGGAAGGATCAAGAATAAGGAGTTGGCGTCTTTGATTTTGTCAGGGAGACCTTTATTCGATGGCGTCAGTCCAGTCAGTCGAATCAATGATAAGACGTGGCTTTCCCGCTTCGTCGTACATGCTCCGATCGGCTCCCTTCAGGAGAACTATTTTGCAGATTATTCCACCAGCGCGCTTCGGGTCGTTTCACGGCTTAAAGCGCACGGACGCACCTCTTTTACCGACCAGCAGATTCTGGATATGATCTGTGGCGAAGAGGGTGGAGAGATGATTCAGGTGCTCATCCGGACGCACCAGGATGTATCCGTTTATGAGAATGTTTTGCAGAGGCTGTCGTGCGAGAGCGGATTCACGGTCAATGAACGCGCGGAGATGGCGATGATCCTTTTGATCACAGCGGGATGCAGTGCGAATGTGCGTAAGGCTGCGGCTCAGGTTGTGGAATTCGCTAAGCAGGTTCATGGGGCGGGCATGGCAACACCGCTTATCACGCCGAAATCGATTCCGTACGCGGCACGTGCGCATGACAATACGTCCGCATCTGCGCCGACGATCGCGTTGATGCGGCTTGTCGATGGGTTTTTATCAGGTAATCCTTATTGGCTTGATCCGAATGGCGAAGGGATCGAGATCGGTTCCTTGGCATTGGGCGAGGGAGCAATCACGGATGTTGATGCAGATGTATCGGGGCATCATCTTCTTATTCAGCATGCCGAAGATGGTATCTGGTACGCCAAAGGATTGAGGTCAACTCATGGGACGGTGCTCATCAGTGGGGTAGATCATGCCGAAGTCGTCGTGGAGGCGCCGCGGGAGCAGCGGGATATCAATTCAGATGCGGGAGCATGCGTGCCTATCCATCCGGGTGATGAGCTGGTGCTTGCATCTCATACCCGGTTTGTTGTATTGGAGGGCATTCCTAAACGATGAACCGATCGGAGGGGGTTGCGACGCCGCATCATTGAGCGGATAAAAGGTAACCATATGTCAATGCGGTCTGACTTCATTAGTAGGTTACATTGTCACATGATTAACTTGTGTTTCTTCACGCACTCTTCATGTTTGGCTGTTACCATATATCCATCGATATGTAACCGATTCGTTATTTTTGCGGAGAAGAATGCACACATCGTCAAAACCAACCACGCTCTCTTCGTGTTTTACGATCCTTTTAGCCTTCGTTGTGACGCTTATACTTGCATTTCCTCTGCAGGAGCGCGCCCTTGCTGATGAAGGGGACACGACACAGAATCTCGAGGAGCTGCGCAGCCAGGCGAACTCCGTATTCGCCAGCATTGATGCACTTCAAAGCAAACTCAACGATGCGAGCATCCAGTACTCCGATGCCATTGCTGAGCGGAATTCCGCTGTCAGCCAAATGGAGCAGGCGCGTAAGACGATCGGTGAAACCGAGCTCGAAATGGCGAAGCTGCAGGGCGAGATCTCGTCGCTGGCAGCCGATATGTACAAGCGCGAGAAAACGGGCGGCAGTCTTGCCTTCATCGACGTTTTGCTCGGTGCTTCGAACTTCACTGAATTCGCTGCCGGCTTGGATATGATGAGCCGCGTCAATCAGCAGAACTCTGAGCTCATTGCGAAGGCGAAGTCGCTTCGTGAGCAGTCGGAGGCAGCTTATGCGCAATATGCTGAGCAGAAGGATATTGCCGAGAAGCGCATGGAGGATGCTCAGCAAACACAGTTGACCATCGCGCGCCAGCAGGCAGCGCTCACGGCAGAAGTGGCGAAGATCACCGCCGATATCGTTGAAGTGGAAGCGCAGGCGGAGCTTGAGGCTGAGGCTGCGCGGAAGGCGGAAGCGGCAGCCAAAGAGGCAGCGAAGGCACTTTCGGAGAGCATCAAGGCTGGCGAGAAACTCGATGTCGGAAGCGGTTTCTTGGCAAATCCCTGCCCAGGTTCGGTTGAGTCCAGCGGCTGGGGATATCGCGAATTCGATGATAAATTCCATAAGGGCACAGACATGGCTGCACCGCTTGGGACACCCATCTACGCTGCAGAAGCCGGCACGGTGATCCATGCAACGAATGACGGTGGGTATAACGAAGGTGCAGGCAACTGGGTGGTCATTGCTCACGGCAATGGGCTCGTCACGAAATACATGCACGCGTCAGTCGTGTTCGTCAAAGCGGGTGACACTGTTGAGCGCGGACAGAATATCGCGCTTGTGGGTAGCACTGGTAAATCAACCGGTCCCCATCTTCATTTCCAGGTTGAATACAACGGCAGTGCCATCTGCCCGTATGACTTCTTGTAATCGCTTTTCGAATTATTTGGTCGATAAGATGGTGCGCCCAGCAGGACTCGAACCTGCAACCGCCAGATTAGAAGTCTGATGCTCTATCCATTGAGCCATGGGCGCACATGATGACCATGAAAACAGACTCAGTTCCGAAAAATCGCATAACATTATATATCACTCCCATTGGTTCGCAGATGGGTAACATATAGGTTTCATATTCACAAAAGAACGTGAGCATTCGAGGTGCCTCTTCATCGGTATGTTAGTTTGTGGTCATAGTTGCTTCGGTCGTTGTTCCTCGGCTTACTTCGATCGAAGTGGTAAACCCTCAAACCACTTGGAAAGGAGGAGGACATGGCTGGTGTGAACGTTAGAAGCGAAATCGCCCCGCTTAAAAAGGTTCTCCTGCACAGACCTGGGGAAGAGTTATTAAACCTCACCCCGAACACGCTGGAAGAGCTCCTTTTCGACGACATTCCGTTCTTGAAGGTCGCCCAAGAAGAGCACGATGCGTTTGCTGAGATCTTGCGCAAAGAAGGCGTCGAAGTTGTTTATCTTGAGGATCTCATGGCAGAGGTTCTGGATTCCAATCCAGAGCTTCGCGAGCAGTTCATGAAGCAGTGGATCTATGAAGCGGGCATCCGCACTGAGCGTTGGCAGAACATTCTCCATGATTATCTGAATGATCACTACCCAACGAACAAAGAGCTCGTCCTCAAGACCATGGCGGGCGTGAACCTGCAGGAGATCCATGCGGAGTTCACGAACTCTCTGGTCGACTTGGTATCGGACGCATCGAAACTGATCTGCGCTCCTATGCCGAATCTGTACTTCACACGTGACCCGTTCGCCATGATCGGCAACGGCGTTTCCATCAACAGAATGTACTCGCAAACCCGTAATCGTGAGACTATCTATGGTGACTACATCTTCAAGTATCACCCGGATTTCAAAGACGTCCCGCAATACTACGAGCGCGACTACACCTTCCACATCGAAGGCGGCGACATCCTCAACATCAATGAGAACACGCTCGCTATCGGTATCTCACAACGTACCGAGCCCGATGCAATCGATCAGATCGCGAAGAACATCTTTGCATCTGATTCTCCGATCGAGACCATCCTTGCGTTCAACATCCCGAACTCCCGTGCATTCATGCACCTCGATACGGTGTTCACGCAGATCGACTATGACAAGTTCACCATCCATCCCGGTATCATGGGACCGCTGACGGTGTTCGAGATCAAGCCCGATGGTCAGGGCGGCATCCACGTCCGCGAAGTCAACGAAACGCTTGAAGAAGTGCTTTCCACGCATGTCGGACGCGCTGTCAAACTCATTCCGTGCGGCGGTGGCGACAGAATCGCTGCTGAGCGTGAGCAGTGGAATGATGGATCCAACACGTTGTGCGTGCGCCCCGGCACCGTTGTCGTCTACGAGCGCAACGATGTCACCAACGCCGTTTTGGAGCGTGAAGGTATCAACGTTTTGCAGATGCCTTCGGCCGAACTGTCCCGTGGACGTGGTGGTCCAAGGTGCATGTCGATGCCGATCTGGCGTGAGGACTTAGCGTAAGCGTATAGATTTAAGGCATCGTCGCTGGCTCAGGCGATGCCTTACAAAGAGTTTAAAAGTCAGTCTGAAAGGAAAAGAACATGCCAGTGAATCTCAGCGGTCGTAGCTTCTTGAAGCTCCTTGACTTCACACCGCAAGAAATTGAATATCTCATTGATCTGTCTCAGAACTTCAAAGACATGAAACGCGCGGGTGTTCCCCATAAGTATCTCGAGGGCAAGAATATCGTGCTGCTTTTCGAGAAAACATCAACGCGTACCCGTTGTTCCTTTGAAGTAGCAGGCAATGATCTGGGAATGGGCGTTACCTACCTTGATCCCGGTTCTTCGCAAATGGGCAAGAAGGAGTCCATCGAGGACACTGGTCGTGTTCTTGGTCGTTTCTATGATGGTATCGAATACCGTGGGTTCTCCCAGGAGCTTGTTGAAGAGCTCGCGAGTGTTGCCGGCGTTCCGGTATGGAACGGTCTAACCGACCAGTACCATCCGACGCAGATGATCGCAGACATGCTTACCGTCAAAGAGAATTTCCCCACCGGAATCAAAGGTTTGAAATTCGTATTCTTCGGCGACTGCCGTAACAATATGGGGAATTCGCTCATGGTTGCTTGTTCTAAACTTGGTCTCAATTTTGTCGGTTGCGGACCGAAAGAACTTGTACCCGAAGAATGGCTTGTTGATACCTGTAAAGATATTTGCAAGGAAACGGGCGGTTCGGTCACGCTGACCGAGGATGTCAAGGCGGCATCCACCGGTGCGAATGTTATCTACACCGACATCTGGCTCTCAATGGGCGAGCCCGACGAACTTTGGGCGAAGCGTATTGAAGAGCTTTCTCCCTATCGTGTGACCAAAGAGGTCATGGCTATGGCAGACAAGGATGCAATCTTCATGCATTGCCTCCCGTCATTCCACGACACCAACACCACGATCGGCAAGGAGATCGCCGAGAAGTTCGGGATCACCGAGATGGAAGTCGAAGATGACGTGTTCGAATCATCGCAATCCCGTGTGTTCGACGAGGCTGAGAACCGCATGCATTCCATCAAAGCGGTTATGTACGCAACACTGAGGTAAAACTAAGTTCTCTTAAGCATCGCCCTGATCCTCTCAAGTGGTATTTGGGCTAGGAGTGGGGCGGTGCAACAAGAATCAATAACACGAAAAGCACGTACAAGTAGATGTGCATAGTTCTCTATATCCTTGTGCCATCTAGGAAGAGGTGAGCAGGTATGGCTTATCAGAAAGGAACCGGGAAGAGCGTTGTTATCGCACTGGGCGGCAATGCGCTCGGTAATACTCCCGAAGAGCAACTCGAGCTTGTTGAAAACACCGCGATCCATATCGTCGACATGATCGAAGATGGCATCAATGTCATGGTAAGCCACGGAAATGGTCCGCAGGTCGGCATGATCTCGAATGCGTTCGCGCAGGCGAGCGAACATGACGATGCGATTCCAGAAATGCCTTTCCCCGAATGCGGCGCGATGAGCCAAGGATACATCGGGTATCAGCTGTCGCAGGCGCTCCTCGGCGAGCTGAAGCGGCGCTCGATCTTGAGGTCGACGGCATGTGTGATCACGCAGACGGTCGTCTATCCCGAAGATCCTGCATTTGAGAATCCCACGAAGCCGGTCGGTCCGTTCCTGACGAAAGAGGAAGCGGAAAAGCGCGCACAGGAAACAGGCGCTACCTATAAAGAAGACTCCGGTCGTGGTTGGAGAATGGTCGTCGCATCTCCGAAGCCTCAAAGGATCGTCGAGCTCGATGCGATCAAAGACCTGATGGATGACGGATACGTTGTCATCGCTGCTGGCGGCGGTGGCGTTCCTGTTTTTGAGTATGACGATTCCTATCATGGCGTTCCTGCCGTCATCGACAAGGATCGTACGAGTGCGAAGATCGCAGCCGGTTTCAAGGCTGACATGCTCGTAATTCTGACCGCGGTGGAAAAGGTTGCCGTTAACTTCGGCAAGCCGGACCAGAAGGACATCGATCACATGACGGTTTCTGAGGCACGCGCCTATATCGAAGAAGGGCAGTTTGCTCCCGGTTCGATGCTTCCCAAGGTGCAGGCATGCATCGAATACCTCATGGAATATCCCGAGGGAACAGCACTTATCACGTCTCTTGAAAAAGCTGCCGAAGGTCTTCGCGGTGAGACGGGCACGATGATTACGCTGCAGTAATTTTGCTCGGTAATCCGGCTGCAATGCGGTCGGTTGATATAGAAGCAGTTGTTTTATTGATCAATATGGAAGGGGGTTGTCATGGCAGCTCAAGAAGAGACTAAGAAAAAGAAGAAGAGTGGTGGTTTATCAGCCTTCTCCATTCTCGCCATAATACTTGTAGCACTTGCGATTATTACGGTGATAATGGCTGCTTGTAACGTGCAGGGTATCGAGGGAGCATCGATTGCAGACGTGACCACAGCGCCAATCCTCGGTTTCGCAGATGCACTGCCCGTTTGCTTGTTCGTTCTCATTCTCGGCGGTTTTCTGGGAGTCGTTGCTGAGACCGGAGCCCTTGATGATGGCATCGGAGCATTGGTGCACAAGCTCGGCGGCAAAGAGATCCTTTTGATTCCTGTGCTCATGGTTCTGTTCTCGATTGGAGGCACCACCTATGGCATGTGGGAGGAAACGGTTCCGTTCGCACTCCTGCTGGCAGCTACGATGGTTGCTGCGGGATATGACTCACTTACCGGTGTTGCTATTGTCATCCTTGGCGCTGGCTGCGGCGTTTTGGGTTCGACGGTGAACCCGTTCGCAGTAGGTGCTGCTGTTGACGCATTATCAGGCACGGGCATCGTAGTGAACCAGGGTATCATCCTCGGTCTCGGTGCAGTGCTTTGGATCACCTCCATCGTCATCTCCATCATCTATGTGATGCGCTATGCGAAAAAGGTGAAGGCAGACAACACGAAGTCGCTCCTCACGGCAGAAGAGCGCAAGGATATGGAAGATCTGTATCCGGAAGATGCTGAAGAGGGTAAAGTACCTACGCTCACCGGCAAGCAGAAGGCGACGCTTATCGTGTTCGCTATCACGTTTATCGTGATGATCATCGGCTTCATCCCCTGGGGCGAATTCGGTGTTGATATCTGGGGTTGGACCTCTTTCTTGGTAGGACTTCCTCTGGGCGAATGGTATTTTGACGAAGCTTCAACGTGGTTCTTGCTGATGACGATCATCATCGGTTTCGTCGCATGGCTTGGCGAAGGAAGATTCATCAAGGCGTTTTTGAACGGCGCTGCAGACATGATCTCCGTTGTGCTGATCATCGCTGTTGCTCGTTCCATCACCGTCCTCATGGGCGAGACCGGTCTTGATATCTGGATTCTGGAGAATGCATCGAATGCTCTGAAAGATGTTGCATCGTTCATCTTCGCTCCGGCTTCTTACTTGCTGTACCTGCTCCTGTCCGTACTCATCCCGTCAAGCTCCGGCATGGCAACAGTATCCATGCCTATCATGGGACCGCTGGCGGCACAGCTCGGGTTCTCTGTTGAAGTCATGATCATGATCTTCGTGGCAGGCAACGGACTTATCAACCTGATTACCCCGACGGCAGGTGCTCTTGTAGGTAGCTTGGGACTCTCCAAGGTGTCATACACGACATGGGTCAAGTTCCTGTTGAAACTGTTCATCATCCTCGCGGTTGTTTCTGTAGTCATCCTGACCTTGGCGATGATGTTCATACCAGCAACGGTCTAGCGATTCGTTAACGTTTCAACTGACTGGTTGCATGTTTTCTCGGGCTCCGGCATCAATGATGTTGGAGCCCGTTTTTTATCGATGGCGCTGATTCGGGTTTTTCTGTAAAGATGCACATCCGCGTTCAAAACAAGCGTTTGATGATAGAATCACCCCTATAACGCGATAGGAAAGGATTGGGTCAATGGATATTCGTTGTGCGTTGCAGTCAATCGTGGACGATGCTATCAAGGCATCGATTGCAGATGGTTCTTTGAAACTCGAAGAAGCGCCGAGTGCATTTCTTGAGCGTCCACGCGACGAGTCGAATGGCGATTGGGCGTCGACGGTTGCAATGCGCAGTGCGAAGTTGGCTCATATGTCACCGAAAGACATCGCTCAGATCATCATCGATCACCTTTCTGAAAACGACATGATCGCCTCAGTTGAGATTGCAGGTCCTGGGTTCATCAACATCCGCCTTGCTGATGCGGTTCTTCAAAACGTCGTGAAGGTCGTGCGCGATGAGGCTGAGGATTATGGTCGCGGTCAGATTCCTGAAGGCATGCGCAAGGTGAATTTGGAATATGTTTCGGCGAACCCCACCGGACCTCTCCATGTCGGGCATGGTCGTTGGGCGGCGCTTGGCGACTCCATGGCGCGTGTCATGAGACATGCGGGCTACGATGTCTATGAGGAGTTCTACATCAATGACCATGGTACGCAGATGGATGTGTTCGGTAACTCTGTCGGCGTTCGCTATATGCAGCTGCTCGGTCATGACGTCGAGATGCCGGAGCAATGCTACGGTGGCACCTACGTTGCCGACATTGCGCAAACCATCATCGACAAGGACGGCAGGAAGTATGAGTCAATGACCGACGAGGAGCGCATGAAGGCGTTTCGGGAGATCGCGTATCAGATGATGCTGGACGATCAGCACGAGATCCTCAACAAAATGGGTACCACGTTCGATCGTTGGTTCTCGGAGCGAAGCTTGTATGCTGAAGATGAGCAGGGGCAAAGCGCCGTTTCGCGTTCGCTCAAAGCGATGGAGGACAAGGGATACGTTTTGGAGAAAGACGGAGCCGTATGGTTCAAGTCCTCTGCGCTCGGCGACGAGAAGGATCGCGTGCTCATCAAAGCTGACGGCGAGATGACCTATTTCATGTCCGATGTGGCCTATCACTACGATAAGAAAATGCGCGGGTTCGATCACTTGATCAACATCTGGGGCGCTGACCACCACGGGTACATCAAGCGGTGTGAGTGCATGCTTGAAGCATGGGGCTATCCCGGCGATCTTGAGATTGTGCTCGGGCAGCTTGTGAACCTCTACCGCGATGGTGAGGCGGTTCGTATGTCGAAGCGCACCGGCGAGATGGTCACACTCGAGGAGCTCGTTGATGAGGTCGGCGTCGACGCCACGCGCTATCTGATGCTTTCGCGCTCTTCCGACCAGCCGATCGATTTCGATATCGAGGTTGCGAAGAAGAAGGACGCATCCAATCCTGTCTATTATGTCCAGTACGCCCATGCGCGCATTTGCTCCATCTTGCGCAAAGCAGCATCTGAGGAATTGGCGGCTCAGGAGGAATCGGGTCAGATTGACATGGACGAGCTTGCTCGCCTGGTGGCTCCGCACGACGTCGATCTTTCTTGCCTCACGCACCCGAGCGAACTTGCGCTCATGAGGAAGATGGCTGACTTCGGCGAATATGTTTCGCTCGCAGCCCGTGATCGCGCACCGTTCAGGATGACCCACTATGCGCAGGACCTCGCGTCACTGTTCCACGCGTTCTACACTGACTGCCGGGTTCTTACCACCGACGACAACAAGCCGCGTAGTGCCGATGATCCCATCCGCCTGGCGCGTCTTGCCTTAAGTGATGCGACGCGGATCTTGCTGGCACTTACCCTTGGACTGCTTGGCGTGAGCGCCCCCGAAAAGATGTAGACGCCTGCTTGCGCTATCATCTTGTTCGCCTTATAATCTCGCATTGCGCTTTTAAGTGACGGTGGCTGTAGTTCAGTTGGCTAGAATGCCAGATTGTGGCTCTGGAGGTCGTGGGTTCAAGTCCCATCAGCCACCCCATCCGTTATTTGCAGATCTCGTCGATCTTTTCATTTGACGAGAAGGCGAAGCTAATCTAAAATAGCTTGGCATTTGCATTTAGAAATGCGCCATTAGCTTAGTTGGTAGAGCAGGGGACTCTTAATCCCAAGGTCGAAGGTTCGAGTCCTTCATGGCGCACCAGAGAATGATTCCGGCCGACTTTATGTCGGCCGTATGTTTACGAGCACTCTTTCGTACTTCGGGCCCATAGCTCAACGGTGGAGCAGAGGACTCATAATCCTTTGGTTGCAGGTTCGAATCC
>CAZFGW010000005.1:0-87995 GCA_964518575.1 uncultured Eggerthellaceae bacterium
GTCTTGCCTGAGCTTGCAGGGACGCTCGAGGGCTTCGCCACCCGCGTCCCCACGCCTGACGGCTCCATGGTTGACCTGACGGTCGAGCTTGAGAAGAGCGTGACCAAAGATGAGATCAATGCTGCCATGAAAGCGGCAGCTGAAGGTCCCATGAAGGGCATCCTTGAGTACACCGAAGACCCCATCGTTTCTATCGACATCGTCGGTGATCCGTCTTCGTCCATCTTCGACTCGAAGCTCACCATGGTGCTTGGCGGTGAGGGTAACTTCGTGAAGTGCATCTCCTGGTACGACAACGAATGGGGTTACTCCAACCGCGTGAAGGATCTTGCGAAGATCATGCTGTAAACCCGTTTTGAACGTCTGAAATGCAATGTCGAGCCTTGCGGATCATAGTATGAACGCAAGGCTCTCTTTAGTAGTAAGGAATGGATATGCCGAACATCCGCGCTCTCGATGAACTCGATCCAAAGGGCAAGAAGGTGCTCGTCCGGGTGGACTTCAATGTACCGCTTAAAGACGGCGTGGTAACCGATGATACGCGTATCACCTCGGCGCTTCCCACGATCAATGCGCTCGTTGACCGCGGGGCACGCGTCATCCTGGTGAGCCATCGCGGCAGACCATCGGGCACGGGCTATGAAGCTGATTTCTCGATGGAGCCGGTCGCGAAGCGTCTGAGCGAGATTATCGGCAAGGACGTGCAGCTTGCCCACGATATCACAGGCGAAAGCGCGCAAAGTGTCGTGGCTGGACTGACTGATGGTCAGATTGCCGTGCTCGAGAATGTACGTTTCGATGCTCGTGAGAAGAAAAACGATGCGCAGTTCGCGCGCGAACTTGCCGATCTTGCGGATGTCTATGTCAACGATGCATTCGGTACTGCGCACCGCGCCCATGCATCAACAACCGGCGTTGCCGCCTATCTGCCCGCATATGCCGGTTATCTCATGCAAAAAGAAGTCAACACCTTGCGCTCGATGCTCGATGATCCGCGCCGTCCATTCGTCGCTATTCTGGGCGGCTCGAAGGTGTCGGACAAGATCAAGGTCATCGACGCGCTTCTGGACAAAGCCGACAAGCTCATCATCGGTGGGGCTATGTGTTTCACGTTCCTTCTTGCAAAAGGATATGAGGTAGGTGCTTCGCTCACAGAGCCTGACTGGGTCGATCGCGCGCGCGAAATGATGGAGAAGGCAGCGCGCAACGGTGTCGAGTTGCTTCTCCCAGTCGATATCGTCGTTGCACAGAGCATGACCGAAGATGCCGAGACCTCATATGTTTCTGCACATGAGATTCCTAAAGGTTTGATGGGACTTGATATCGGACCGGAGACCTGTGCTATCTATGCTGATGCCATCAAGAAGGCGAAAAGCGTGTTCTGGAACGGTCCGATGGGCGTGTTCGAGATGAAGCCGTTCGAAGATGGAACGCGTGCGGTTGCGAACGTGGTCGCTCAAAACGCCGATGCTGATACCATCATCGGCGGGGGAGACTCGGTCGCTGCGGTCAACAAGTTCGATCTGGTCGATCAGATGACGTTCATCTCCACCGGCGGTGGCGCGTCGATGGAGCTCGTTCAGGGAGAGAAACTCCCGGGCGTTGAAGCATTGATGGTGTAGAGGCTTAGAAAGGAGCATGACCATGGCACGAAAGCCGTTGATAGCCGGTAACTGGAAGATGAATGAAACGGTGAGCGAAGCCGTTGTCCTCGCTCAGGAGATATCGAATCTGTTCGAGCGCGATTGGCTTGAAATGACCGATGTCGCTGTCTGCCCGCCCTATGTCGATTTGAAGCCGGTCTATGCCGTGTTCGAATTCGACCGCCTTGGTGTCAAGGTGGGCGCACAGAATGTGTATTGGGAGGAGAAAGGCGCTTATACGGGCGAAATCTCCATACCTATGATCAAAGAGATTGGGTGTGCCTATTGCATCGTTGGTCATTCAGAGCGCCGTACGTTGTTCGGTGAGACGAACGAAGATGTCAACCGCAAGGTCAAAGCACTCCTGGCCGATCGCCTCGTGCCTATCGATCCGATCATCTGCGTTGGTGAGTCTTTGGCGGTGCGCGATGCGGGGTCATATCTCGAATTTGTCGATGCTGAGGTCAGAGCAGCGCTTGCAGGCGTTGATGCGGCTGTTGCGAAGGACATCGTCATTGCTTATGAGCCTATTTGGGCTATCGGTACGGGAAGAACGGCAACGCCTGAGCAGGCGCAGGAGGTCTGTGCGGCTATCCGTGCAACGCTCAGCGACCTGTATGGTACAGACATCGCTGATGCCATCCGTATTCTCTATGGTGGATCGATGAACGAGGGCAATGCCGATTTGCTTTTGGCTGAGCCCGACATCGACGGCGGACTGATCGGGGGCGCCGCGCTGAAGGCACCCTCCTTCATTTCCATCGTCACTTCTGCCGTGCAGGCATCCGAGGTTTAAATGGGTACAGCACCTCGCATTTCACCTGATTGCCCGGATACCTCTGCGCTTAATCTTCCTGCGTGCTTGATCATCATGGACGGGTTTGGTCTTGCGGACCCAGATACGGGCAATGCCATTGCGTCTGCACATACTCCCGTCCTCGATGATCTTTTTGCGACCAGACCGTGGACACGCCTTGATGCTTCGGGAGAGGCGGTCGGTCTGCCCGCAGGTCAGATGGGTAATTCTGAGGTCGGACATCTCAATATCGGTGCTGGTCGTGTGGTCTATCAAGAGCTCTCGCGGATCAACCAAGCATGCCGCAGCGGCGAGATCGAGAAAAACCCTGTCTTGACAGAGGCATTCGATCATGTGCGCGAGCACGGATCGGTTCTGCATCTCATGGGACTCGTGAGCGATGGCGGAGTACACTCGTCTAACGAGCACTTGTATGCCCTCATGAATGCGGCGGCGAAGGCGGGGGTAGAACATATTCGTATCCATGCGTTTTTGGATGGGCGGGATGTTCCTCCCGAAAGCGGTGAGGGCTATATTGCTGAGCTCGCTTCCAAGATCGATGAGCTCAGGCGCACAACGGATGTATCTGATATCAAAATCGCATCTTTATCAGGTCGGTATTATGCGATGGATCGGGACAACCGCTGGGAGCGGGTGAGCCGAGCCTTTGAGACACTCGTTGACCCGCCGGAAGTGCTCTCGGGTCTTTCCGCAACTAAGGCGGTTACGCGCTCGTATGAAGCGGGTATCACCGACGAGTTCTTGGAGCCCGTCAGCTTCGATGCGGCAGGCATCAACGATGGCGATGCGGTCATCTTCTTCAACTTTCGTCCTGACCGCGCCCGCGAACTTACCCGTGCGTTCACCGACGAACAATTCAGCGGATTTGAGCGTACGAAGCATCTCCAGGTGTTTTTCGTATGTTTGACCGAATACGACCCTACGATTCCTGCACCCATTGCTTTTCCGAAGACATTCCCCTCAGAGGTGCTCGCTGATGTGCTCGCGCAGGCGGGTCTGACTCAGTACCACATTGCCGAGACAGAGAAATATGCGCATGTCACGTTTTTCTTGAATGGCGGCATCGAAGCGGAGAAGCCGGGCGAGGTGCGCGTGCTTATCCAAAGCCCCAAGGTTGCAACCTATGACCTTGCGCCCGCTATGAGCGAAAAGGAAGTGACCGATACGCTCGTTTCAGCTATTGAGCAGGACGAAGCCGATGTCTACATCGTCAATTTCGCGAACTGCGACATGGTCGGTCATACGGGAGTCCTTGATGCTGCAAAAGCGGCGGTTGAGGCGGTGGACGAAGGAGTCGGGCGTGTGGTCGATGCCATCCTTTCCAAAGGGGGTATCGCATTTGTGACCGCTGATCACGGCAATGCTGACAAGATGATCGCTGATGACGGAAGCGCCCATACCGCCCATACCACCGCACTCGTGCCCTTCATTGTCATCGACGGCGCGCAGCGGAGCTTTGAGCTTGTCAAAGAAGTTGGCGCTCTTGCGGATATCGCTCCAACGCTTTTGAACGCCATCGGTCTTGCGGTGCCCGAAGAAATGACGGGAAGAAATCTTCTTGCAAGCTTGTAGTTCTTTATCTATAATTCTATGGTTTGTACAGTACAGGTAAACCGTGATGAAAGCGCAGAGCATTGACACCTTTAGTAATCATATTCCTCATCCTGATGGTTCTTTCCGGAATCGGTCTGATCGTCTTCATTCTCATGCATTCAGGTAAAGGCACGGGGATTTCAGAAATGATCGCTTCTTCGATGTACTCATCGCAAACAGGAACGAGCATCATCGAGAAGAACCTTGACCGCATCACCATTATCTGCGCGATCATTTTCATGGTCTCGCTGTTGGTGCTGATGATCATCTTCCCGCATGGGACGATAAATAATAATTAACGATTTTTTATTTGCTCCACGGATACCATCTGCTAGAATATTCGCTTGTCTTTATATGTCGGAGTGGTGGAACGGCAGACACGCTAGCTTGAGGTGCTAGTGCCCACATATCGGGTGTGCGGGTTCAAATCCCGCCTCCGACACCAAGATCACAAACCCTTCATCGCGAAGGGTTTTTCTTTTTTCCGACGAGCGGACGCGCAGAGGAGGGGAGAGGATACAGCCCGCGCATCCGATACATCCGTTCTTCTTCTCACCGAAACAAGCAGCCAATCATGCTGAGGAATCAGGCAATCCTGCGTCTATTTGATAAAGTCATCAAAGTATCAATGCCCTCGCTTATAGGATGAGCGGGCGCAACGCATAAACATCTGGTATAGGGGATATGGATGGAGCACATCGTTTTTCTCATCGCCTTTCCCTTGGTGATAGCTGCACTTCTTGTTGTCATCAGGGCGAACACTGCGCGCAATGTCATCGTTGTCGTGGGCGGTTGTGTGATCGCAGTGGCTGCGGCGATATTCGCGTTCATGAATTTCGGAAGCGGACTTGTCTTCTTTGAAGCGCGCTCTGCAACCATCGACACCATTTGCACAGCGCTGAGTTGTATCTGTGTTGTGGTGGTCATCGCGTTCGCCGTCAAATACAAGCATTGGCTCGCGGGGCTGTTCGCACTTGCCCAGCTCGTGGTGGTGCTCGTCGTTGAATTCGGGTACGCCCATGAAATGGAGGTGGCGCACGGACTGTATTTCGATGCGCTCTCCCTCATCATGACCCTCATCATCGGCATCATCGGATCGGGCATTTGCATCTATGCCATCGGCTACATGCAGGATTTCCAAGCACATGAGCCTGACGGTGCGAAAGACAGGCGTCCGACTTTCTTCGCGCTCATGTTCGTGTTCCTCTCTGCGATGTTCGCCATCGTGTTCTCGAACAACATGGCATGGATGTTCACCGCATGGGAGATCACAACACTTTGTTCGTTCCTTCTGATCGGGTACACGAAAACTCCTGAGGCAATTCGCAATGCATTCCGCCAGATCGTCATGAACCTTGCGGGCGGCATCGCTTTTGCGCTTGCCTTGCTTGCAAGTATCCTGTTCGCTGATACGCTCTCCCTTGTTGACTTCATCAAGGCGGGAATCGAGCATCCGCAACTCGTGCTCATCCCGGTGATCCTGCTCGCATTCGCCGGTATCACCAAAGCGGCGCAGATGCCGTTCCAGTCATGGCTTTTGGGCGCAATGGTTGCCCCCACGCCCACGAGCGCACTGCTCCACTCATCCACGATGGTGAAGGCGGGCGTGTTCTTGCTTGTGAAACTTGCGCCGTGCTTTTTGGCAAGCCCTCTTCCTTCGGTCATGGTCATGCTTGTCGGTGGAATCACGTTCTTGCTCTGCTCGTTCATGGCCATCTCGCAATCGAATGGAAAGCGCGTACTCGCGTATTCGACCATCGCGAACCTCGGTCTCATCACAATGTGCGCCGGGGTGGGAACGCCTGAGGCGGTTTGGGCAGCAATTTTCCTGATCATCTTCCACGCAATCGCGAAATCGCTTCTGTTCCTCTGTGTCGGTACCGCCGAGCACCATATCGGAAGCCGGGATATTGAGGACATGGATCTCTTGTTCGAGAAGATGCCACGGCTCGCGCGGTTTATGATGCTCGGTATCATGGGCATGTTCATCGCACCCTTCGGTATGCTAGTGGCGAAATGGGCGACAATGGTTTCATTCGTCGAGATGGATCAGGTTGCGCTCATCATGATCCTTGCGTTTGGCTCGGCTGCCACCTTCATGTTCTGGGCGAAATGGATGGGTAAGCTCGCCGGTATTGCGGGAAGCCCTGAAAATGTTGAGAAAACCGTGCACCCGAGCGAGTGGTCATCGCTTTTGCTCATGGCGGCGCTGCTCGTAATAGGGTGCGTGCTTTTGCCCGTGATGTCGATTGACATGGTTGAGCCGTACGTCAGAAGCGTTTACGGCTTCGATGGGCAAGACATTGCCGCCGATAACCTCTGGATCGCAAGTATTTGCGTGTGTGTGGTGGTCATTGCGCTCTTCACCGGGCTCGGTCGTTCGAAAGCGAAGAAAGTGGATGTGTATCTCTCCGGCGTCAATGCCGACAACGATGCACGCGCATTCAAGGATTCAATGTCCGGGCAAACCATCGCAACGGCGCGTAACTGGTATATGGAAGACATTTTTGGAGAGAAACGCATTGCTCCGGTGGGAGTTGCGTTCAATTCGGTCTTGATGGCGGCAGCGCTCATTATGGCGCTGGTCGGGATCACGCTTATCTAGGAAAGGGGGATATGCATGGATCTTCTCGGAATAGCGATACCCCTTCTCGGGTCAGTCGTTTTCGCGATTATCGCTCCTGTTGTTGGCTGTCTGCTCGCAGGACTCGATCGGGTCATTTCGGCGAAAATGCAGGGGAGGGTCGGTCCTCCGCTTTTGCAGCCGTACTACGATGTCCGCAAGTTGTTCGCCAAGGAGCGCGTGAGCGTGAACGGCGTCCAAGATGCCTATGTCATCTGTGCGCTCATCTTTGCCTGCATTGCGGGCGGTATCTTCTTCACGGGCGGCAACCTGCTCATGTGCATTTTCATCATCACGCTCTCGAGCTTGTTCTTTATCATTGCGGCGTATTCTTCCCGCTCTCCCTATGCGGAGGTGGGAGCGTCGCGTGAGACGCTGCAGGTCATGTCATATGAGCCGATGGTGCTTATCTTCGCGGTCGGCTTCTATATGGCAACCGCTGCCATCCTGCCCTTCGGCGGATCGATCGGTTCGTTCGACATTGCGGCAATCTTTGCGCTCGATGTACCCGTGATCGCCTATATCTGGCTCATTTTCCTGGGGCTTTTGTTCATCTTGACCATCAAGTTGCGCAAGTCGCCTTTTGATCTTTCCATGTCGCATCATGCGCATCAGGAGATCGTTCGGGGTATGACCACGGAGATGTCAGGACCAACCCTTGCGCTTGTCGAAATTCTGCACTGGTGCGAGAACGTGCTGTTCTTGGGATGGATCGCCATCTTCTTTGTTTGGAGCAACCCGCTTTCGTTGATCTTGGGTATTGTTATGGCGCTTGCAACCTATTTCTTCGAAATTCTCATTGATAACAATTTTGCACGCGTGAAGTGGCAATTTATGTTGAAATCCGCTTGGCTCGTCGCCCTTGTTGCGGGCGGCGTCAATCTTGCGGTGCTCGCATTTTTCTAGGGAGTGATCTATGGGGTATTCGTCAAAATCGCCGTGGGTGATCCACTACGATGGATCGAGTTGCAACGGGTGTGATATCGAAGTGCTCGCAACGCTTTGCCCGGGATTCGACGGTGAGCGCTTCGGCGTCGTCAACACGGGCAATCCCAAGCATGCCGACATCTTTTTGGTCACGGGCTCGGTCAACGAGCAGAATATCGATGTCGTGCGCGAGATCTACGATCAGATGGTCGAGCCGAAAGTGGTCGTTGCATGTGGAATCTGCGCGTGTTCGGGCGGCATCTTCCACGACTGCTATAACGTGATCGGAGGCGTAGACAAAGCCATCCCTGTTGACGTATATGCACCGGGTTGTGCCGTTCGCCCCGAAGCTTTGATCGACGCGATCGTCAAAGGTGTGGCGGTCCTTGACGAAAAAGCAGAAGCGATGAAGAAAGCTGCAAAGGAGTAAAACCACGATGAAATTCGAAAGCGTTTTCACCTCGCTTGCACGCTCTGATATCCATGCGGATGCTCAGGCGAAACACGATGAAGGGTATCGTTACGTGCAGATGCTTGCCGTGAACGATCATCCCGTGATCAATCTGGTGTATTCATATATGCTTAACGGTACGCTGGTCAATGAAGTGGTTGAAGGTCTCGAACCGGGATCGACGGTCGAATCGATCAGTGACATCTTCCTTGAAGCGTTTGTGTGCGAGAACGAGATCCATGACCTGTTCGGCATCAGCTTCGATGGTCTGGTGATCGATTTCCTTGGTAACTTCTACCACGTTTCGGGTGAGACGCCCATGAATGTGATCTCTCCTGAGCAGCTCGAGGCGCGCAAAAAGGCGCAGGCGAAGGCAGTTCAGACTGATGATGCAGCGCCTGCGAAAAAGACGGGTGATGCAGAGGATATTGAGAGCAAACTTGCAGGTATGGATCCCGAAAAGGCTGCAAAGGTGCGTGCAGCACTTGAGGCGAAAGCGAAAAAGGCAGCAAAAACGGATGGGGAGGCGTGATCTGATATGGGCAAAGCAACGGTCATTCCATTTGGACCCCAGCATCCGGTTCTTCCCGAACCGCTCCACCTTGACCTCGTTGTTGAGGATGAAACCGTCGTCGATTGCATTCCGCAGATCGGGTTTGTTCATCGCGGACTTGAGAAGCTTGTTGAAACGCGTGATTACAACCAGTTCATCTTCGTGGCGGAGCGTATCTGCGGCATCTGCGCGATGGGGCATTCACTCGGATATGCCGAGACTGTCGAAAGCTTGATGGGTGTTGAGGTTCCGCCACGCGCTGAATTTCTCCGCGTGATCTGGCATGAGTTGTCAAGGATCCATTCGCATCTTCTCTGGCTGGGGCTTGCGGCAGATGCATTCGGGTTCGAATCGATGTTCATGCATTGCTGGCGTTTGCGCGAGCGGATTTTGGATATTTTCGAGAAGACGACGGGCGGTCGTGTGATCCTCTCGGTCGTCAGGGTTGGCGGTGTTGAGCGCGACATGGATGCCGATACGCTCAAGGAGATCTGCGACGTGCTTGAGGGAATTCGGGGCGAATATACATCTATCATGAATACGCTTTTGAGCGACACGTCCATTAAGAATCGCTGCGTCGGGGTCGGATATGTCAGTCATGACGATGCCAAGGCGCTGAGCATGGTCGGACCGTTCGCCCGTGCTTCTGCGATCAACTACGATGTGCGTGCCTTCGGACGAGGGGCATACGGGGCGCTTGATGACTTCCAGCCCATTTTGGATAACGACGGCGATTGTTATGCGCGCATCAAGGTTCGCTGCCTTGAAGTCCTGCAATCCATTTCTATCATTGAGCAACTTGTCCATAAGATTCCTCAGGGAGACATCTCGGTCAAGGTGAAGGGCAATCCCGCTGCGGGAGCTCAGGCGGCGAATGTCTTGGAGCAACCACGCGGTGAGTGCTACTACTATGCGAAGGGCAATGGCACGAAATATCTCGATCGCATGCGTATGCGTACCCCAACGTCACAAAATCTCGCTGGTATGGTAACAGCGCTCAAAGGATGCGATCTTGCTGATGTGAATATGATCATATTGACCATCGACCCGTGCATCAGCTGCACGGAAAGGTAGTTTTTTATGGGTAGCTTCAAACTGGGCAAGATGACATTCGGATCGCTTTTCAAAAAGCCGGAGACCTTACAATATCCGGCAGAGACAAAAGCGCCGTATGAAGGTCAGAAAGGTCATGTGGTCAACAACGTTGAAGCGTGCATTCTCTGCGGAATGTGTCAGCGCGTGTGCCCCTGTCACTGCATCATCGTTGACAAGAAAGAGGGTATGTGGAGTATTGATCCGTTTTTGTGCATCCAATGCCGCAGCTGCGTGAATGCGTGCCCAACCCATTGCCTTTCCATGGATCCAACGTACACGCCCGTGACCGACAAGAAGTATCGCAAGGAATTTTCCGTACCCAAAAAGGAGAAGAAGGAAAAAGCACCGAAAGAATGAGTATGCGTATTTTGAAGCGGCAGTTCGTTTCGTGTGCTTTTTCAATAAAAAACAGAGCGGTTGCTTATGGGTATGCGCTTCCATACTATGATGTCTTGTTGGTAGAATCTCGTTGGTAGTGCTCGTTCGTATCGGGAGAATGCATGCAAGCGCATACACCTATGGATAGTCCTTCAAAACACACCGATGAAGCATCGGATCGGATATTCACCGCCGCGAACGTCATCTCCTTTCTCAGATTGTGCTTGATTCCGTTTTGCATTTGGTTCATGGCTTGCGGACAGGACGTCGCAGCAACAGTCTTTTTTGCCGTCGCAGCGTTGACGGATTTCGTGGACGGGCAAGTTGCGCGGCGTACCCATACGGTTTCAAAGCTCGGAAAGCTCATGGATCCCGCCATCGATACCTTGCTCATGATCACGGGTGTGCTCGGCACGTTTTTGCTCGGACGGCTTCCTGCATGGATCATGATCCTTATCTTTGCGCGTGAGTTGTTTTTACTCATCGGCGGGTACGTTCTTTTGCATACCTATCGCATTCAGATCCCGGTGATCTATCCTGGCAAATTCGCGACCACCTTCCTTTTCATCGGGTTTGCAGCGCTCATACTGGGCATGCCGCTCCTTCCTGGTCTTGCGATAACCGATCTTGCGTGGCTGCCGGGATTCAATGCATCACCGACGAGCTTTGGAATCTGGTTTATCTACCTTGGACTTGCTCTTCAGATCGGCGTGACCGTCTACTATGCACGCCAGGCGCTTAGAGCGCTTCGAGCACGGACGGATACCGGTCATGTTCATGCGTGATAACGACCAAAACGATCGCAAGCGCAAAAGCCAATACGGCAATGCGATCGACCAATATGCTGCGCGAAAGCGTGCCAACGCGAACCGTTCAGGTACGGGTAGTGTGGGTCGCCCGAAGGGGAGTACCCAACCGCGAAGAGCTGATGTAGGGCGTGATCAATCGGTAAGGTCCCCGCGTCCCTCGGGAGGCGGAGCATCTGATTTTCGTGTTCGCCAACCTCAGGGCTCACCGAGCAGGAAAGCGGGAGCTCCTTCGAGAACATCTTCTGCGAGCAACCCACGCACGGGCGAAGGCGGGCGTGCAAAAGCGCGTTCGAGCCAGACACAAACTCCTCCTCGCGCGACGCGATCGCGTACGGAGCGGTCCGCCTCGGGCAGGGTTTCGCCCGCACGATCGACGCGCCCTCGGTCCTCTGAGCGCAATCTCCCGAAAGCAACAGCTCCTGCCGCACCCCGTGACACCTCATGGGTCGGCACCATCAAGCGTGTCTTTGCCAGCATTGCGCACGCCATAGTGCTTTTTGCGCGAGCGGTTGCACACGGCTTCATGTGGCTCTTTGTACGCAGTCGCGCGCTTGCCATCGGCGTGGTCATCTGCATCCTCATCGGCTTCGTTGCGCTTGTTGACGGAATCGCCACTTCTGGCAAGATCTATCAGGGAGTAAGTGTCGGTAGTGTTGACGTGTCTAATATGACCGTTGAAGAGGCGCGCAGTGCCATCGAGAGTGCCTATCAAGAGCGGCTTGATACAACGGAAGTCTATATTTTTGCAAACGACGAGGCTTTGGCTGAAACCGATGTCGAGCTCGTGAAGACCCAGCAGGACGCTCTTTCCGAGCAGCTCTCCGTTGAACAGGCTCAAAAGGACAAGGTTCTTTGGATTGAGAATGCCTCTACTCTCGATGCATCGCTTCCCGCAGAAAAGCTGGCGACTGAAGCATTCGAAGTGGGGCGCAACGGTGCTCTCTTTGATCGTATAGCAGCACATCTCAAAGGATGGACGATCAAACCCTACGTTGCCTATAACGAGCTCTCTTTAGAAAAGCTCGTGAGTGATATCGATAAAACGATTGGAGACCCGGTCGTCCAATATGGCATCGCGGTGGAACAGGGACATGCCTCTATCACCGAGGGTCACGACGGATATATGGTCAACGCACAAAAACTCACCCAAACGCTCGATGAATCGTTCCTCGATACCGATGACGCAATCGTAAAACTGGTCGCACATACCGAATATGTTCCCATGATCATCGACGCAGCTTCTGCGCAGAAAACCGCCGATGCAGTGAATACTGCTATCGCCGAGGGCGCATCGTTTGCGTTCGAAGGGCAAAGTGCGTTCGCTGATGCCACCGAGCTCGGAAGCTGGATCAAAACGCATGAAGAAAAGCGCGGGGATGCATGGTATTTGAAACCCTATGTTGACGAGGGTGAGACGATCGACTTTCTGATCAACTCGATGAATATGAAGGGCACCGATTCTCAGATCGCCGTTGATTTCACCAAAGACGGTGACACCATCTTGGTCAAACCGACTGAGCAGATCACGATCCCTAATGTGGGTGGTGCGCTTGAGCTTTTGAATACGGCGCTTTTTGCCACGTTCGACCAAAACGGGAAGATCAAAGCACCCGAGAACCAGTTCGACATCCCCATATCCGTGCAAACAACCGACTCAGCGCTTTCGCTCGAAGAGGCGATGGCGTTCGGGGTCGTGTCGAAATTCTCAACGTTTACCACGGAGTTCGTCGGCAATAACGCAACGGAGAATCGCACGTACAATATCCATAAAGCCGCTGACCTCATCAATGATTCCATCATAGAGCCTGATGGCGGGCGTTGGTCGTTCAATGAAACAGCGGGGGATTGCAATGCTGCAGCCGGGTTCAAGGATGCGAATGTGATCTCGGGCGACGAAATGGTTCAGGAGGCGGGTGGCGGCGTGTGCCAGGTTGCCACGACCGTGTTCAACGCTGTCTACAATGCCGGCCTTTCCATCAAGGAGCGCCACAACCACACGATTGTATCCGCATCGTACCCTGCGGGCAAGGACGCGGCCGTGGTCTATCCCTCTCTTGATTTCATCTGGGTCAACAATACGCCTTCGGAGATCTTGCTCACGACAAGCTATACCGCGAACAGCATCACGGTCGATCTGATCGGGGTCGATCCGGGGCGGACGGTGAAGACGGATACAGGTCAGTGGCAGGAAGGGGAGACCTTCAAGATCAAGTATGAGATCGACGATACCTTGAAGCCCAACCAGTCCTACAAGAAGACCGAAGGTTTCGATGGCTCCTCGATCACGGTCGTGCGCACGGTGACCGATGAAAATGGGGAAGTCGTGGAGCAGAATACGTTCTATTCCGTATACTCACCCATGAACGAGATCATCGTGGTCGGTCCCGAAAGCGATATGGAGCAGATCAAGGCGAAGTACGAGAAAGACGACGAGGATACCAAGGATTCTGATTCGTAAAGGGGGCACACATTGCAAGACATCTATTTCCAAGAAGACATCGAAACGATGCCGAGAGAAGAACTTGAGGCGCTGCAGCTTGAGCGTTTGAAGTGGAGTGCGAAACACGCGTACGAGCATGTTGATTTCTTCAGGAAATCCTTCGACGAGGCGGGAGTATCGCCTGATGACATCAACTCGCTCGAGGATTTGGCGAAATTCCCCTTCATCGTGAAGCAGGATATGCGTGACTCCTATCCGTTCGACCTGTTCGCCGTTCCCATGAAGGACGTCGCACGCATCCATGCCTCATCGGGCACGACCGGTCAGGCTACGGTTGTCGGTCATACGAAAACCGACCTCGACAACTGGGGAAAGTGTTTTGCCCGCGGTATTGCCATGGTCGGCGGCAGTGATGAGTCGACCATCCAGGTTTCATACGGCTACGGTCTGTTCACAGGCGGTTTGGGCGGTCACGCCGGCGGTGAGGCGATGGGCTGCACGGTCATCCCCGCATCATCGGGCAATACGAAGCGTCAGGTGCAGTTCCTGTCTGACTGCGACACCGATATCCTCGCATGCACCCCGTCCTATGCGCTCTACATTGCCGATACGGCCATCGAGATGGGCTATGACCCTGCGAAGGACTTCAAGATCTCAGGGGTTATCTGTGGTGCTGAGCCCGCTTCCGAGAACATGCGTCAGGAAATCGCCGATAAGCTTGGCGTGCAGTACTGCGATGTGTACGGTCTTTCCGAGATCATGGGTCCCGGCGTTGCGATGGAGTGCCGGTGCCGCGGTGGATTGCATATCGCGGAAGACCAGTTCTATTGCGAGATCATCGATCCGGATACCGGTGAGCTTCTGCCTGATGGCGAATGGGGCGAGCTCGTAATCACCACGCTCACACGCGAGGCCACGCCGCTCATCCGCTATCGTACCCGTGACGTCACGCGTATTATCGACGAGCCGTGCGAATGCGGAAGAACCCATCGCAAGATCGATCGTTTGCGTGGGCGCACGGATGACATGATGATCATCAGAGGCGTGAACGTATTCCCCTCACAGATCGAGCAGGTCATTACCGGATTCCCCGAGATCGCAACGCAATACCAGATCATCCTGTCAAACAAAGGTCCGCTCGATCGCGTCGAGCTGCTCGTGGAAACCGAGCCTGATTTCGAGATCGACGAGGTGCGCAAGCTTGAGGATTTGAAGAAGCGGCTCCAAGCTGAGCTCAAGAGCAACCTGCAAGTTGCCGTCGAAGTGAAGATCGTTGAACCGAAGACGATCGAGCGCTCGATGGGCAAGGCGGTTCGCGTGATCGATAAGAGAGAGGTGGCAGCAAGATGATCTCCCAATTGACGGTTTTTCTCCAGAACGAAAAAGGACATTTGTCGCGGCTGTGCAGCAGGATTGCTGAAGCCGGCATCAATATGCATGCGATGTTTCTCTCCGATACCTCTGACTTCGGCATCGTGCGCATCTTTTGCGACCAGCCCGAGCAAACGTGTCGGATGCTTGCGGATTCCGGTTTCCGTGCATCACTGACGCCGGTTAATGCTGTGAAGGTTCCCAATGAACCCGGTGGTCTCGCGAAGCTCCTCAAAGTGTGCGAGAGTCATGATTTCAATATCGAATACGGATATTGTTTCAAGGCAGGAAATGATGAAGCGATCGATGTGTTGAAGATCAATGGCGAACAGGTCGACCAGACCCTTCATGAAGCTGGTTTCACCATCGTTGCTCCCGAAGAGATATATGTTGCCAACTGATCTGACTTCCATACGCATGAACACAAACAGGCTACGGGCGTTTTTGCTCGCAGCCTGTCTTACATTCTCGATGGTGGTGTGTCTACCTGTACCCGCTGATGCCGAGATTAGAAAGACCGACATCATCATGGGTGAGTCGATGGCAGCGCGCGGCATCAAGGCGGCGGATTGTCCGTCTATCGATGCGCAGTTTGCCTACCTGGTCGATGAGGATGGCAATGAGATCTTTGAGCGCAATGCCGACACGCCGACTCAGATCGCTTCCATCACAAAAATCATGACGGCCATCATTGCCGTTGAAACCGCAAGCCTTGACACCGAGATCTCGGTGTCAACTAAGGCGGCTCAGGTGGGAGGGTCCACCTCTGATTTACGCGCGGGCGATCGGCTCACGTTGGAAAACGCGCTTAAGGGACTCATGATTCCCTCGGGAAACGATGCGGCTATCGCAATTGCAGAAACCCTCGGCACGACCATCCTCGATCAAAACGACGCCCTAACGCGTCCGAATGGGAGTACGATTGCAAAGGGTGATGAGAATGCCGCCCATGATGCGTTCGTGGCGAAGATGAATCAGAAAGCATCTGAGCTTGGGTGCGTCGACACGTTGTTTGAGAACCCTCACGGACTGGACGCGAACGAGTTTTCAGGCAATCTCCACAGCACGGCGAAGGACGTTTTTAAGATCGCACGCTATGCGATGGATAACGACATCATCGCGGGTATCGTCGACATTCCGCGGGCAGACATCCCTGTGATACGCAATGATGAGCAGATAAGCGTTGAACTGGAAACGACCGACGAGCTTTTGGGCGCCTATGAGGGAGCCTGCGGGATCAAGACGGGCAATACCGATCTTGCGGGACCCTGTTTTGCGGGCGCTTGCGAGCGCGATGGCAAGATGATATTCGCCATTGTCCTGCACTCATCTTCCGATTCCCAGCGGTTCTCCGACACGGCAGCGCTCTACACGTGGTACTACAACCATCTCGAGTCCTACAAACTCGCGAGCAGCGATACGAGCGTCAAAGCCGACATCAAAGGACAGGAAAGGGAAGTGCCCGTTGTTGCCGAGGTCGTCGTCAGTGCCTGGGGTGATAAGCGCGTCAAGGCTACCTTCAAAGACCCCGATGCCCAGGTTGAGATCTTCACGCCGAACGGCAATGTTTCGCAGTCTTTCGAGTTCATTCCGCTTACGGGGTCGGTTCATACGGGGGATGTGATCGGTAACGCATCGTTTTACCAGCGCAATGAGCTCATCGCTACGCAAGAGGTGATAGCGGCCGAAGATGTTCCCGCGCCGAATTTCTTCGAAACCATCCTCAAGTGGTTTGATACGGTCGGTCAGGTCTTTTCTGGCACGACGAATTCGCTTGAGTCGGTTATCATCAATGAAACGCCTTTGGTGTTGGATAAGACGTGATCAAGGTATCTGGAAAAGAGGTACGAGCACATGTCCAAGGTATGTCCTGTTTGTCAATCGCCGATCACGCCCGGTGCAAGCGTGTGCGCAAGCTGCGGATTCCGCCTTTCGGGTGCCACGCAATCGTTCACGCCGATCGTGTTCGATGAGGCGGAGAAAACCGTCGAGGATGAGGGGAGTGGCAAGATTCTCCGGATGGTGCGCGGTCCGAAGAAAGGCATGGTCTATCAGCTTTCGGATATCACGACGATCGGACGTAATCCGCAGTGCGATATCTTTTTGAACGACATGACCGTGTCGCGCAACCATGCCACTATCAAGAAGGTGAAGGACGCCTATATCATCCATGACGAGAAATCCTACAACGGGCTTTGGGTCAACAATGCAAGCGTTGACGACAAGGTGCTCGATATCGGCGATTTCATCCAGATCGGGAAGTATGGATTTATGTTTGACAATGGGGATTGAACCAGCAGTTATCGGTGATCGTGAGAGAGAAGAGTTTTTAGATGATCCTTTCAGGAAATGAAGCGATCGCGCGGGGAGCGATCGATGGAGGGGCGAAGATCGGTACCGGTTATCCGGGCACGCCTTCCACAGAGGCACTTGAGTGTTTCGCGAAAGGCGAAGGCGTCATTGCACAGTGGTGTGTGAATGAGAAAGTCGCGCTTGAGGTTGCGCTTGGGGCAAGTGCGGCGGGCAAGCGCTCGTTTGTGACCATGAAACATGTGGGGCTCAACGTTGCTGCTGATCCGTTGTTCACTGCGTCCTATACCGGTGTCGGTGCGGGACTTGTTATCTTCGTTGCCGACGACCCCGGCATGCATTCCTCTCAAAACGAGCAGGATTCGCACTTCTATGCTCAGGCATCGCTGATTCCTATGCTCGATCCTGCGGATTCCCAGGAAGCCTATGATATGGCTCGCGCTGCTTTTGCTCTTTCAGAAGAGTTCGACACGCCCTTCCTCATCCGCTCGAGCGTGCGCATCTCGCATACGAAGGCGCTCGTTGAGGTGTCTGATCCGCTCACATCATCTGAATATACCTACGAAACCGGCCCATCCAAATGGGTTATGATGCCTCTGTATGCCAAAGTGCGACGGCTTGACCAGCTTGAACGTATGGAAGCGCTCAAGACGTGGGTTGAGACATGTCCTTACAATCGTAAAGAGGCGCGCTCGAACAAGATCGGCGTGGTATGCGCAGGCGCTGCATATCAGTATGTTCGCGAAGCGATTCCTGATGCCTCGGTGTTCAAGCTCGGTGTCACATTCCCGCTGCCGCAAACCGCGCTTACGGCGTTCGCGGATTCGGTCGAGCAGCTCTATGTCGTCGAAGAGGCATCGGATTATCTGAGCGTTGCGGTGAGCGCGCTCGGCATCGAGCTGGCACGGCCGCCACACCCGCTTCCGAAAAACGATGAGCTTTCACCCTTGATCATCCGCCAGGCATTCGGCGAGGAATTACCCGAGCACTTGCCGGCGAGCAAAGATGTTCCCGCACGACCGCCTGCGCTTTGTTCAGGATGTCCGCATCGCGTGGTGTTCAAGGAGCTCAGCCGCATCAAGGCTATCGTCACCGGCGATATCGGATGCTATACCTTAGGCGCGCTCCCACCGCTTTCAGCGATGGACACCTGTGTTGACATGGGGGCATCCGTTTCAATGGCGCATGGCATGCAGCTTGCGCTCGGACCCGACGCTGACCGTCCCGTAGTTGCTGTTATCGGTGACTCAACGTTCGCGCATTCGGGACTGAGCTCGCTTTTGAGCACGGCATATAACCGAGGAACGGGCATTGTTTGCATCCTCGACAATCGCACGACGGCAATGACAGGGCGTCAGGGCAATCCCTTCAATGGCGTCGGACTGCAACGCACAGATGCGCTCGAGACCGATCTTGAACGGGTGGTGCGTGCCCTCGGGATCGACGATGTGAAGACGATCGACCCCAATGATGTGCAGAGTGTCCGTGATGCGCTTTCTGATGCGCGCAAGAACACGGAGAGTCTTTCGGTGATCATATGCAAACATCCTTGCGTGCTGCTTGAACGCAAGCGCGAAGAGCCCTATTTCATCACGAGTTGTACGGGATGCGGCGTCTGCTTGACGCTCGGATGTCCCTCTATCGGGCGCGACGTTGAAACGGGGCTTGCCTATATCGATGCCGCTTCATGCATCGGATGCGGGCAATGTGCGCAGTACTGCAGATTCAATGCGATAGTTCGATAGGGGATCGGTCGATATGAATACGAAAATCCTTCTGTGCGGCGTTGGGGGACAAGGAACCATCCTCGCTGCCCATATTCTCGCCCACGCGGCAATGCTCTCCGGCTTTGATGTCAAGGTATCCGAGATCCATGGCATGGCCCAGCGCGGCGGTGCGGTCACCACGAGCGTCATCTTCGGGGACGAGGTTCATGCAATGGTATGCGGCGAAGGTGAGGCGGATGTAGTCATTGCCTTCGAGAAGCTTGAGGCGCTGCGTTGTCTCGACCAGCTGAAATGCGGGGGATATATGGTCGTGAACGATCTTGTCATCAAACCTGCGTCAGTGCTTACAGGCAAGGCGAGCCTCCCCGCAGATCCCGACGCAGAGCTCGCTCGGGTAGATGCGCTTTTGATCCCGGCGGAGAACGAAGCGCGCGCTGCAGGCAATCAGAAGGCATCGAACACGGTCTTGCTTGGGGCGGTTTCAAACGCGCTCGATCTTGATGTTGAGATGTTCAAGCGTGCGATCGAGGAAAACGTTCCCCCAAAAACAGTCGAGGTTAATATCAAGGCGTTTGAGGCAGGAGCCGAGTTTGGAAAAGAGCGGAGGGGTTAGCGCATGGCGGTCAATCAGATCAGCGTATTCACGGAAAGCAGGGTCGGGCATCTTACGAAGATTTTGAAGCTGCTGCGTGACGGCGGTATCAATGTCCGGGGGTATTCCGTATCTGATACGGGCGAATATGGGATAGCGCGCTTTATCGTCGATGACTATGAGACTGTCTGCCGTGTCCTTAAGGACAATAATGCAGCATATACGGTAAAGAAGGTGCTTTGCATCAAGCTTGTCGATGAGCCCGGAGAACTTGCGCGTGTAACGTCCATCTTCGCGCAAGCACAGATCAATGTGAGATACAGCTATTCGATGATCTCGACCTATATCATTGTTGGGGTCGATGATGCCGATGCAGTGCAGAATCTGCTTGCAGGCGAAGACCTCCAGTTTGTCAATCAGGAAGATATCGCGCGCATCTAAAGCGCGCACTCAATACACGAAGTCACCAGAGTTGAACGAGGGAACCATGGTCGAACAAAACGGATTCGATATTGCCAAAAAAGGAGAGGCGCTCAAAGCCGCTGCTGCTTCGAGATTCGATCTCCTGCCTATCTTCGAGCCTGAAATCGAATGCATGGAGCGTGAGGCGCTTGAGGCATTGCAGCTCGAGAAACTCAAAGCGCAGGTGCGTTACACCTATGACCATGTTCCGTATTACCATGAGAAGATGGACGAGATGGGTGTTACGCCTCGTGATATTCGCACACTCGATGATATCCGTCTGTTGCCCTTCACGGACAAATCCGTTTTGCGCGATACCTTTCCTTATGGGCTTTTTGCGGTCAGCCTCGACGAGGTGCGCGAATTGCATGCGTCTTCGGGCACTACAGGAAAGCCGATCGTTGTTGGATATACCTCTTCCGACATGGATGTATGGAGTGAGTGCATCGCGCGGCTTGTGCAAATGGCTGGCGTTCTTCCCACGGATACCGCACAGATGGCATTCGGCTACGGTATGTTCACGGGCGGTTTTGGACTGCACTACGGGCTGCAGCGGCTCGGATGCACGATGATTCCCGCCGGCAGTGGCAATACCGAGCGTCACATCCAGATGATCGAGGATTACGGCACGACGGTCCTGGTGGCTACGCCGTCCTATGCCATGCATATCTGTGAGATTGGGGAGAAGCTGGGATATGACTGGGAGCAGTCGCCCCTGCGCGTGGGACTCTTTGGCGGCGAGCCATGCCCGCCGGGTCTGAAAGCCGAGATCGAATCACGGATGCATATCGTCTGTACTGATAACTACGGGCTTACCGAAGTTATGGGACCGGGTGTGTCCGGTGAATGTTTGGCGAGCAGGTTCCAGCAGCATATCGCTGAAGATCATTTCCTGTGGGAAGTGGTGGATCCGGTCACGGGAGAGCCCGTGGCTGAAGGGGAGGAAGGCGAGCTGGTGATCACACCGCTCGATAAGCAAGCTATTCCGGTTCTGCGCTATCGGACGCATGACCTCACACGGGTAACAAAGGAGCCCTGTGCGTGTGGGCGCACCCATGCACGCATGGACAAGGTGCGTTCGCGCTGCGACGACATGTTGATCATTCGTGGGACGAATGTCTTCCCTTCACAGATCGAAGATGTGCTCACGCAGATCGAGGAAGTTACGCCGCACTATCTCATCATCGTTGAAACAGTGAACGGCATGGACGCCCTTACGGTGCGGACCGAGATCAGACCGGAGGCATTCTCCGATTCATTCGAAGAGATGGATGCTCTCAGGCGTAAGATCGCCGAGAAGCTCAAAAGCGTACTGCTCGTCGGTGTCAACGTTTCTCTGGTCGAGCCCGGCGGCATCGAGCGGGCGATCGGGAAAGCGAAGCATGTCGACGACCGCCGATCATGATCATGAAACCGTAGGGAGGTTCGCGCCTTCTCCGACGGGACGCATGCATGCGGGGAACATTTTCGCCGCATTGATGATGTGGCTTTTTGTACGTGCTGATGACGGCACGATCGTGCTGCGTATCGAAGATTTAGATCATGAGCGTTCGAAGCCTGAATTTGCGGATCGCATTCTCTACGATTTCGAGGCGCTCGGTCTTACGTGGGATAGGGGACCGCTCAAGCAACAGGAGCGCGAGGATGCCTATGAGCAGGCATTCGAGGAGCTCGTCGAGCGCAATCTCATCTATCCTTGCTTCTGTTCCCGCGCTGACCTCCACGCTGCGAGCGCACCGCATTTCGGTGATAAATTCGTCTATCCTGGTACCTGTCGGCACTTGAGTGCGTGCGAGCGCGAACACTATCAAGCTTTAGGCAAACATCCCTCGTATCGTTTGATCGTCCCTGATCGCACCATTACCTTCACCGATCGCATCCAGGGTGTCTATACTCAAAATCTCATGCGCGAGTGCGGAGACTTTTTGGTCAAGCGCTCCGATGGGGCGTTCGCGTACCAGCTCGCTGTTGTCCTCGATGATGCGTTTCAGGGGGTGAACACGATCGTGCGCGGTGTGGATTTGTTGAGTTCAACACCGCAGCAGATCTACCTTCAGGATCTTTTCGGCTTCGAGCATCCTCAGTATGCGCACATTCCGCTTATCGTGAATGAGAAGGGACGGCGCCTTTCAAAGCGTGATAAGGATGCTTCGCTTGATGTGATGATGGAGGAGTATGGGAGTGCACGAGGCGTGATGGGGCATATCGCTTATGTTGCGGGACTCATCGATGAGGATGTTCCAGCGTCTCCTGAGGAGATTCTTGCGCACTATCTATCTGGTGGAGAAACAGTGCATTTCGATGATCTGATACAGATCGAGTGGCATTGATATATCCTAAGGTGCGCAAGGCGCTCTGACTGTGGTGGGGAATATGAAAGATATTTCGAGCTATATCTCAAAACTGATCGGCAGCATGGATAAAGATCCGAAAAGCGGCATGGTGAATGCGCTTAAGATCAACAGTATCTATGCGTCGTCAGTAGGTAAGATTTGGAAGCGTCCTGAAGCATCGAGTCTTATTCTTGATCATACGAATGCGGTCTATATCCGCAAAGACACCACGCCGAAAAAAGGTCCCTATAAAGACAAGCCCTATATCGTGTGCGATATTTGCATCGACGATCCGCTCGTTCGTTCAGAGCTCGATACGCATAAAGAATTGCTTATGCTCGCTATGACGGAGGCTGGTCTCACGTTCCAGGAGATGCGTATCATCCCGGCACGGCGCGGCATGCGCAAGCGCCATCCTTTTTCGCGGAAACCGGGTAATCAACCAGAGCAATCATAAGGAATGCACCTATATACTCGCATTTTCTATGATTACCATAACTTTACATAACATATATTATCACTGGTTATATATCAGCACGGTTGAACAGCAGTTATATATGTATAACCACGCAACTCAAAACAGTATCAGCGGTCCCATGTCGAGATGCTTTGTGATGATGAAGTATTTTGATCAAGAATGCTATTCAGATCTCCTTGGCGCATCATATCCATAACAACTGGAAGCGCCATGCTCATGAATACGGCATTGACAATGAGCGCCGTGATTCCGAAGACCAATGAGAGGATACATTGGAAATAAAGGATTCGTGGATAGGTACCGCGTACGTCTTCAGGCGTCAGGATGCTTCTTACTTTGCTGAGAGCAATGATGGATAGGATGACCGACCCCAGGCTGAGAAGGACGCCGCCGAACAACAATGAAATCGGTGCTGCGAACAATGCGATCAACACGAGCGTTCGTGCTGAGTTCATTTGTGTGAGTCGGTACTCGACATCTTGAGATTGTTTTTGAGGATGTTGGTCCACGCTTATACTCCACTGCTGCCGAAGCCTTGATCGTTTCGACAGGTTATGTCAAGTTCGTCAACCTCTTCTATTTCGAGAGGAATAGCTTCGATTATCATCAACTGTGCGATCCTGTCCCCTTTGGCAAGCGTATATGTTTCGGAATCGTCAGTGTTAATGATCACGACTTTGATCTCACCGCGATAATTGCTGTCGATAAGCCCCGGTGCATTCACAATAGATATTCCATGCTTGATCGCAAGTCCGCTGCGTGGAATCACATATGCTGCATACCCTTCCGGAAGCTCAATGCAAATGCCTGTGGGTACGAGCGCACGCTCATGGGGTTTGAGGGTGATCGTTTCTTGGGAAGTCAGATCAAGCCCGGCATCCCCTTTACGCGCATAGCGCGGCAGTGCTACCTCTTCGGAAAATCGTTTCAGTTTTATACGCATGAGAATTGCAAATGCTACATGATGTCCTCAAGAGCGCGTGAGAACTCCTCAACACTCTTGAAATCTTTATATACGCTGGCGAAACGGATATAAGCCACATCATCAGTATGTGCAAGACGCGCGAGTACCATCTCGCCGAGCTGCTTCGAGGACACTTCCCCATTGGTCGAGCGCAATGTTGACTCGATATCATTGATAATGAGATCGATCTTGTCAGCATTGACCGGCCGCTTCGTGCAGGCGATGAGCATGCTGCGCATGAGCTTTTCACGATCGAACGCTTCGGATGATCCATCAGATTTGATAACGATGATCGGTCGCTCGCCCAAACGCTCATAGGTCGTGAATCGAAAGCCGCAATCGATGCATTCGCGACGACGTCTGATGGCTTGACCTTCTTCAGCGGAACGCGAATCGATGACCTTAGATTCTTCAAAGCCGCACGAGGGGCATTTCATAATGATCCTTTGTTTGTGATGATCAACGAACGGATATCCGTATCATACAACATATAGTGGTCGAACAAGGAAATGATGATGGTTTTGGGTATGATTTGGCACCTCGACAGGATTAGTTGGATCGAAACGCAGTGTTCGGTTATGGAATAAATCGCGAAAATGAGTCCCCTATCTCGGCATATTCTGCTTGCATAGAACCGATGTACGCTGTTATAATCCAATACACGTACATGATATATCCGCACAGATGGGACCTCTGATGACGAAAAAGGTTACGAAGCGCCAGCAGGCAGTTCTTGATGACATCGAACGGCATATCAAGGAAAAAGGATACGGTCCAACCGTCCGCGAAGTTTGCCAGGATCTTGGTCTTTCATCACCTTCAACGGTTCATGTTCACCTGAAGGCTCTTGAGGAAAAGGGTTTCATCAAGCGTGATCCCCTGAAATCCCGCTCTATTGCTTTAACCTATCCCATTGAGCGTACAGACACCACAGTCTTTGCAGGCGGCTTCTCAAGCACCGTACAAGTGCCTTTGGTTGGCAATGTTGCTGCAGGGATGCCCATCCTTGCTGAGGAGAACATCACCGATGTTCTCACTCTTCCCACGGAGATCGTTGGGGATGCGCCCTCGTTCTTGCTTTCGGTGCGCGGGGATTCCATGATTGATATCGGCATCAATGACGGTGACTACGTTGTGGTGAAAGAACAGCCCGTTGCCAATAATGGCGATATCGTTGTCGCGCTTATTGAAGACGGCGCTACGATCAAGCGTTTTTATAAAGAATCAGATCATATCCGCCTGCAGCCCGAGAATGCCGATATGGATCCTATCATCGTTACGGACTGCTCCATTGCGGGAACGGTTGTTGCCGTTTTCAGGCGTCTGTAATCTGCGATTTTGAACATGATATAAGCATCCTCTTACGAGGCTTATAACACTGTGCTTATCGCACTTGGTAGGACGTGAATTTTTCTAACGTAGCAGGAGCTCCTTTGATGCTGAGCGCTACACCATCATCGCGATAGTCCTCCGAGATCACCGCGCACAAAGCATGAATGCGCGCAAGGTCTTTGCCCTGTTCATAGGGGATGAACATATCCATGAGCTCATCTTGCGAGGCGATAATCTGCGCGATAACGCCCGTCAGATCATCAATGCCCTCCCCTTCCCAAGTCGAGATGAACAGAGCGTCTTTATAGCACCACCGAAGCGCTTCGAGACGTTCAGGGTCGATCGCATCGATCTTATTGAAGACGAGCAAGCGGGGGATCTTCTGAGCCCCGATCTCCTCAAGGATCTCAAGCACGGCATTGATATGGTTATCGAATTCCTCTGATGTGGCGTCAACGAGGTGGATAACAAGATCGGAGCCGTTGATTTCGTCAAGCGTAGATTTGAATGCTTCAATGAGCGTGGTCGGCAATTTCTGGATGAAGCCGACCGTATCGGTAATGGTGATAGCGTCACCGCTTGGCAGCGTGAATCGTCTTGTGGTGGCATCAAGGGTGGCAAACAGCAGGTCATCGCTCAGGACATCGCTTTGGCAAAGCTTGTTGAGCAGGCTCGACTTGCCAGCATTGGTGTATCCGGCAAGGGCAACCTTGAAAATATCTGAGCGATACCGCTGTGAGCGCTGTAGCGCACGTACGCTGTTGAGTTTCACAAGTTCGCGCTTGATCGAGGTAATCCGTTTTCTGACCATGCGCCTATCGACTTCGAGCTGACTCTCCCCTTCGCCAAACCGTGAACCGACGCCCCCGCCCATCCTGTTCGACGCGAGATGCGCCCACATGCCGCGAAGGCGTGGGTAGAGATACTGGTTCTGCGCGAGACGTACTTGCAACCTTCCCTCGCGACTCATTGCGCGCATACCGAAGATGTCGAGGATGAGGGCAGTGCGGTCGATGACTTTGACTGAGCGATCAACGATGCGCTCGAGATTGGTTTGCTGAGAGGGCGTCAGTTCATCGTCGAAAATGACGATATCAGCGCCGAGTTCACGGGCAACGTCAGCAATCTCATGAGCTTTGCCACTTCCGACGAATGTTGCCGGATACGGGGCGCTTAAACGCTGCGTGATGCGCGCGAGCGTATCGGCGCCAGCAGTCGTGGCGAGGCGCTCGAGTTCAGCCATAGATGAGGCAAGTGACCATGCACTCGTAGGAAATTCGACGCCGACCAGTATTGCCTTTTCACGCGGTGTAGAAAACGTGGTCAAGGGTCCAGCAGTGCTCGTGCTGTTCGCGTCCGACAACAAGATCGAATCAGTTCCCTGCTCAGTTGATGCTCGCGTCGAGCGCATCAAGATCGAATGTTCCCCGGAAAGACTCTTCAGCAATACCGGTCATATACACCGCTCCATCATCAGGATCCCAGGAGATAGAGAGATCCCCTCCCTTAAGATGGACGGTATTCGTGCGTGCGGCACGTCCGGTCAAATATGCAGCAACGTTCACGGCGCACGCCCCTGTGCCGCATGCGAGCGTCTCGCCACAGCCGCGCTCATAGACGCGCATCGCAATACCATCGTCTTTTACCTGGGCGAATTCAATATTCGCCTTCTCGGGGAAAACCTCATGGGATTCGAAGAAGGGACCGATTTTCTCCAGATCAAGTGTATCAAGCCGTTTGGTATCGGGTACCGTGAAGCACGCGTCGGGAAGCTCATTGAAATCGTCTATGAAGCAAACAGCGTGGGGATTACCCATAGAGACCCCCGTGAAAGAAAAAGGCGCCCACGGGGAAGAAATGGCTGCCTCTTTGACGAATTCCTGTCCCTTTTCGGTTTGGGCAGATGCAACAAGTGTGGTGGGTAATGCGTCAGGGGCGAGAAGCGGCTCACCCATATCAACGGTAGCCTCGATAAGGTTTCCACGTTCATCACGCGTACAGGTAATCTGCTTGATTCCTGCAAGTGTGTCTACCATAAAGGTGGTGGTAGACGGCTCCACAAAGCCGCGGTCAACGAGAAATTTCGCGAAGCAACGGACACCATTTCCACACATCTGCGCCAAGGTTCCGTCAGAGTTGATGTAGTGCATGTAGGCAACAGCTTCGGGATGCACAGAAGGGCGCACAAGGATGACGCCGTCAGCGCCGATTCCCTTATGACGGTTACACAGTGCCGCAACCTGGTGTTCGGTCAGGGTCAGCTGGGATGAAAGATCTTCGATGAACACGAAGTCGTTACCCAGTCCATGGAGTTTCACAAAATCGATCATGAGTAGGTGTTGCTCCCTTCCTTCTCTGATTTCTCTATGATGGTACGCGCTTGTTCGAACATATCAGAAACGTCAGTGGAATACTCGATCCACTGGATGCGTGTGTCTTTTCTAAACCAGGTCATCTGGCGTTTTGCATAGCGCTTGGTCGCAACGCGGATCGCATTAAATGCCTCGTCTTCCGTGATTTCTCCATCGAGGTACGCAACGATCTCCTTGTATCCGATCGCTTGCGGTGCCGTGATTCCCGCGCGCAAACCCTGATTCAGGAGCCCCTCGACCTCCTGAACAAGACCTGCTTCGCGCATGTGATCAATGCGGGCATCGATATTGTTTCTGAGAACATCTCGATCGATTGCGATACCGATGAACTGCGCAGGAACGACTTGCGGGATCGCTGAGAGCTGCTCGCGCAGGCGCGCATAGCTTTGACCATTTTCAAACATTTCGAGCGCACGAATAACGCGTTTAGTGTCGTGGCGATGGATGATATGCGCACTTTCCGGATCAAGGCGATAAAGTTCCTCCCACACGGCATCGCCGCCTTGCTCTCGGGCAAGTGCGCCATAGTGTTCGCGGACAGGATTATCCGTTTGTTCACCCGCTGCAAATTCGTAGCCATCGATTGCGGCTCGCACATAAAACCCGGTACCGCCGACCAAGATGCTTCTGATCCTGCGTGAATCGAGTGAGAGGAACTGATGACGTGCATAAGACTGGAACAGCGCTGCAGAATAGGCATCCCCCGCCTCGACCAGATCGAGTCCGAAATGAGGAACGCGGCGCTCGCGTAAGGGGACTTTTGCCGTTCCGATATCCATCCCCTTGTATATCTGCATGGAGTCGGCGCTGATAATGTTGCCGCCCACCTCAACCGCGATCATCTGCGCAAGATCAGACTTTCCCGATGCAGTAGGACCGACCACGCAGATGACAGGATGATTAAGACCGATCATTGCGCCTCGTCAATGATGGTGCCACGAAGATACCAGGTTTTACCCTCGTCAATCTTCGCGTCAACGATCGTGCCGATAAGTGTTGACGCAGATCGATGTTCAGGAATCGGCATATGCACCGTTTGGTTCTTCGGGCTTTTTCCCGTAAGGATATGGGGATCCTTTTTCGAAGTGCCCTCAATGAGAACGGGTATGACACGTCCCCGCTCCTGCACATTGAGCTCATGTGCATGTTTCTCGATGATTTTGAGAAGTCGATCGAACCGGTCCTGTGCGATTTCCTTAGGGATTTGTTGCTCATACGTTGCAGCAGGAGTACCGGGACGCGGAGAATACAGGAACGAAAATACCTGATGGTATCCCACCCGATCGACCAGTTCATAGGTCTGCATGAAATCATCTTCGGTCTCACCGGGGAATCCGACGATGATATCGGTAGAGAGGGCAATATCCGGTACCGTATCGCGCAATTTGTCGACAAGGCTCAAGTAATGGCTCTGGGTATAGGTGCGATTCATGGCAGACAAAATGCGATCCGAACCCGATTGTACGGGGAGATGTAGGGCGGGCATGAGTGAGCGCAGACTTGAGAACCGCTCAATCACCTCGTCGCTCAAATCTTTCGGATGACTCGTTGCAAAACGCAGCCGTTCGATTCCGGTCGCATCCACCGCATCAAGGATGGCGGCGAAACGAGGGCTGCCATAGATATCGCGCCCATAGGAATTTACGTTCTGTCCCAGAAGGGTGATCTCTTTGACTCCTTCAGCGACGTAGCGCTCCGCCTCAGTGACAATCTCTTCTACCGTGCGCGAGCGCTCGCGCCCCCTGACATAGGGAACGATGCAATAGGTGCAGAAATTGTTGCAGCCGATCGTGATGGGGAGCCACGCCGAGAAGGCATGTTCGCGAACCGTAGGAAGCGACGTGGAAAATGACGAAGCGTCATCAAGGGTTTGTACGGCACATTCCGAGCCATTCAAAACATCATCGATCAGAGTGGGTAGCGAAGCGATGTTATGCGTTCCAAAAACGATACTGACATGGGGCATCGTTTTCACGAGCTCTTCCCCATCGCGTTGTCCGATGCATCCGCCGATAGCGATGATGCGTTTCGAAAACGGCGCATCAGCACGCAGCGGGAGATTCTTGCAGGAAGAGACATGTCCATACAGCCGGGTATCGGCTGATTCACGAACACAGCAGGTCATGAAGACAACGATATCCGCTTCTTCGACGCTGTCCACATGGACCGACCCCAATGATTCCAGAATTCCGCAGATTCGCTCGGAATCATGCTTATTCATCTGGCAGCCGAAAGTTTGTACTGAGTAGGTTGATCCGACGAGATTGAGTGGCATGAATACGTAGGCGGTGATCAAGCAACGTCGTTGGACGGCTTCGCAATTTGATTGCGCGGCTCGACAGCGAACCTGATGGCGGTGCGATACTCACCGTCGATCACGATATCAGCGAATGAGGGGATGCAGACGATCTCAATGCCGACGGGCGACAAGAAACCCCGGGAAATGGCGATGGCCTTGATAGCCTGATTGACAGCACCGGCACCGACCGCTTGGATCTCGACGTTCGAGCCATCTTTGATCATGCCCGCAATGGCACCAGCAACAGAGGCGGGCGAAGACTTCGAAGACACCTTCAGGCAGCTGATCTCGTTTTTTGGCTCGTTCGACACGTGGTTTCTCTTTTCGTTGATACTGTGTAACTGCTTTGTTTGTAGGACAATTAAGCAACCTCAACAGTGTTCAGGTATCCGCTATTCTACCGTTACCTCGTAAAACGTGCAATAGAGGATCGCTGAGTGAAGTGCTTATAGTAGAGCTATCGCTCATGCAAGTCGATGCTGAGCAGTAATTTTCCATCGCGAACGCGAGCAAGGGGTTCGACATCGTCCTCGAGATAATACTTCTGCGCAAGCTCTGAAAACGCCTGTTTCACGTCATCGGAGAATGCATCAAGATCAGGTGCGCTGATGTGGGGAGCAAAGGCGTGTGCTCGTGTGTGCTTCGGCTTCGCGTGACTCGGTGCGATATCTTTAGCAAGCGAGGCGTTGATGCGATCCATCAAAAGCGGAGCAGCAGGGATCTTCCCGTCAATGATGCGGCGAGCAGAGCGCTCGGAGATGACAAGACCGACCTCTGCGGCATACGCGGCAAGTTCAGCTGCATCGCTTGCATAGCCTAACAGCTTGCACGGACCCACAGGCTCATCGGGGGATCTGAAGGCGCGCTTGAGCGCAGGAACGGTTGAGACACCGTAGGTGTAGAGCGTTGATGCGATCTCTGCCGGAGAGCCGATCATGACATTGAGCTCGTCATTGTGTTGCAGTGCGAATTCAACGACCGTGCGGATGATATTCTTCGGACCACGGAGTGCAAGACGATCATCATCAATGACAAAGGTTGGGAAGGTGGATTGATCCTTTTTCTCAGCGAGCGCGTGCGCGTCGGATTGAACATATACCGAAGTGCCCTGTCCCTCCACACTGTATGCTACGCGTGCTTCAAGGGCGTTGACCTTGATGGAATAGAGCGCCATGCCACGTCCGTGCATCCCCCATAGGTCCATATGCGCGCTGTCAAGCTTAGAAGTGACGCGTGCGTCAAAGATGCGCGCAGTCATGGAAGGGGGAAGACCGCATCCGTCATCGATAACGACGATGGTACGTATGTCTGCTTCACGATACGTAGAAACGAAGATAGTGCGCGCACCTGCATCGCGGCTGTTGCGCAAAAGCTCGATAACGATATCTTCACTTGAACGAATGTCCTGCGCAGCTTGCCTGCGCTCCGCTTCCGAGCTTTTGAGCTTGACAAAGCCTTGACCGAGATCCTCATCAACGCGGAACCGGTCTTCTTCGCAGACTGACTCTATAAACGATGTCAGGCTGTCGGTATTGTTATTTTGCGAATTCAACCGCCCTGCTCTCGCGGATGACAACGACTTTCACCTGTCCCGGATATTGCATCTCATTTTCGATCTGTGATGCGATATCATGGGCAAGCACAACCGTCTCTGCCTCGTCAACCACCTCAGGCGAAACCATAACACGCACTTCCCTACCCGCTTGAATAGCGAAGGTACGCTCGACGCCCTTATGGCTGTTCGCGATCTCTTCGAGCTTCTCAAGGCGCTTGATATAAGCATCGAGGGTTTCTTTACGAGCACCCGGACGCGCTGCGGATACGGCATCAGCGGCTTGCACGAGGACATCAAGGACGGAATTGGGTTCGACATCCTCATGATGGGCTTCGATTGCATGGACGATCTCGGGTTTCTCACCAAAACGCTTTGCAAGGTCGGCGCCGAGCACTGCATGCGATCCGTCGACTTCATGATCGATCGCTTTGCCGAGGTCATGAAGCAGTCCGGCGCGCTTTGCCTGAATGGGATCGAGACCGAGCTCGGATGCCATGACACCAGCAAGATAGGCGACCTCAAGCGAATGATTGAGGACGTTCTGACCGTATGAAGTGCGATACAAGAGGCGACCGAGCGTTTGTACGAGCTCCGGATGGAGATCGTGGATACCGGTATCGAAAGCCGCCTGCTCTCCAGCCTCCTGCACCCGCTCGCTCACGAGCTTCTGTGCTTTCTCATACATCTCTTCAATGCGCGCAGGATGGATGCGCCCATCAGCGATTAGATTCTCCATGGTGATGCGACCGATCTCACGGCGTACGGGATCGAAGCAGGAGATGGTCACACTCTCAGGTGTGTCATCGATGATGAGATTCGTGCCAGTGAGCTGCTCGAATGAACGGATGTTGCGTCCCTCGCGTCCGATGATCCTGCCCTTCAAGTCATCGTTGGGGATATGGATGGTTGATACGGTGTTTTCAGAGGAGTGGTCTGCGGCCACGCGCTGGATTGCCAGACTCAAAATCTCACGAGCCTTCTTGTCCGCCTCGGCTTTGGTGCGCGTCTCGACATCGCGGATGATAGCAGCAGAATCGCGTACGACCTCATCATGGATCGTTTCGAGAAGCTCTTCTTTTGCTTGCTCGGGCGACATGCCTGCGACCTGCTCGAGTTTGCGGGTCATCTCCTGCTCGGATTCCTCGAGCTTCCGGTCGCGCTTCTCAAGCTGCCCCTGGAATGAGGTGAGCTGCTTTTCGCGCTCATCAAGGCTCTCAACGCGTCGGTCGAGGGATTCCTCACGCTGGGAAAGACGATTCTCGGCATTGCGTACCTCGCGCAGGCGATCCTTGTTTTCATCCTCGATCTTCTGCTTGTACCGAAGAGCCATATCCTTGGCTTCGATCTCAGCTTCTTTGCGGAACGTATCCGCTTCTTTTTTCGCGATCTCGACGAGCTGGTTGGCTTCGATCTCGGCGTTTTTACGAATTTTTGTTGCGTCGGCAGCGGAATTCTTTGCGGAGTTGCTGGTGATGACCTTGGTCACAGCAAAGCCGATTGCAATGCCCACGACCGCGGCAACTATGATAAAGACGATATCCATACGGCTTCCTCTTTCGCCTCAATTCAATGATGTATAACACAAATAAAAAGTTGGCATAACGCCAACTTGAGCTATCGCATATAGAGATTGATCCATATTCATTTATGTATATATGTCCAATACCATATAGGTACGAATGCTCAACAGATAGATTATAGCCTATAGCGCGGGTTAAAGAGAGCAAGCATCAGCGGATATCGTTCATGAGCGAAAATTATGCGTCATCGCGTTCAAAAAACTGCATGGTAGCCTTTTGGGCGATGTCATACGGATAGCATTTCGCGACAAGTTTACGCATCGCTGATGCCCGTCTATTCTTACCAGAAAGACGTGCGTGGGACAGAACATCCAAGGCGCGTGCGATCATGCCTTCCTCACCTTCATCAGTGACGTCTTCAAGGGCATAGAGGGATTCATGATCGACCCCAAGTTGCTCAGCTTCAGCGATGGCTTTGACAAGCCCCTTTCCTTGAGAAAGGGTGTTGCGGAAAAGGCATTCACAATAGCGAACATCATCAAGCGCTCCTGAAGCGACGGCTTTCTCGAGGGCTGCCTCAATTGCTTGTTCGGAGTAACCGTCACGCTCAAGTTTCGCGCGCATCTTGAGCGTGGATTGCTCACTGATACTTGTACAGCGCAGGATACGGTTGTATGCATGCTTGATCTGCTCGTCAATATCCTCAAGGATTGATGCGCGGGTGCGCACCGCAGGTATTTCACTGTCAAAGGAGTATTCCATGATCATACGTACGCAATAGCGCCCCTGTTATTCAGATGCACTCTCTTTGGCTTCGTCTTTCGCAGAGATGGGTGTTTTATCATCGGCGAGTCCATAGTGCTCGCGCACACCTGCCTCGATCTCGTCGCGGATGTCAGGGTTCTCTTTCAGGGTTTGCTTCGCCGCTTCCCTGCCCTGACCAAGGCGCTCTTCACCATAGGTGTACCATGCCCCGCTCTTCTTAGCGATTCCGCAATCAACGGCCATATCGATGATGCATCCTTCTCGGGATATGCCCTCGCCGTACATGAGATCGAATTCAGCTTGCCTGAACGGAGGAGCCACCTTGTTCTTGACGACTTTGGCGCGAACCCGATTGCCCACAGCCTCGCCGTTTTGCTTGATGGAATCGATGCGTCTGATGTCGATACGGACGCTTGAGAAGAACTTAAGGGCGCGTCCACCCGTGGTGGTTTCAGGACTTCCGAACATGACACCGATCTTTTCACGCAATTGGTTGATGAAGATGCATGTGGTGTTCGATTTCGATAGTGATCCTGCGAGCTTTCGAAGCGCCTGTGACATCAAGCGTGCCTGCAAACCGACGGTGGTATCCCCCATTTCCCCTTCGATTTCTGCACGGGGAACAAGAGCGGCAACGGAGTCGACCACAACGCAGTCAACAGCGCCTGAGCGCACGAGCATGTCACATATCTCAAGGGCCTGCTCGCCGGTATCCGGCTGCGAAATGAGCACATCATCGATGTCTACACCGAGACGGGCAGCATAGACAGGATCAAGGGCATGTTCGGCATCAATAAAGGCGACGACACCGTTTTGCGCTTGGCACTCCGCAAGGATCTGAAGTGCAAGCGTGGTCTTGCCGCTTGATTCAGGACCATAGATCTCGACGATACGCCCTTTCGGCACGCCACCGATACCGAGCGCGATATCAAGAGGCAAAGCTCCCGTGGGAATAGCGGCAATGCTGAGATCAGCATCGCTCTCCCCCAGTTTCATGATGGAGCCTTTTCCGAATTTCTTAAGGATTTGGTCGGTGGTTGTTTTCAACAATTCTTCTTTGGTCTGGTTCATTCTGTACTCCTATTGCGTTTCACCAAAGCTTGATATCACTACCTCTGACAGACTAATATACGAACACATGTTTGTCAAATGAAAATATCAAACCAAGGCTCACTTCCGCTCTTTGCTGACACATTCGATCCTAACGTGGTGGTCTTGCAAAATGATGTGGGGCATATGATTCTTCTCTTTCAAAACTATGTCACCGATCCAATACAGAACCACAAGAACCTGACAAAAACCTTTCAAACGTATTCGCGCCTATCATTCGATCGTCTGCGATGCAGGCAGAGCGGACAGGAGGTCCTCAAATGCCTTGAGCGCGAAAAGCGTTGTTTGTTTGCGAATCTCCTCCCGTGACCCCAAAAGTGAAAGGCGCGTACACGTTGAGCGCTGTGCACCATCGAGCGCCATGAACACAGTGCCCACGGGCTTTCCTGGCTCTGCCCCACCCGGTCCGGCGATCCCGGTGACTGAAACACATATATCTGATCCTAGGAGCGTGCGTGCATGCGCTGCCATCTGAAGCGCTACATCTGCATCAACGGCACCCTGCTTGGCCAAAAGTGTCTTGTCGACGTCGAGCACATCTTCCTTGACCGTGATGGCGTAGCTCACGATCGATCCTTTGACAACTTCCGAACTGCCCGCGATACGGGTGAGCGCTTCTGCGATCATGCCGCCGGTCAGGCTCTCGGCGGTGCCGAGGGTTACCTGTTGTGCACGCGCGTGTGAGATCACCTTGGATGCACACTCAGTGATCTCCTCGTCAATGCACGCGTACGTTTCGACCGTGTCCTCTTCAACGGTGTCGGCGCGAGGGAACAAGAAACGCTGTGCCTTCGCGATATAATCGACCATGGAGATCACCGTGAATACAAGAGCAGCAATCATGACGATCCAGGACAGGATATAGAGCGGAGAGCTCAGCGCAGACGCGGCATTGGGGAGATAGAGCGAGTCTTTGATGAGGAAAAGCACGATTGCGACAATCTGCAGGACGGTCTTCGCCTTTCCAAACCAGCTTGCTGCAATGACCTCCCCTTTGCTCGCAGCGATCATACGAATACCTGCGACGATGAACTCGCGGGTAAGGGTGATAAGCACTGGCCATGAGGGCAACACCTGCAACTCGATGAGCGCGAGCAGCGCTGCAGCCACGAGGATCTTATCGGCAAGAGGGTCGACGAACTTTCCGAAATCGGTCACTTCGTTTCTGCTCCTTGCGAGATAACCGTCGATCCAATCGGTGCATGAGATAAGGATAAATACTACCGCTGCAATGATCGATTTCGTTTCATTGCTGATGATGTTATGCAGATCGAACCAATACGGCCACGGACTCAAAAGAGCAATAACGAACACAGGAACGAGAAGAATCCTGATCATGGTCACGATGTTCGCGGGTGTCCAAATGCTTGTTCTTGTACGTGATGTCACTGATAGCTGCCTTCCATATCATAGAGAAGCGCATCTTCGATGCGCGCGCGTGCCAGCTCCCCCACCTCACCGCGGTCGATGAAGAACACGCCATCGATCTCTGGGGCTTGTATCGAAAGCCTGCCGAAAAGTTGTCCGTCCTCTTCGACGCCTTCAATGAGCACCGGATAGGTTTGTCCGATGCGCGCGGACATGAGCGATGCGCTGACCGCATCCGCCTCATCGCGCACGACGCTCGCACGGTATGCTTTTTCCTCTTCATCGATCTGATTCGGCAGTTCTGCTGCACGCGTTCCCTCTTCGCGCGAATAGGGAAAGACGCCCACGTAATCAAATGCACCTTCAGAAACAAAATCGACCAGTTCTTGGAACTGCTCCTCGCTCTCCCCGGGATAGCCCGCGATAAGCGTGGTTCGCAAAGCTGCGTCCGGCAGTTTCTCCCTGATGCGGCGGGCAAGTGCACGATACTGCTCAGCTGAGCCAGTGCGTCCCATTGAGTGGAGGATGTCGGGATTGACATGCTGGAGCGGAATGTCGAAATAGTGGGCGATATTAGGATAGCGCGACATGGTATCCAAAAGCTCGTCGGTCAGACCGGAGGGTTGCAGATACATGACGCGAATGAGTGTATTTGGAAACGTTTCAGCTAACATGGCGAGAAGGGAGGCAAGCGAAGGCATGCCGGAAAGATCTTTGCCCCAAATACCCGTATCTTGTGCAATAAGGATGATCTCTGCAATCCCATCGGACACAAGTGAATGAACCTCGTCAAGGATAGCTTCAGAAGGAAAGCTTCGATACGGTCCTCTGATAGATGGGATCGTGCAATATGAGCAGCAACGCGAACACCCGTCAGAGATCTTCACATAGGCGTACGAGGGCGCAGAGGGTGCATTCTCGGTGACCTCCGTATGAATTGCCCGTGCCTCAGCCGTATCGGGCATGTTCACAGAAGCGTCATCGGTGATACGCGAGGTACTGCTAAGACAGCGTTTGATGACATGAGCGATATCCCCTTCGGCATGACAGGGCACGAAAGCTGCAATCTCAGGAAACTCCGCTTCAAGATCGGTCTGATAGCGCGCAGGCAGACATCCGCTGATAACAACGGGGATAGCGCGCTTTTGCACAACGGGATCGTCGAGGATATCAAGGATGGCTTCGATGTTCTCCTCAACGGCGCTTTGGATAAACGCACAGGTATTGACGACGATGACGTCGCTTGCACTCATGTCACGCACGATGGAAATGCCCTCTGCCTCGAGAAGCTCAGCCATCGCGCGCGTATCCGCCTCGTTTTTAGGACATCCGAGCGTTTCAAAATAGACCGATGGTTGAAGCGGCTTTGCCATCGCGCGCTCGCGTTCGTTATCGTGCGACATCGAAAAGGATTATCGATAATTAACGAATTGCAGCGGAATGCCGTAGTCCTGAGCTTTCAGATGGGCGATGACGTCTTGCAGCGTATCACGCGATGCGGACGTTATGCGCAGCTTGTCGCCTTCGATCTGAACCTTGATCTTGAGTTTCAATGCCTTGAGTTCTTTGTTGATTTTCGAGAGCGTATCCTTGTCGATGCCATTCATGATCTCGGCTTCCCGTTTGGTGCGACCGCCGGAAACGGTGGAGGGATCGGACCAGCGCAGCGATGCGATATCGATGCCGCGTTTGATGAGTTTCGAGTTGATGATATCGATCACTTGACCTACCACGAAATCAGAAGGTCCAACAACCGTGATCTCGTGCTTCTGTTTATCGAGCATGAGGTCGATATCGGCATCCTTGAGGTCATAGCGCTGCTTCAGCTCTTTGGATGCCTGCTGGTAGGCGTTATCTGCCTCTTGCATGTCGACTTGTGAGACAACATCGAAACTGTATTCTTTAGCCATTGATCCGTCCTTTCATCATCAAGATCATGTTAGAGAAACATGGTTTCACTCAATTATCCGCAACTTCGTGGTTTGTAAGGCAATAGTTGCCTAAGAAGTCGATGAAGCGGAGGAAGAAGAGCTCGAAGAGGATGCGGTTCCTGACACCGTTGATTGCGAAGAGCTGGTCGTGTTCGCGTCCTGTTCATGCTCAGCGCGCCATGCAGCGAGGATGGCAGGGAAATCGACGGTATAGACGTAATAGTACGAATCTGCTTCCTTTTGCAGCTTTTCCTCTTTACCGTCGACCGCGATGGTGACAGGCGTGGGATTCGCGGTGCGGAAACGCAGCGTGGTGGTCACATCGAAGTCCTTCGAATACGGCCCGGTGATCGCCTCGGCGATGAGCGGGGTGCTCGAGCCGTTCTCGTATACTTCGATCCACGACGACTGCCCCTCCTCAACGCTGAAGGAGAAGATGGCGCTTGAAGGAGCGACCGCCACAGGTGTCGGCTCGGTGGCATCGTCAGGGCTTGAGGTGTCGGTCAGTCCCGAAATAGGAATATCGGGTACCTGATCGGCTGACTGTTTCGATCCGTTAAAGAATACGACAACAAGTGCGATCACGATAACAACGACTACAGCAATAGCGATGAGCGCCATTAAATTCATGTTCGCGAAGATGGAGCCGCGACGAGCGGGTGCTCCGGAAAACGAGGTCGAAAACGATCCCGTTGAGAATGACTGCGAAAGCGGTCGACTCGATCGATCATTCAAAAAGCCCGACGGCGCATTGGTGCGCTTTTTCGTTCTGCGGCTGCCCCCTGCTGGTCGAAGCTGTTGCGAATTGGCTCGCGAGGAGCGCTGCTGTGATGGGGCGCGACCCTTTGTCCGGCGCGGATGTGCGCTTTCTCGCCGGGCGGAACTGTCAGGACGTGCACTGCGCTCATGGGGAACATGCCCCTCGTATGCATCAAGGCTCTGGAGATACATGCTTGTGATCTTGCGATCATCAAGCCCGAGCTGTCGTGCGTAGGCGCGGATCATGTTCTTGGAATAACCGCGCGCGGGCATACGCTCGAAATCTTCAGCTTCGATCGCGCGGAGAATGTCAGGGCGGATATGCAAGCGCCGGGACATTGTGGCCATATCAAGACCTTCGCGCTCACGCGCGCTTCTCAGGAGCTCGCCATATGATGAACCGGTCGACACGCGCCTCTCCTTGCCCTCAGGTAAATCGGCTAGAGGTCGGACTGCTCAAAAGCCTTGATCGTTTCCAATTCCATTTCATCCACGAGAACCTCCCGGGGTTTCGACCCATTGGCAGGTCCCACGACGCCTTTTTCCTCTAATTGATCCATTATACGACCTGCGCGGGAATAACCCACCTTAAATCGCCGTTGGATCTGTGAAGTCGATCCGATTTTCGTCGACACTACTACATCAGCCGCATCCCACAGCAGCGGATCGTCGTCTCCCCCATTCCCGCCTGCGGGATTTGTGGAGCCGAGCGTGATCAGATTCGTGGTGAGGATCTCTTGGTGGTATTCAGCTTCGCCCTGATCTTTGATGAAGTCCACCACCGCATTGATCTCATCTTCTGAGACATAGCAAGCCTGGATGCGCTGCGGTTTGGCGAACTCGGGTTTGGAAAGGAGCATATCGCCCAGACCGATGAGGCTCTCCGCGCCGGGTGTGTCAAGGATGACGCGCGAATCGATTCCCGAGGCGACGTTGAACGCAATACGGTTCGTGATATTGGCCTTGATGAGTCCCGTGACAACATTGGTCGAGGGACGTTGGGTTGCAACGATGAGATGGATGCCTGCCGCGCGTGCGAGCTGGGCGATGCGCGAGATCGAGAATTCAACTTCCTTGCCTACATTCATCATGAGATCGGCAAGCTCGTCGATGATGATGACGATATAGGGAAGCTCTTGGGCATCAGGATCGTCGTCTTTGAGCGCACCTGAGGCAACCTTCGCATTGTATTGACCGATATTGCGAGCGCCGACAGCACTAAATACTTTCAGACGCCGCTCCATCTCAGCGACACCCCACGAAAGCGCGCTCGCAGCCTCCTTGGGTTCGGTCACGACGGGAACATAGAGATGCGGTATGCCGTTATAGGGGGTAAACTCAACGCGCTTGGGGTCGATCATGATGAACCTGACCTCAGCGGGTGTAGCGCGCATGAGGATGGACATGATCATCGCATTGATCGAGACCGATTTTCCTGAGCCGGTCGTACCGCCGATCAAAAGATGGGGCATTTTCGCCAAATCGGAGACGATCGAGTTGCCTTCAACGTCTTTGCCGATCGCGATCTGCAGCGGTCCATCAGGCGCGTCCTTCAAGACCTCGGAGAGCAGTACCGTTTGACGGGCTTTGTTCGGAACCTCGATGCCGACATGGTTGGTACCAGGAATCGGTGCGAAGATTCTCACACCGGGTGCGGCGAGTGACAGCGCGATATCGTCGTTGAGATTGGTAACGCGGCTGACTCTGACACCGCTTGGAAGATCGACCTTGAAAAGCGTGACGGTAGGACCTGCAATCCATCCTACCACCTTCGCTTGAATACCGAAATCTTCAAGGGTTCCCTGCAGGGTGGCAGCTGTTTGAGAAAGCTCACGATCATCAGAGCGGTTTGCGTGCGTTCGATCAGGCTGCGTAAGCAAGCGCGGATCGGGCAAAACGAAACCCTGCGAGGGCGACGGCGAGGAAGTGCGCTTCGTGCGTTTCGCTGAAGCGCTCCGCCGCGACGAGGCTTTCGGTGTTGCCGATACGTGTGCGGGCGCCTCGACTGATACGGTAGAACCGACCACTTCAGTTGGAGTACGTACCTCATTCGCCTCGGCTGTATCAGGCTCGTCAAAGACGTGCAAAGCCTGATCGGCATCTTCGGTAGTGATATCAAGAGTACGGGCGCGCGGCGTGTTGAAAACGGGCACGGTGGTACCATCGAGCAGTTCAAGATGGTCGAGTTTCACGACATGGGGTTGAACGAATCCGCGCGGCTCTGCAACACTCCCCTCCTGCGTGGGCGGAGTGTCTGAGCGGAGAAATGAGGGGATTTCGATATCCTCGTCGGTTTCTGGAAGAGGGGGTTGAGCTACCGGGTCGTAGCTCCAGCGCTCAGGGTCGAATGAGAAATCCTCATCATCGTCGTCATACTCTGTTGCTGTTTGAGCAGCTGCCCCGATAATGGGAAGACGCGCTGGAAAAGGATTCGATTCAACGCGCTCAGTGCGTACGGGACGCTCAAGCGGCGCATAGAGCGAGGAATTTCGTCCCGCATATACCGCTTGGTCCGGCTTCGCTTCGCGCTCATAGGAGTGAATGTGTGGGGGCGCGGCAGAGCTCGGCAGCGGATCTGCGGGTGCCTCCAGCGTGATAGGAATGGTGTTACATGAAGAGCCTCCCGGCGTTCGATCGACCAGGGGCGCCGGTTCATGTTCGTTCGGTCGTGCTGGCTCAGAGGAAACCGTCGCATCACCAAGCGCTCGCCGTGGCGCGGACGCATCCGGTGCAGTGCGCATGAGCGGACGCGTGATACCGGGGTCATCAAGATCTTGAGGCAATATAGGCGCATCGCTCAGGAGCGCTTGATGCGGAGCGTGGCGCAGCGACACCTCAGGCGCTTTACGCACGCGTGCGAATCGAGAGAGTGAGTCAGAGTTCTCGCGCTCGGCAGAGAGGCGTTCTCTGAGTGCATGCTGCTTTTTCTTCACGAGTTCGATGGTTTTCGAAATGGAAAACCCCACGATCACGATGCCAACGATCATGACGCCGATAAGAATCACGCCAGCAACGATCTTGCCAACACCGCTGATCAGGCAAAATGCGATACCCGAGCCGATATAGCCACTATATCCCATGAGCGTTGTACGTGTGAACAGAAGCGTCAGATCGTCGTGCCCCAGCGACTGGATCGGTGCGAACAGGGCAATGAAACCTAAAAGCCCAATGAAAATAATCGTGAGACCCAAGGCGGCACGGGCGGGAACGCGCTCTTTTTGCGTGCGGTAGAGAAAGGTTGCGCCGATTGTCGCAAGTACGAGCGGAAGGATGTATGCCCCGACTCCGAAAACGAGCTTGAGATACTCGGCAGCAACGCTTGAAACGAGTGCGCCATCACTCGGCAGGGCTACAACAAGGAGAAACGCAATAGCAGCAATGATGAAAACGACGCCGAGGATATCTCGTTTCGTCGTATCATCAAGAATCGAGCCGCGCGAGCGCTCATCGCTCGCAGGAGCGTGACGTTTCTTCGGCTTCTCTTTTTGGCTTTGCTTCTGAGCCAAATCAAACCTCCAAGAGATTGATGACTACCATGGGGCGCTGCTTCGTGCGTTCCCACAGAAGTGATTTCACCGCATCTCGCACCGAACAGCGGACTTCTTTGATGTTCGAGCCCTTCGAAAGCGCCCGGCGAACAGCATTGGCGACAAGCGCTTGCATCTGGTCGGAAAGATAAGCGTCATCTCCCCCGGCAATACCGTGCAACTCAACAATCGGGTTGCCGATGAGGGCGTGTTTGCTGACCGATACCGCACACGCGATGCTTGCAAAACCTTGGTTGCCAAGCTCACTGCGTTCATTCAAAACGCCTTCCGAGGTATCGCCGACGCTCAAACCATCGACATAGATGATGCCGCTTTCGACACCTTCGCCTTGTCTGATTCCCTTCGACGAAAGGATGAGGGAGTCACCGTTTTCGAGCATATAGATATTGTCTTCGGAAACACCGGTGGCAATAGCGAGTTGCGCGTGCGCACGTAGATGTGAGCTTTCGCCATGAACGGGAAGGAAGGCGCGCGGCTTCACGATGCTGAGCACGATCTTGAGCTCTTCAGCCCCGGCATGACCCGACACGTGAACGCGTGCGCGGCTTTTGTCATAAACATCAGCACCGATCTTCGCGAGCGTATTGATCACGCGCGTTACCGCCTTTTCGTTACCGGGAACGGGCGTTGCGGAGATGATGACGGTGTCTCCCTTCTCCACATCGATCGTTTTGTGCTCCCCGTTTGCGATCCTGCTCAGAGCAGAAAGAGGCTCTCCTTGCGAACCGGTGCACATGATGACGACCTTTTCAGGAGGAACATCCTTGAGCTCATAGGCATCGATCAGATCGGAATCGTTGATATTGAGATATCCGAGACGTCGGGCGATATCGGTGTTTTGGATCATGGAGCGCCCCGTCACTACAACCTTGCGTCCATTGGCAACCGCAGCATCACAGATCTGCTGCATGCGATGGATATGGCTTGCAAACGAGGCGATGATCACCCTGCCCTTCGCGGCGGAGATGATCTGGTTGAGCGTTTTTCCAACTTCTGCTTCTGAAGGCGTGAAATTGGGGTTGTTCGCATTGGTTGAGTCGCTCATCATGAGATCCACGCCGATCTCGCTGAAGCGTGCGAGCGCACCGTAATCGGTGGTGATGCCGTCGATGGGCGTTTGATCGAGCTTGAAGTCCCCCATGTGCAGCACATTGCCTGCGGGGCTTTCGATGAAAAGACCAACTGCACCGGGAATGGAGTGGTTCACAGCGAAAAACGTCACCGTGAAGCATCCGAGATGGATGGTATCCCCCGGCTTGATCTCAACGAGCTTGGCGTTTTTGATCTTGTGCTCGGCGAACTTACCTTCAATGAGCCCAAGTGTCATCTTCGTAGCATAGATAGGAATCGACCGATCGAGATCCTTCATGAGATAAGGAAGCGCACCGGTGTGGTCCTCGTGACCGTGCGTGACAACAATACCTTTGAGCTTATCGGCGTTTTCGAGTACGTAGGTGTAATCAGGAAGGATAAGGTCGATCCCGGGATGATCGTCATCGGGAAACATCAGTCCCGCATCATCGAGCAGCATGTCATGACCGCATTTGAAGGCCGTCATGTTCTTGCCGATGGCATCCAGACCGCCAAGCGGAATGATCTCGAGCTCTGCGCGGGGGTCTTGCGTGCGCACCCGCGTCGACGTGCGCAATGAGCGCTTCTGCCCTTTTTGATCGGTTTGCGTGCGCTCGCTATCGTCTTTGCGTGTCAGATGCGGGCGCTGCCGATCAAGACTTACGTGTTTGAACCGTTTGGTGTTGTTCTTATTCTTCTTCGGTTGAGTATTCTTCGCACCGTTGCGCGAAGCGTGGGCATGCTCAGAATTCGCGATATTCGCTGCATTCGTTTCATTGGTCGCATGCTTGCTGTTGTTGTTCTTATGTACCGATTGCATGGACCTTTGGTCATCATGCTTTCCGGCCTGGTGGTTTTGTGGCATATGCCTTCCTCTTCTGCTTTTGCCGGCAAAGATATGGGATATGTGGTTCTATTCTACATAACGCCGGTCTGTTCCATGATCGATCTCAATCGTGCGATTTGTTCATCAGTCGCATCGATCAGGGGGAGTCTCACTCCCCCAACGGGAAATCCCACGAGGTCAAGAGCCGCTTTGACAAGGATCGGGTTCGATGTTTCGAAAAGCCCTTCCATGAGCGGAAGAAGCTTCTCGTGCTCTGCCCGTGCGTCTTCCCACTCACCCGCACCGCACAGATCGGTGATACGCTTCATGCGAGCAGGTGCAACATTGCCGGTAGTAGATATGACACCGACCGCACCGAGGCGCATCAGGTCATAGGTTGCCGAGTCATCGCCCGAATATACATCGAAGTCATCCGGCGACTCTTCGATGATACGCGCGATCTGTTCGAAATCCCCTGAAGCCTCCTTGACAGCGACGATGTTATCGAGATCATGCGCGAGACGCAGCGTGGTATCCGCGCTCATATTGATGGAGCATCGTCCCGGAATGTTATAGAGGATAATCGGAAGGTCGGTGGAGCGGGCGATGGATTTGAAATGCTGATACAGTCCTTCTTGCGGAGGTTTGTTGTAGTAAGGCACCACGCACATGAAGGCATCGACGTCGAGTTTGCTCACATCGCGCGCGAACGCGATGGTGTCCTCAGTGCAGTTATCCCCCACATTTGCGATGACAGGAACACGATGCGCAACCGCATCGACCACCGCGTTGAAAAGCTCGATCTTCTGCGGGTAGAACACCGTCGGTGACTCCCCGGTGGTACCGTTGATGATAAGAGCGTCGCTTCCTCCCTCGATGAGTTTCACCGCGAGCTGTTGGGCTCGATCAAGGTCAAGCTCGAGATGCTCGTCGAAGGGGGTGACCATTGCGGGTATCATGCGTCCAAAGCGCGGATTATCAAATGACATCGATGACTCCTCAAAAACTCTGATCACTTCATTGTGTCATGATCTGCACTGATTATAGTAGGTCATAGCGAAGATACGGTGCACGTATGGGCTAACGATCAATCGATTCCCATAAGAGCATCGAGTCCTTCGACATACCCTGAAAGCTCACCCACCGAGCGGATACCGAGCAGCACGCCGGGCATATATGAGCCGGTATCCCACGATGTATGCTTGATGCTGAGCGTTTGTCCATATGATCCGAAGAGTACCTCCTGATCAGCAACATTGCCCATCGTGCGGACCGAATGGACAGGAATGCCGTCGATGAGCGCTCCCCGCGCGCACACTCCTTCATCAGTCTCTGTTTCTTTGCCCGGTGCGTCACTCGGTGCCCCATCGCGTGCAGAAGCGATCAGGTGCGCTGTGGTCGCTGCGGTACCCGAAGGAGCATCCCGCTTGTTGCAATGATGGAACTCGATAATCTCAACCTGAGGAAAGAACGGAGCTGCGATCTTTGCGAATTGCATCATGAGCACCGCTCCCGTTGTGAAATTCGGTGCATAAAAAAGACAGGTGCCCAAAGGTGCGTCATCAAGGGTTGCGCGCATTGATGCCACATCGTTGCCCGTGGTCCCCAGCACGCAGTCGACGCCCTGATCAAGGGCTGCTTTCACATTGCCAAGAGCAGCACGGGGAATAGAGAAATCGACCATTACATCGAAGGTTTCCGCGGCAAGCGCATCGGTAACGCTTTGGTAGACGGGAAAGCCGGCTTTAGAGATACCGTCCTTGTCTGCTGGGTCGATCCCACAGACAAGGGTGAGGTCGTCGGCATCCTTCACAGCCTGAACGACTGCTTTTCCCATTCGTCCGTTGCATCCTGACACCGCAACTTTGATCATAGCTCTCACTTCCTCATCATATATCTACAACAAGCGACCTCGTGCACGCATGCCCCGTGCATCATGATCGAGCACAGGGCATGGAATGGTCGAGCCGCTCAGAGATTGATTTTCTTGAACCTCTTCTTCGTTATGCTTGATGGGATCTCCGAGGCTTCTTTCCATCGTTGCCGCGGCGCGGACGATGGTTGTCGCCCTCGTGGGGGCGGTCATGATGCGCGCTCTGGGGTGCATCGGGCTTTCCGATGCGATCGAGCGAGATCTTCCCTGTTTTGGGATCGACCTCAAGCACCTCGACGGTGATGACATCGCCGATGGAGAGAACGTCGTCGACCTTGCCCACGCGTCCGTTTGCGACGCGGGAGATATGAAGCAAGCCGTCTTTACTCGGCGTGAGACGCACGAAGGCACCGAAATCCTTGATGCCCACGACTTCGCCCTCGTATATTTCGCCCACTTCAGGCTCTTTGACGATGGCAAGGATCTTCTCTTTCGCAGCCTCCCCTGCCGGTCCTTGCACAGCAGCGATGTGGATGGTGCCGTCTTCTTTGATCTCGATCGTGGCGCCCGTCTCTTCCTGGATACCGCGCACAACCTTGCCGCCGCTGCCGATGACCTCGCGGATCTTGTCAACGGGAATATGGATGGTCTCGATGCGCGGGGCAGTATCTTTGAGCGTCTCGCGGGGCGAGGAGATGGTTGCCATCATGGCGTCGAGGATGGTTGCACGGGCGCTCTTCGCCTGCGCAAGCGCACGTGAAAGGATATCAATCGAAAGTCCCTTCGCCTTGTTATCCATCTGGAGCGCCGTGATGCCTGATGCGGTTCCGCATACCTTGAAGTCCATGTCGCCTAAGAAGTCCTCGATACCTTGGATATCGGTGAGGATGACTACGTCGTCGCCCTCTTTGATCAGCCCCATCGCAACGCCTGAAACCGCTGCAGAGATAGGAACGCCTGCATCCATGAGCGCGAGCGTTGATCCGCAGGTGGATGCCATGGAAGAAGAACCATTCGACTCGAGCACTTCGGAGACGACGCGGATGGCGTAGGGGAAATCGTCCTCGTTCGGGATAACGGGCAGAAGTGCACGCTCTGCAAGCGCTCCGTGTCCGATCTCGCGCCGTTTCGGAGCGCCCATGCGTCCCGTTTCGCCCGTTGAATAGGGCGGGAAATTGTACTGGTGCATGTAGCGCTTGCCTTCAGCAGGATCGATCGTATCGAGACGTTGCCATTCATTGAGCATACCCAAGGTGCAGACGGAAAGCACCTGGGTTTGACCGCGCTGGAACAAGCCTGATCCATGAACACGCGGAAGATAGCCAGGAACGATGTGCAGCGGACGGATCTCGGTGGGCGTACGTCCATCAACGCGCTCCCCCAATTCGATGATCATAGCGCGCATCGCATGCTTCTCGAGCGCTTTGAGCTCGGAAGCGATGTCAGACGCCCAGCTTGCGCGTTCATCTTCGTCAAAAGCGGTCATCTTGATGGTCTCTTTGAGCGCCTCGACTTTCGCGATACGTGATTTCTTATCAAGATCGCGCAGTGCCGCGGTCATGTCATCAGCATATGCTTCGATGCGGGACACGATCGTAGGATCAGGAAGATGCAGCGTATAGGGCAGCGGCGTGGGATTCACGCGCGCGATGAAGGCTGCTTGCTTGTCACAGAACGCCGCGATCGCCTCCTGCGCGAATGCCATGGCGGAAAGCATATCCTCCTCAGAGATCTCATGTGCTCCCGCTTCGACCATGGAGATATAGTCTTTGGTGCCTGCAATCGTCAGCTCGAGATCGGATTGCTCCTGTTCGTCATAGGTGGGATTGACAATGAATTCGCCCGTCTCGGTGTTGCGTCCGATACGTACGCATGCAGCCGGTCCATCAAACGGCGCTCCGCCGACCATGAGCGCCGCAGAAGCGCCCGCAACGCAAATGGTGTCCGGGGGATTTTCGCCATCAACAACGAACGTGGTTGCGACGATGTGGACCTCGTTTTTGTATCCATCGGGAAAGCCTGGGCGAATCGGGCGGTCGATCATGCGCGCGGTAAGCGTTCCTTTGTCAGAAGGCTTCGCCTCACGCTTCAGGTATCCGCCGGGAATGCGTCCAACCGCATACATCTTCTCCATGAAGTCGACGGTCAGGGGGAAGAAATCGTAATCCTTTTCCTGGGAGGAGACCACAGCGGTCACAAGAACGCTCGTATCGCCACAGGTTACGAGAACAGCGCCCGTTGCCTGTTTGGCAAGCTCACCCGTCTCCATACGATAGCTTTTTCCGTACAGTTCGAATTCTTCTACTACTTTGTTCATGTTCTTCCTTTTCCTCTTTTAACCTCGATGAGCGTCCTCGCTCATAGATTGCATATCCGACATCCCTGACGCGGATATGCTTTTGCAACAAGACCCGCGCTTTGCGGGTCTTGAATGAAGCCTACTTAGATGTTGTCGCGGATACCGAGTTTCTTGATGAGCTCACGATACTCGTTGATGTTGCGATCTTTGATGTATTTCAGAAGACCGCGGCGCTTACCGATGAGCTTCATAAGTCCGCGCCTCGTATGATTGTCTTTCTTGTGCACCTTGAGGTGTTCGGTGAGATTGCGGATGCGCTCGGTAAGAATTGCGATCTGTACCTCTGCGCTTCCGGAATCAGCCTCCCCTTTGCCATATTCCTTGATGAGCTCTTGGGTGACCTCTTTATTGATGCTGAACTTGTTAGCCATGGTTTCCACCTTTCCTATTCAAATGGCATCGATCGTATGTGAATCCTTCCAAGCTGGGAAGATAAGCAAGTGGTGCATATCATCTAAGCAAGGAAATCGGTCACATACGCAACCTTGGAAGTATAAACCAAAAATCCACCTCGATGGGCGGGAATAGCGAAATTAGACGTATCAAAGCGAAGAATACGTTGCAAAATCGCGCAGAGCCTTCATTCGAACACCGAAATGCTCCAAAAACCAGGTGCTGAGCACATCGAGGATCTCCCATGCTGACGCACCTTCGATGTCCATCACAAGTATCTGCTCGAAGGTCAAGGAGAAGAGCATCTGCGCCCACGCGATCACCGGAGAAGGAAGTGGCATCGTTGAGGAAAGATGCGCACACGCGCTGCAAACCGCTCCCCCATCCGAGATGGAGAAGAGGCATTGCTCGCTTACTGTTGAAATCTCAAGGGGACGCCCACAGATCGCGCAGGTCGAGAAACTCATGCGGGTACCCAAAAGCGCTGAGAGCTTGATCAAGTACGCCCCCAGCAATAACGCCAAACGCTTCTCATCTGCGCGCTCGCAGGCGGAAAGTGCCGCAATACTCATGGCGAATAAATTATGTACAGCAAGTTCTGGCTGGGCGACGTTGAGGAGCACCTGAGCAATGCAGGCGGCGCATGCATGATAGATGGGATCGGTTTTAAGCTTTGGAAAGCTCAAAAGCAGACGCGATTCCTTCGCGATATCGAGCTTGCTTCCTTTCACCAAAAGGATATGGACGCTGTTAAAAATCTCAAGGCGGCTCGAAGACGCGTTTTTGGGCTTCCGGGCACCTTTGGCAACGGCTTTCGCAAGGCTGCCATCTTCTGCAAGCAATGTGATGATCAGATCGGCTTCCCCAAGCTTTGTCTTCTTGAGGACGAGAAAGTCACCATTGCAGGTTGGTCGTGGCATCGCAAAAAGCTATCTGATCGCCGGGTCGATGGCGGCTATCTCATTGCGATCGTTCCAGGTGATGGTGCCTTTGATAGTTTCGTTATTCCCGTAGCGCGTTTCCGTTTCTTTCCCGAACCAGGAATGTGTTTCGAACGGACGCGCGACAATGACGAAGCTACAGGTGTTGTCACCCTTATATTCAACGCTCTCGATGCTCGTCATCTCATAAGACACCGAGCCCATCGTGAAGGTTTTCTTATTGTTCAAATACGTCCGGGTAAGGTTCACCACTTCCGCAGAACGGCTTTTCGCAACGAAGATGGAAACCTCGCTCCCGCTCGGCAGTTCGCTGCCGGCAGCAGGATCACTTGAAACGACGGTTCCTTCGGCGACATCTTCGGTATAGGTGTATTTGACCGCAACGCTGTAGCCCTCTGCCTCAAGCAACGTCGTTGCATTTTCCGTATTCTGACCGACAACATCGGGAACCGTGAAAGGCTCTGCCGAAACAATGGTGATCTGGGCAGTAGCTTTCGAGCGCGTACCCGCCTCAGGCGTGATGGAAAGCACCGTACCCGCCGCCTCGTTCGATTTCTCCGTCTTCTGCTCGATATTCTCAAGCCCCTCCTCTTTCAAGAGCTCCAGTGCCTGATCGAACGGAAGCCCGACGACGTCGGGTATGATACGCGCGGTCGAAACGTTGATAATGACCGTTGAGCCTTCTGCCACGCGTGCCCCCGCATCAGGCGAAGTGCTCAAAACGATGCCCTCGATCTCGTCCGATTTGACGTAGACAATATCAGCGGTAAATCCTGCATCGGTAATAATTTCCTCAGCGCTTTCCATGCGTGCGCCGATGACATTCGGAACAGCTTTGCCACCCCAGAGCTGCAGTGCGTAGGTGGCGATGAGTGCTCCTGCAATCAGCGCGAGCGCTGCGATAATGATGCCGATGATGAGCCGCTTCTTCTTGGGACCTGACATGGGACCTGCGTGTTTCTTGACGGTGTCATCCCGAAATATCTTTCCCGTGGTTTGAGTCGACGTGGTGGACGAGGCAGAGGTGTGCGCATAATAGGTACGCGCCTGGTCCTCCATGACCTCATCGAGCACGGGGATTTGCACCGTTTTACTCGCTTGATCGGGGTGTGCGCCATCATAGGGAGCGCTCTCATATCCGTAGTCCCCCCGTGCATGTTCTGAGTACGACCTCTCATCAAAGCCGAGAGGGCGAGTGGCTGAAGCGTAATAGACCTCATCGAAGCCCTCTTCATACCGATTGTCTGAAAAGGATGCGGCACTGTGAGCGGTGTGCCCTTCACCAACCATATGTTCAAGACCGTCCAAATCGATCGTGACCGCTGTTGAGCCATCGAGAAGGATGTTGCCATCGGCGAAGATCTCGCGGGCAACGGGGGCTACCGTAGGTAATTCATACCCACACCCATCGCAGAAACGAGCGGTATCCCGATTGTTCGTATGGCATCGCGGACAGATCATGTGCTGCGGTTCACTCCTCTTTCCTCAGGTACCTCTCGCAAAAAAGGCAATCGAGCGCTTTTGGGTATCCATGATACCGATACGCCTATGCGCTGTCATGCATTCATGGTTCCAAATACTCGATCAATCAATATAGCCGAATCTTCTGATCTGTCCTTCATCGCTGCGCCAATTCTTCTTGACCTTCACAGATAGATCGAGATAAACCCGGCATCCGAGCAATCGCTCGAGATCCTTGCGTGCATTCGTGCCGATGCGCTTGATCGACGAGCCTCCCTTGCCGATGATGATAGCTTTTTGCGACTCGCGTTCAATATAGATCGTGGCGAAAATGCGATAGAGATCTTTCTTCTTCACATAGGAAAGATCGTCGACCATGACACCCACCGCATGGGGAATTTCATCGCGAAAATCGCGCAGGATCTTCTCGCGGATGAACTCGGCGATGAGCATCTCGATCGACTGGTCGCTCTCCATATCCTCCGGGAACCAGCGCGGACCCTCTTCGAGCATTCCTGCGACAAGATCGATGAATTCATCCACTTTGTAGCCGCTTTTCGCCGAAAGGGTGATAACCCCGTCCCAAGGCATGAGGGTAAGCACGACCGAGAGGTGCTCATCGATCTGTTCGCGCGTGGCGATATCGATCTTATTGATGACGCATACTCGCTTCGCAGAAGCTTGTTCGATATGGCGGGCAACCCACCGATCCCCCGAACCGATCTGCTTTGTTGCGTCAACGACAAACACAACAACATCGACATCTTCCAAGGCGGCAAGCGCATGGGCGTTCAAGTTCTCGCCGAGAACATCATGTGGTTTATGCAGTCCCGGGGTATCGATCAGAATGAGCTGGAAATCCGGACGCGTGAGAACCGCTTCGATACGGGTGCGCGTCGTCTGGGAGGTCGGTGAGGTAATGGCGATCTTTTTGTCAACGACCGCATTCAGAAGAGTGGATTTCCCCGCATTCGGACGACCCACGAGCGATACAAACCCTGAACGAAATCCCTCCTTGACAGGCGGCTCGACCCCACCCATGGGATGTTCTTGAAAAAATGCGTCGAGATCCATGGTGCGCTTACCCCTATTGCAATCCGAGCAAACACAGAATCGGCGGGATATAGGCAACAAGCGCCACGACAACCGATCCGATCGCAGCGAGGTAGACCGCGCCAGCAGCACAATCCTTCGCCGCTTTCGCAAGCTCATGCCACTCAGGAGAAATAAGGTCCACAACTGACTCGATAGCGGTGTTGACAAGTTCGAGCGCGAACACAACGAAGATACAGATGATGATGGAAAACCACGCGGCTTCGCTTACCTGGAGCAAAAAACCCAGAAGGAGGGCAATAAGTGCGATGGCGCCATGGATCTTGAAATTGCGCTGTGAGCGGAAGGCATAGGCAAGCCCAGCACGTGCGCAGGAAAATGCATGCGGCAACGTAAACGTGCTCCCATCGCCGACATGACGCACGAAACGAGTGAACCGAGAGGATTGTTTGTCCTCGTCGGGATTCGTGGGGATGTTCTCGTGCTTTTCCATAGGCTGTCTTTATGCTTGGTGAGCCGTGCGCGAGCGCCAAAGGGAATGTATCTCGGTTTGTTTTTGTTCCATGAGTGCCGCATCGTCGTCATCGATATGGTCGTAACCGTCGAGGTGCAAAAGACCATGGATCACCAACAGCTCGATCTCCTCCATGAATGACCATTCGATCTCTTGGGACTGACGCTCGGCCACAGCGCACGAAATGACGATATCGCCAAGCTCATAGGCATCCCCTGCAGGAAAACCGTCATCGATATTGTCGCATTCGAATGACAAGACATCCGTCGGTCCGGCGATGCCGCGGTAGAGCTCGTTCAATGATGCCATGGTGTCGGTATCAACAAACGAGATGGACACCTCTGTTGTGTCGGGCAGGTCAAGGTGGGTAAGGGTAAACAATGCAAGACCGCATACATCGCGCTCGTCAAGATCATCATGACCGCATGCGACATCAATGAGAATTTCCATAGTGCTCACTTCCCCGCGCGCTCATAGGCAGCGATGATGGCTGAAACAAGCGTATTTCTGACCACGTCCTTTGAAGTAAGGTCAACAAAGCTGATATCGTCGATATCGGCAAGGACGGTGCGTGCAGAATTGATACCCACAGGGCCGATAGCAAGATCACTTTGAGTCGTATCGCCCGTGACAACCATCTTCGATGCCTCACCCAAACGGGTCAAAAACATCTTGATCTGTTCAGCGGTGGCGTTTTGAGCCTCATCCAGAATGATGAAAGCATCGGAGAGCGTGCGTCCGCGCATGAAGGCAAGCGGGCAGATCTCGATCGTGTCGACATCGATCAGATGGCGCGCTTTTTCCGCGTCCATCATCGAGAAAAGCGCATCGTAGAGAGGCTGGATATAGGGATCGACCTTTTCCGTCAGCGTTCCGGGGAGAAACCCCAGATTCTCTCCCGCCTCAACAATCGGACGGGTGAGCACGATCCGGGAAACCGCCTTGGACGCGAGTGCTCGCAGTGCCATTGCCATAGCAAGATACGTTTTGCCCGTACCGGCAGGACCGAGACCGAACGTGATCGTGCGCGAGCGGATGGATGCGAGATAGCGCTTCTGTCCGGTCGTTTTCGGTCTGATGATGCGCCCCTTATAGGTCAAAACGATGTCATCCTGAAAGGAGTCGAGCGCCTTGAAATCTTCAAGGGCAACCTCAACAATGCGCGCGAGCTGGTCAACATCGAGTGCATGCCCTTCGCGCGCGTGATGCATGAGTTCAGCGAAGATGGACGTGAGTGCCCGTACTTCATCCTCATCGCCCTCGAGAACGATCTCGTTGTCAGATAGGGTGATCCGTGATTCGAATCGATCCTGAAGAAAATGGAGCAATGTATCATGATGCCCAGTTATGAACGACGGCGTCAGCGTCTCGGGAATGGAAATGCTTGTGTGCGTTGTTTCACTCATGAAAACGATTGTATCATCCGGCTTTGTGCATCGCCTACCGTATGAGCGAACATTCCTCAAGCGTCGCCGTGATGATTCCTGTGTTGGGCAACGCATGTGGAACGGAGAGCTCAAAGTAGCTTTCGCTCATCGCTCTTCCCGGGGATTCGATCACGCACCACTCGCGGGTACCGATACGTTTGGCGTAATCCTCTTTGCGCAAATGATTGGAAAGCTCCCTGAGCTTTCCTGCTCGTTCACTGCGCACGGACGCGGGTAGTTGGTCGGTGCGCGCTGCAGCAGGGGTACCCGCACGCTCTGAATAGGGAAAGACATGCATTTTGGAAAAGGCGCAGTGCGTAGCCACTTCAAGGCTTTGGACGAAATCAACACTGCTCTCACCGGGAAAGCCCGCGATGATATCGGTCGTGATTGCCACTGAAGGCAGAGCCGCGCGAATAGAATCGATCAAGGATACATACTCATCGGCGGTGTAGTTACGTTCCATGTCCGCAAGCACCTTTGAGCTGCCCGATTGCAAGGGGATGTGGAGATGACGGCAGATGCGCCCGTTCGCTTGGGCAAGCGTCTCGATGAGCGCACGGTCAATGCTCATGGGCTCGATGCTCGAAAGGCGGAACCGGCAATCGACGCCATCGGGCGACACGCCTGAAGTGCACGCGAGAAGCTCCTCTAAAAGTGAAGCAAGCCCTCCTCCCTCAAAGCAGTAGCGCCCTAAATCGATGCCAGCAAGGACAATCTCCTTGATACCGCGCGCTGCGTGGCGCGTGCATGCATCTGCAACCTCGGAAAAAGGTTTGCTTGTCGCAGGTCCCCGCGCAATATGCACAATGCAATAGGTGCATGCATGATCGCATCCATCTTGAATCTTCACATCGACCCGTGCGCGTGAAGGGCGCGGGTCGTCTACATCCGCACACACCGACTCAATGCACGTATCTAAAGCGGAGTTCATTTCAAGTGAGCTGACCGCGCCAAGAACATCGTCTTTGCTGACGATTCTGATGCGGGGATCAAGCGCGCGATAGCGCTCCGGGTCGATCGCAACCGCACAGCCGGTGAGAAAAACGGATGCGGTGGGATTTTGTCGCAACAACCGGTGCACCTGCTTGCGTGTCTTCTTTTCCGCCTCCCCCGTCACCGTGCACGTATTCAAGATGATGACGTCAGCGTCTTCGACGCGCGAAGGTATTGCCCCGCGTGCGCGCAGCCCCTCCTCGATCGTATCGGACTCCGAGCGATTGACCCGACATCCCAGGCTCATGACCGAATAGCGCATCTAAAGTGCACGCTCCCCATGCGCCTCGGCGCACCTATCGAGTTCATAGCGGATAAGCGCCGGCGAGACGACTGCGGCGGTTTCTGTTCGCAGAATGGATCTTCCCAGTGTTATGACGCGCACATGCGGGTTCATGGTTTCAAAACACCTGATCTCGCCTTCACTGAACCCGCCTTCCGGCCCGATCACGCAGGCAACATCAGGAGCGTCTCTGAGCGACAGCGTAGAGAGTGCTTGGTGAAGCGTGGCGCTTGCGGGAGCCTCTTCCCAGCATACGATGACAGCGTCAAAGGCAGCAAAGCGCTCAGCGAAGGCACCATCGGTCGCACGGGTGGGTTGCCAGACGTGCGGAATCCGGTCCTGTCCCGATTGCATAGCGGCACTCTTCGCAATCCGCTGCCACCGCTCGAGTTTTGCTTGCGATCGCTTCGCATCAAGCTTGACAATACTGCGCTCAGCATCAAGCGGGATGAACTCGGAAACACCGACCTCGGTTGCCTGACGGATAACATGTTCGAACTTGTCCTTTTTGGGAAGCCCTTGTATGAGCGTAAGTTTCAATGCCGACACGTTATCCAGCTCTTCACCGGATGCGATACGGACGTCCAGCTGCCCGTCATGGATTTGAACGACTTCCACGATGAAATAATCTCGCGCCGCATCGACGATGGCAATGCGCTCGCCCCTTTTCAGACGCAGCACCCGCGCGTGCTCGACATCGTCGTCGGCAAGCATGAGCGGAAAGACCTCATCCTCGATATCAGCGATGATCTGCTCGGGCAGGAAAAAACGATGAAGCGACATGGTCAGACGAACATGGTACGAAGCTTTTGGAGCGGCGTTCTCACATCAGTGATCTCTTCGCCCATCTCGTGCGCAAGCTGCTCAAGGAGTTTGCGTTGCTTCTTGGTGAGCTTCTTCGGCATCTCGATGTCAAGGTGGACAAAGAGACTGCCGCGCGACGAGCCCCTGAGCTTCGGCATACCATACCCTTTGACCTTGATGGTGTCGCCCGTCTTCGATCCTTCCGGCACCTTCACCGAAACGATCTCGTCATCCAAAATGCCCTCGACTTCGATCTCGGCGCCCAGAGCCGCTTGCACCATAGGAATTGTTACGCTCACATGCAGATCATCGCCATCGCGCTCGAAGAATTCGTCGTCTTCAATACGAACGGTGACAATTAAATCTCCCGAAGGTGCGCCTTGGATGCCCGCTTCGCCAAGATCGGGCACACGCATCTGCTGTCCATGGCGAATGCCTTGGGGGACATCAATAGAAACTTTCTGCCGATCAGGAATGCGTCCCTGACCGTCGCATTCCTCACAGGCGCCTTCGATGACTTTTCCGCTGCCTTGACACTCAGGACACGTCGTTGATGATTGCATGTCGCCCAAAAACGTATGCTGCACGGTGACGATGCGCCCTTGTCCTTGGCATCGCTCGCACGTCTTAAATGCCCCATCTTCGCCAAGACCGCTTCCCTCGCATGCCGTACACGGCGCAAGACGGTCGTACACGAGTTCTTTTCTGACGCCGGTTGCCGCTTCTTTGAGCATGACTTTGATGGCGATGCCCATATCGCGTCCGTCTTTGCTTTGAGTTGCGCTGCGCGCCGCTCCGCCGAAGAATGACGAGAAGATATCGCCCATGCCGCCGAACCCGCCGAAGATATCTTCGAAGTCAACATAGCCGCCTGCACCTGAGGCAGCCCCGGGGATCGTACCGAACCGATCATATTGGGCGCGTTTGTTTGCGTCAGACAAAACATCGTAGGCTTCGTTGAGCTCTTTGAATTCATCCTCCGCATCGGGAGAAGGATTCACGTCGGGATGGAGTTTCCGCGCTTTGTGGCGAAACGCTTTCTTGATCTCCGCTTCACTTGCTTCTCGGTCCACCCCGAGTATTTCATAAAGGTCTTTCGTTGTCGTTGGCATCGCTACTTAGTTGCTCCCTCGAATCCGTCTTCATCAAGTATGTCTTTGGCTGCGCGTACGGCGCCTATCACCTTGGTGTAATTCATCCGCTTCGGTCCGATGACCGCAATGATCCCCTGTGATCCTTCACGTCCATAGATGCCTGCAATCACCGAAATACCCGAAAGCTGGCTTTTCGCATTTTCATTACCGATTTTCACGACGATGTTGTCCGGTGAGATGTCGTCATCGATCGCGGACATGAGCACGGTATCATCCTCAAGGATTTCCATGATGGGAAGCAGCGAGGACGAATCGTGGAATTCAGGTTTTTTCAAAAGCGTGCTCATGCCAGCGCGGGACGATTTCGCCATGACCGACCCTTTCACCGCATCAACGATCTCGCATAGGATCGTACGGGCGACCGGATCATCTGCGAGGCGCGCGATCAAGGTCTCGTCGAGCGATCTGAAGTCGGCAAGCGAATGACCGACAGCTACCTTCGATACGAGCTGCTCGACCGAAGAGAGCCGCTCGGGAACAACATCTTCATTGAAGAAGACGTGGCGGTTGATGACCTGCCCTTCTTTGGTCACGATGACAATGAGCGCCGAGCGATCTGAGAGGGATACGAGTGAAATTTGTCGGATATCCGAACCGAGGAGGGAGGGCGCCATGACAATGGAGAGGCATTCCGTCAAACGGTTCAGCTCCGCTGAGGTTCGCTCGATAAGGTCGTCGATCGCACTCGCTGATTGGCGCAGCTCCTTGACAAGCGATGCATGCGCTTGTGTGGAAAGGGATACCTCTGACGCTAAAAGCTCGTCGACGAATTCGCGATATCCGAAATCGGTTGGAATGCGTCCCGCGGAGGTGTGGGGCTGCGTGATATACCCCGCCTCTTCAAGGGCAGAAAGCTCATTGCGAACGGTTGCCGGCGACACACCGAGATGGTAGCGCTCGGTGATCGTGCGCGAACCGACGGGAAGCGCATAGGCGACGTACTCTTCAATGAGAGCACAAAGTATCCGTTGCCGCCTGTCAGAAAGCATCAATGATCAGCATCCTTGTCCGTTTTGAAATCTGTTGGCGAACATGTTAGCACTCAAACCGAAAGAGTGCCAATCATCACGGAGCCAATGACAGGAGCTCTCCATACAGTTCATTACCGAGGAGCCACCCGCGCTCCGTTGGAACCCATGCATCATCCGTGTGGCGGACAAGCCCGATTTCTTCCAATCGATTCAAGGTGGGAATGAGCGCAGGGAGATGACATGCAAGCTCTTGGGCACGCCCGACTTCGAGCCCTTTTGTCATGCGCATCGCAAGCATCGCATCCTCTGCCGCCATCTGAGTGCGATCAAGGTCATCGATCACCTCGTTGTTCTGGATCCGGCAGCGACGATGTTCGTTTTGTGTCATGGTGACCGCACTATATCCGATGCCAAGGTAAGGCTTCCCGCTCCAATAGGAACTGTTGTGCCTGCTCTCATATCCATCTCGGGCGAAATTGGAAACCTCATAGCGGCTAAACCCGTGTTCGGTAAGCAGGAGGCTTGCCTGTTCCATCATCGTTGCCTGCATGTCCTCATCGACATCGGGCAGATCCCCACGCATAACGCGTTTATAGTAGGGCGTTAACGGTTCGATCGTGAGCGGATAGAGGCTCAAATGCGTTACCCCCGCCTGAAGACCGCGTTCGATATCTCGCAAAAGCATCTGTGCCGTTTGTCCGTACAGACCGCACATGAGATCGATGCTCACATTCTCGAAGCGCTCCCGAGCGATCTCGATCGCACGCGCAGCACAAGCACTATTATGAGCTCGACCGAGCGTTTTCAAGCATCCATCATCAAAGGATTGCACGCCGATAGAAAGACGATTCACCCCAAGCGCCCACATATCCTTGACCATCCGCTCATCGAGACTCTCGGGGTTCGCTTCCACGCTGAATTCAACATCTGAGGAGAGATCAAGCGATAAGCTGATCGCATAGATGAGTTCGATCAAACGTTTCGAGCCGATATGGGTCGGCGTTCCTCCACCGATATAGATGCTTTCGATCTGTGCGAGCTCACCTGCGCGAGCATATTCGCGCAATTTCATAATGATGCTTTCGATATATTCTTCAATTCTAGGAGAGGTGCGCGCGACAGCCTCGGTGGCGAAGTCGCAATAGGCGCATCGCGAAGCGCAGAAGGGAATATGGATGTAGAGCGCTTGGTAAGGATCGTGCGGCAACGAAGATCATCCTCTCATGAAGTTGCTTGTTCATGCAGTTCGTCGAATACCCGATCGAAGTCCTCGATCGTAGTGCACGTATTGAATGCACGCCGCGCTAGCGAGGCACCTTTGAGTCCGGAAACATACCAGGCGCCATGCTTGCGCATACGTACCAGATGCTCGGGCAAAAGTTCGTTCAGAAGGTGCGCATGCGTCCGCGCCGCCTCAATGCGCTCGTGCGCTCCCGGCATATCCGGTATGCGGTACCCCTCGAGCATCGAAAGAACCTGCTCGAATATCCAGGGATTGCCGCGTGCGCCCCGCCCGATCATGATCGCATCGCATCCACACGCATCGATGAGCGTACGCGCACTTTCCGCATCTACGATGTCCCCGTTGCCAATGACGGGGATGGATACGGAGTGCTTGACTTTTCTGATGGCACCCACATCAGAAACGCCGGTATACATCTGTCGTGCGAATCGGCCATGGACAACAATAAAATCGGCACCGGCATCTTCCATGCGAGCAGCGAATGCAGGAGCGGTTTCATCGCCCATCGCAAATCCCCGCCGGAATTTCACGCTGACCGGACAGGTGACCGCGCGTTTGACCTGAGCCACGATCGACTCAGCAAGCGCGGGGTCGTTCATAAGTGCTGCCCCATCGCCTTTGGAAATGATCTTGCGAGCAGGGCAGCCCATATTGATATCGATACAGAACAGGTGCGCGCCAAGCATGTCTTCGATATGTGCTGCCTCAGATGCCATGATGGCAGGCTCATGTCCGAAAATCTGCACGCCGAGTTCCTGCTCACCAGGCGCCCGAGCAAGGAGATGCTCCGTCTTTGCGCTCGCATACGATAGTCCTTTTGCAGACACCATCTCCCCATAGGCGATATCTGCGCCCGCTTGCAATGATATTGAGCGCATGACCATATCGCTCACGCCTGCCATGGGAGCCAGGAAGACACGCATTCCCTGGACACCGGGCAGGTTAGGAGCGGAAAGTGTGTTTGAGCTATTCATCGACCTTCAAAATGGCCATGAATGCTTCTTGGGGAACCTCGACATTGCCGATGGCTTTCATCCGCTTCTTTCCCGCTTTCTGTTTTTCGAGCAGTTTGCGTTTACGCGTGATATCGCCGCCGTAGCACTTCGCGAGAACATCCTTGCGCTTCGCTTTCACCGTCTGACGCGCAAGCACGCGTCCTCCAATGGCAGCCTGGATGGGAACTTCAAACATTTGACGCGGAATGATCTCCTTGAGCTTCTCCGTCAAAACACGCCCGCGGTCATACGCCTTGTCCTTATGCACGATAAACGAAAGGGCATCGATGACCTTCCCTGCGAGCAGGATATCGAGCTTCACGAGATTGGACGTGCGATAGCCCATGAATTCATAGTCCAAGCTGGCATATCCTTTGGTATTGGATTTGAGCTTGTCGAAGAAATCCATGATGAGTTCGGAAAGCGGAATCTCCCAAAGCATTTCAACGGTTGTCGGCGAAAGATAGTTCATGGTGACGAACGTGCCGCGCCGCGCCACCGCAAGATCCATAACCGCACCGATGTAGTCGGGAGGAACGAGGATCTTAGCTTTGAGATAGGGCTCTTCGATATGGTCATAGGTTCCTGCATCGGGCATATCTTGCGGTGAAGTGATGGTGATCATCTCAGAGTTGCGCATATAGACGTGGTATTCGACCGAAGGCGCCGTCGCAAGCAGGTCGAGACTGAATTCGCGCTCCAGACGCTCTTTGACAACTTCCATATGCAACAGCCCCAAAAAGCCGACCCTGAAGCCGAATCCGAGCGCAACGGACGTCTCCGGCTCCCAGATGAGCGCTGGGTCATTGAGTGCGAGTTTCTCAAGCGCCTCTTTCAGCGGCTCGTATTGATCGCCCTCGATCGGATAGAGACCGGTGAACACCATGGGTTTCGCTTCGCGATATCCCGGAAGCGATTCAGTCACGCCGCCCTCAGCAGTTGTGATGGTATCACCCACCTTAACGAGGCTCACATCTTTGAGACCGGTGACGAGATACCCGACTTCACCCACACCGAGCTCGGGCAATGGACGCATCGCTGGTGTCTTCACCCCAACTTCTTCTGCAAGGCTCTCAACTCCAGTGGCAAGCATTTTGAGCTTCTGCCCTTGCTTGATCGAACCGTCTACGATGCGTACGAGGGCAACAACGCCGCGGTAGGCGTCGAAATAGCTGTCGAAGATGAGTGCGCGCAAAGGTGCGGCCGCCGAGCCTTCGGGAGCGGGAATGGTATAAACGATCGCTTCGAGGAGCTCATGCACCCCTTCCCCCGTTTTGCCCGAAGCTAAAACCGCATCCTCTGCTGGTATGGCAAGACCGTCCTCAATCTCTTCCTTTACGCGCTCAGGGTCGGCGGCGGGAAGATCGATCTTATTGATCAAGGGAATGATCTCGAGATCAGCGTTCATGGCAAGCATTGCATTGGCAACGGTTTGCGCCTCAACGCCTTGGGTTGCATCAACGACAAGAACAGCACCCTCACACGCTGCGAGCGAGCGTGAAACCTCATATGTGAAGTCGACGTGTCCCGGCGTGTCGATGAGGTTGAACTGGTAGGTTTCGCCATCATCGGCATGGTATTCCACGCGGACGGCTTGGCTTTTGATGGTGATCCCCCGCTCGCGCTCGATTTCCATAGTGTCGAGGATCTGATCTTGCATATCGCGCGATGCGACCGTCTCCGTAAGTTCAAGCACGCGATCCGACAGCGTCGATTTCCCGTGGTCGATGTGCGCGATGATAGAGAAATTGCGGATATGCGATGGATCGGTTGGCATAGTTCTTTCGTAGGTATTGCGGTATCGGACGTGTTGCCCGCATTCTCCGATACCTGGTATTTTGCAGGTGACATCGCGGGCGTAATGATGTATTCTATCGCATTGTGTCAAGCGAGGCGCGGTGTTTGTTCATTCAAGCAAATCCGCAGACATGGCTGCATGAGGATAGTGGCTTCGCTGGCGGCTTGCATAAAGCCTGATACGGGAAATCCAGTCCGTATCCTGACAGAATCGCTCTGTCGTCATGGTCTTATGCGCCGTATTAGCGCTATTTTCTTTTCCTCATCTTTCATGAATGCGTCTCATATGAGCACGAAGTGAACGTTTGTGTCCTTCGCATACGCACAAGGACACCGAAGAAAGGAAAACGAAAGAACATGGCCAACATCAAATCGCAGAAAAAGCGCATCATCACCAATGAGAAGAACCATATGCGCAATCGTGCCGTCAAGGCGGAGCTCAAAACCGCTACCCGTCGGGTAAAGGATGCGGTTGCCGCAGGTGATGGGCAAGCAGCATTCGCCGCTGCATGTGCTGCATGCCGTCTCATGGACAAGGCAGTGACCAAGGGTGTTATCAAGAAGAATCAGGCTGCAAACCGCAAGAGTGGCATCATGGCACTCGCGAACACGGTCGTGACCGACAAGGATCGCGAAGCATATTCAAAGGCGAAGCCGAAGCCGCAGGAGCAGAAGAAGACGGGCAACAAGAAGCTCGCGAACAAAGAGGCGCGCAAGAAGGAAATGGCAGCTGCCTCCAAGGAGAAAGCGAAGCGTCGTGATGCTCAGCTGAAGATCGAAGAAAAGGCTTTGAAGCGTAAGGCTAAGGAAGCCGAGGAAGCGGCTAAGGCAGAAGCTGAGGCGGCGAAGGCTGCTGAAGAGGAAGCGGTTGAGCTTGATAACGAAACTGAGGCAGAAGCAGAAGCGGACGATCAGGCAGCGGCTGATACCGAAGAGGCATAAAGCCCGATCGGCGAGCAGTATTTCCGTTAACGTTTGAGAACGGAAATCACCCAATCGACAAAAGCGGTGCAGGCATCTGCGCCGCTTTTCATTTTGCGCTCGGTATCGCAGGAACTCACGAGTGCCGCACGCAATTCTTCTTTCGAAAACGACCGAGACCAGCGCAGATGCTTCTTAAGCCGCCATTCAGGAAGCGACAATTCCTGAGCGAGAAACGATTCGGACAAGGTGCCTGTCTCGTAGGCAGAAACAACGCATATGAGTTCGCGGATGCGCGAGGTGCACATGGCTATGAGCGAATGAGGGGAAACCGAAGGCATCTTCGGCAGCAGCGTCATGCAGGTTTTGATATCACGCGCGCTGAACGCATCGACAAATTCCCATGGTTTGGGCTCCACTGAAGGCGCGATGAGAGCCGTGATGTCACGCTCGGTCACCGTGGTGCCTCCCTCTTGCGAAAGCGAGAGTTTCTTCAGCTCGCTGTCGATGCGAACGGTGTCGTCCCCAACGAGCTCAATGAGCTTTGTGGTCGCCCGACCATCAAGGACAAGACCATACGATGATGCCATCTGTTTCACTTGATGAGGAAGTTCTGAGCGTTTGGGACGGGCGCAATCGATGAGCGCGGAAGCTCCGAGTGCGGCAACTGCTTTAGAAAGCTTCGAGGTTTTAGCAAGCTTTTCGGCAACGAGGCAAAGGACGGTCGAGGTAAGCGGATTATCGAGGTAAGTGATGATGGCACCGACGTCCTGTTGCTTGAGTTTTTCTGCATTCGTTACAAGGACGAGCCGCTTCTCACTTGCGAAGGGAATGGTTGTACAGGCAGCGATGATATCTTGTGCGGATGCCACTTCAGCATTGAACGTATCGTAGTTGAAGGAGAGGTCACCCACCTCTTCGAGGCGGATCTTCAATCGGTTGATGACCGCTTCGCGCTTCAAAGCATCATCTCCCACGACGAGATACGCACATAGGAGCTCTTGTGTTTTCGCTTCCGCCATGCTGAATAACCTCTATGATCGTCGATATCACCCAAGCACCTTCGTCATGAACGTGCGCGCTGATCCACCGTTATCGAACCATCATGATAGCGTATTTCAACACACCCGCTCTCATCGGTGCGAAAAACCTCAACGTCGTGCGTTTCTAGGATTTCGATGATCTCGTAAGCAGGATGACCGTAGCGATTACCCTCACCTACGCTTATGAGTGCGATGCGAGGATCAAGGGTGCTCACAAGCCCATCATCAAGGGAAGCCTTCGACCCATGATGTCCAACTTTGAGGATGTCGACGCTCTCGATACGACCCAGAGCAGCCATCCGTGATAGCTCCTCCGCTTCTGCATCCCCGGTGAACAAACACGTGAAATCAGCTTGCCCGTCATCATCGCCATCATATGACGCATAAAGACAAAGACTGTCGGCATTACCCCCTTCGTCTGCAAAGGCATCTGGCCAAAGAACTGCAAGCGAGTATCTTCCTGCTTGAACCTCATCTGCTACGGAAAGCCCTGTCAAACAAACAGAGGGAAAGGTTTGCCCTGCTTCACTTCGGAGACGGGCGCACGAATCGCACGAGCACGCAAGTAAATCTTCAGCAACATAGATATGCGATACTGTCACATAGCTTGCGAGATCCCGAAGCGAGCCGCAGTGATCATCATCGGGATGGGTGATGATAACGGCATCGAGGTGCGTGATACGCTCATGCGCAAGGGCGCGACGCAACTTTGCATCCTGATTTCCCGTATCAATAAGAATGCTCATACCTTCGCTTCTCAGAAGAAATGCGTCTCCCTGCCCCACATCAAGCATGACCATCCCCTCTCCCACACCTGCAGGAACGATCCAGAAGATCCCAAATACTACAAGGATTGCTCCCACAAGCGCTGTTATCGCCAAACGCTTTGAGGGCTGTGGCCACACAAGCCAGAGCAGCAAGGACACGGCAAGTGAAAGCACGATCATAGGAATAAAGTCGACTGAAACGGCAACTGAGGCATGAGGAACCTTCGCTAAAGCGCCTACGATCATGCGCATGAAAAAGACCGGCATCCCTCCGATATCGGTCATGAACGCGAAGGGTACGACTGGTGCGTTTGCAGCGATCGCGCAAAGAAGTGACGAGGCGCACGCGAACATGAAAAGCGGAGCAACGACGATATTCGCTAGGGGTGCAATCAGGGGCACAAGCGAGAAAAGCGCACACGAAGCGCCTTGGCACATCACCTGTGAGGAGAAGGTCAGCGCAAGTGGATCGCCGATAAGCGAGCGCAGGAGTCGTGATTGCAGGGGTATCCAGGAAAGAAAAAGACCCGCGAAACAGATAATGCCGAGCGTAGAGGCAGCCGAGAGAAACATTGAGACCGAAAGACAACTTTTCGGGTCACAGATCAAAAACGCGATCACCATGAGGGCGAGCGCGTTCATTGAAGCAGCGCGTCGCTTGGTGAAAAACGCTGCTGATGAGGCGAGTGCCATGCACGCTGAGCGAACACCTGAAATCGGCAGTCCAGCGAAGACGAGATAGGCAAGCAGAAAACTTGCAATGATAGCAAGCGATATCCGTTTCGGGGTGCGCACAAAGCGCAGCAATGCTGCCATAAGCGCGGAGACGATGGAGAGATGTGCGCCGGAGACCGCAACGACATGGGCAAGCCCTGCCGTCTTGAATTCTTCATAGATATTCCGCTTTTCAATTCCTTGACGATACCCGCATGCAAGGGCAGCCATGAGCGCACTTGTGTCATTTCCCTGTGCATTGAACTGGGCAATGGCGTTGCGCCGAAGATCGGTGAAAGGTGCGGTGATCGTATGTGTATTGCACGTGGCAAGGTCGATCGCACGCGCGTCCGCCGATATTCCCTCACTCCATCTGCGCTCAGCGTTTGTATCCTTTGATGCCTTGATGGCAACCCGCCCGCTGAGATGCTCTCCTGCAAGAAATGATTCATCGGATGCGGTCGTGAGTTTGATAAGAAACGAAAACGGATAGCTGGCGTCAAGCTTGATCGTCGTTGAGCAGGATCGCTCATATTGCTTCGAATCAGCGACGACCTCAGCGTCGGTGAATGATATATCGCCCGAGAGTGTTTCTAAGCCCACCGTAACTTCGAATGCGCCAAAGATGCCAAGAAGCGCGCCAAAAAGAAGGGCGCTTAGGAGAAAAGGAACGAACGAGGCAGGTTTGACCACACATATGATACTTGCACCAAGCACGCTGAACACTGAAAGTAAAAACGCTCTCGAGAGAACTGTGCTCGTTTGTCCCTGGATACCAAGATAGGTGAGGCTGGTACTGACCCAGAGGAGTACCGCAAAGATGAGCAACGGTGCAAGCCCCGGTTTGATAGCTGATGCGGGGTCGGAAAGAGCGATAGCATCCGCATCGTCGAATGCGCCTCGGCACAAACTTCTCATGAATCACACAGTGATCGATTCTTTCAAAGAACGGAGCGTCTTGTCCCCGATCCCGTCCACCTTCGTCAGCTCCTCGATACTTTTGAACGGACCATGTTCTTTTCGATAGGCGATGATCTTCTGCGCTTTCGCCGCCCCAATACCTTTGAGCGTTTGCAATTCTGTCTCCGTTGCTGTATTGAGGTTGACTTTTCCCGTATGTGCTCCGCTTTGGGGTAGTGTTTGTATTCCTGTCGTGTCCCCTGATGCGGGATTCATACCCGACACAGCGTCTCCTTTGCCTGCAACAACGATCTGTTCTCCATCGGACACATGACGTGCGAGATTGATACTCTGCTCATCGGCAAGGGGTGTAAACCCGCCAGCAGCGGTGATCGCATCGGCAACGCGTGCGTCCGCGCCCACCTCAACCATGCCCGGTGCACCAACTTCACCGACAACATGGACGTGGAGGGTCTGGGGCACATCTGTTGCCGCCTCCCCCTCTTTCGTGTCGTTGTTTTTCTCAAGGGATATCTCTTCGGACGCATCTGCACTCTCTGACAGAGCAGCGTAGGCGGTATAGACGACTCCAACAAGCGCGATTGCGGTGACGATCATACAGATGGCTACGATACGCGTGAGCGCAGGCGGAAGCGAACCCAGATGGAGTCGGGCGACCAATGAATTCGAATAGTCCTGAAATGACACCGCATCTCCTTATCGATGAACTCCTCTTGAGAGTCTATCGATGCGGTCAGTCAAAAAGCTTTGCTCAGAACATGCGAAGCCTTAAAAATATCTCACAGAAATCGCTCAGAACGCTTTTAAAAAGTTCGCGTGATCAGTACCGAGTTCCCAAAGAGAGATGCCTAGTGATTGCGATAAGAGCGGATATCGGCTGCGTCAATGAGCTCTTCGATCCACACATCCTCAGGATAGATACTCTCGGCTTCCAAAACTGCGGGCAGTTTCGCATGCGTCTCGGGAGAGCGCGGCATGAAAAGCGTACAACAATCGGGAGCATCCTCGGATGAAATTTCGAAGGTTCCCAGTTCATGAGCCATTTCGATGATCTCGATCTTGTCTGTTCCAATCAAGGGACGCAAGACAGGCAGCGAGACCGCCTCGTTCGTGCAGGCGATATTGTCAAGCGTCTGCGATGCAACCTGACCAAGACTTTCCCCGGTAGCAAGGGCGAGCGCATGCTCGCGGTGAGCAATCGCTTCGGCAATCTTGAACATAAGCCGCCGGTAGAGGATGATCCGCAAGGGTGGTGGACAGGATAGTGCAATTTCGCGCTGACGATCACCGAGCGGGATCGTGTAGGTTTTCTCGATGCAACCCGTTTGCTCAAGGACATGAGCGATATCGTCGACCAGATATTCAGAAGCGTCGCTCGTCTGCGGACGTCCCGAAAAATGAACACCGATGCAGCGCGCGCCGCGACGCGCCATCTTCCAAAGAGCAACAGGAGAGTCAATCCCGGAGGAAAGAAGGCACACGATCGTGCCCGACGAACCGACGGGCAATCCCCCAACACCGCGAATACTGAATGCGAAAATATAGGAGCTGTTTTGAATAACCTCGACCCGAACGACGACATCGGGGTCTTTCATGAGCACGGTGGCATCGGGAAATGCCTCGCAAAGCACAGCGCCGATTTCTTTGTTCATATCCATCGAACAGATGGGGAAATCGGTGCAAGAGCGTTTCGCCTGAACCTTGAACGACGTAAACGGCTGTGCTTCCTCAAGCGCACGCACGCTGATGAGCTTCATCTTTTCATAATCGCGCGCGCATTTGAATCCGCTTGAGGTACGCGCAACGCCAGGAACGCGTGCAACGAACCGGGCAATGCGGAGCGCCTCTTCGTAGGAAATATGCTCATCAAGAAAAATGACGATCCGACCGGTAATCCGATCGATGGACGCGATCGGCTCGCCTTTCAATAAGGATTTGATATTACGCTGCAGGCATTTCTCGAAATTGGACCGATTATGTCCCTTCAGTCCGATCTCATGATAGTGAACGAAAATGACCCGCTGAAAATCGTGCATCTTAGCTTTCTTGCAAATCGATCGATTCAGGGTCGAAGGACACATCTTTGCGGGCGATCTCGTTAAACGCCATAGAAAGCGGTTTGGTATCAGCAGCACGAGCGATCTCGATCGCGGTCTGAAGTTGGATCGCACGATCCCGCTGTCCGCACATCATATCGTTGATGTCGTGCGCACGCTTCGATGCCATGGTGCAAAGAAGGAATCGATCGTTTTCCGCGTCGTCCAAAAGAACATCGATCTCGGGTTTGATTATGCTCATAGGTAGTGCATCCTCTTCTGTAACGTTTGACCACTAGGGGAACAGCTCTTCAATACAAGTTTGTTCCAAATTACGTATCTTACTTCATTTTCCGCTTCATGGTGCGTTTTATTGCAAAATCATCTGAGCGAGCACAGGTATAGCGAAGGTGGGCACGCTTCGCTCACCGCTCAGATGCCATATACGCCTCAATCGCATCAACGCATGCATCCAAATCATCGTTGACAAATGTTTTGTCGTAGTGCTCCTTTTGTGCAAGTTCGATCCGAGCGGTCTCGAGACGCTCATTGAGTACGGACTCCTCTTCCGTGCCGCGCTCGCGCAATCTGCGCTCCAACTCCTCAAATGAAGGCGGCTCAATGAATATAAGGCGTGCGAAAGGAAGTTTCTCACGCACTTGTTGAGCTCCTTGCACTTCGATCTCAAGGATCACATCCTCGCCGCGCTCCAAGTGCTCATTGATCGATGCGAGCGGCGTGCCGTAATAATTGCCGTTGTAGCACGCCCACTCTAAAAGCCCACCGTGTTCGATCAGATCTTCAAACGCCTCGCGGGTAAGGAAGTAATAGCTCTCACCATCAACCTCTTGACCGCGAGGTGCGCGGGTGGTTGCAGAGATCGAGACCCACGGGCGTGGGGTCGTTTCGCGAAGCTTAGAAACAATCGTTCCCTTCCCTACCCCTGATGGTCCCGAGATCACGTAAAGATGCCCGCGCTCCATACCTATCCTTCCAGATCCGCGGCGATCGCCTTGAATGCCGCAACCGGATCATCGGCACCGGTGATGGGACGACCGATCACGATATGCGATGCCCCCGCATCAAAGGCTGCACGCGGGGTAGCAACTCTGCTTTGGTCTCCCTTATCGCTTCCCGCAGGACGGACGCCGGGGCAGACGATAAAGGCATCTTCGCCAAGCGTCGTGCGCAAAAGCGCTGCCTCCATCGGAGAGGCAACGACGCCCGAGATGCCTGCTTCCTTGGTCAGAAGGGCAAGATCGCATACCTGCTGCTCAACGGGCTTGCATACGCCGATCTGGGTGAGCGTATCCTGATTCATCGACGTGAGCACCGTGATACCGAGCGTAATGGGGTCGCTCTGTCCTATCTCAGCGGAACCTTCACGCGCTCCCTTGAATGCTGCCGCCATCATGTCGACGCCGCCGGAAGCATGCATGGTGAGCATGTCAGCGCCGGTCGACGCTGCTGAGCGGGCAGCTCCTTCGACCTGGTGGGGAATGTCATAGAACTTAAGATCAAGGAATACGTGATACCCGCGCTTTTTCAGCATCTTGATAAGGTCGGCACCATAGGCGTAATACAACGTCATGCCGATCTTCACCCAACTCGCAACACCAGCGAGCTCATAGGCAATCGCAAGCGCTTTGTCTGCCTCGCAGTCAAGCGCCACGATCACTCGATCTTTGCGGGGTATCGCATCGAATCCATTCAGCATATCAGTGCCCCTCTCAACTCGTTGATGTCCTCCACACCCTCGCACGCGCAATATGCCTCGATACCGGAAAGCACGTTCGTCGTCGCGCGGGGATCCATGAAATTAGCAGTACCGACCGCAACGGCCGTAGCTCCAGCAAGAATAAATTCGATCGCGTCTTGACCCGTCGTGATGCCTCCCATGCCAAGCAGCGGAATGTCAACCGCATGGAAACACTCCCAGACCATGCGCAAAGCGATTGGCTTGACGCAGGGACCGGAAAGACCACCGACGACACGGGCGAGTTTCGGACGGCGGCTACGCGCATCGATCGCCATACCCAAAAGCGTATTAATGAGCGAAATCGCATCCGCCCCCGCCGCCTCAGCAGCCGATGCCATGGAAGCGATGTCGGTTACATTGGGGGTGAGCTTGACAATGAGTGGACGCGCAGTTGCAGCACGGCATTGGCGCACTACCTCAGTTAGTGAGGCGGCATCGCAACCAAGCGTCATACCGCCTGCATCAACGTTCGGGCACGACACATTGATCTCGTACGCATCGACCGAAGCGCTCTCAAGCCGCTCGATGACGCTCACATATTCCTCAACGGAATGACCTGATACATTGACGATCACCGTTGCACCGCGCTCGGCAAGCCAGGGAAGATCCATTTCAATCAAGTGGTCAACACCGGGATTCTGAAGTCCGATGGAATTAAGCATGCCCGACGGGGTCTCTGCGATGCGCGGCGTGTCATTTCCCGACCACCCGTTAAGCGATACTCCTTTGGTCGTGACCGCACCGAGTTTTTCGACATCAACGAAATCAGAATACTCGCGTCCCGCCGCAAACGTACCCGAGGCAACGGTGACGGGGTTTTTCATGATGAGACCGCCCAAGTTTACTGAAAGGGCTACCATATGATCTCCTTCGCATCGAAGATGGGTCCGTCGACGCACACGCGCTTCTTCCCCTCTTGCGTGTCAACGACGCAGGACAGACACGCGCCGATACCGCATGCCATGCGCTTTTCAAGCGATACATAACACGTAACGTCCTGTTCAGCTGCAAGAGCGGCACATGCACGCATCAAAGGCTCAGGACCGCAGACCGCCATAAAGTCATACTGCAGACCTTCGCTCGCTGCCTTGAGCAAAGCATCCCGTGCAGGCTCGGTGCAAAATCCCTCGTACCCATAGCTTCCATCATCGGTTGCACACCATGGTTCGCAATCAGCTACCTGGGTGTAGCGGGAAGCGCATACGAGCGCATCCTTCGTGACCGCGCCCAAAACGACATCGGTATCAATGCCTTTTCGTACGAGCTCTTCATAGAGCAGATAAAGCGGCGCAGCTCCGACGCCACCACCGACAAGAAGTGCCCGCTCAGCGTGTTCGGGAATCTGCCAGCCATTGCCGATCGGACCCATGACGCTGATGCGCTGAGAGCGCACCCACGTCCTCATCGCTGCGGTTCCATCACCGACAACCTGGTACAAAAGCGCGATCGTTTCGCGCCCGAGATCGCGGTAATAGATGCAGAAGGGACGTCTCAAGATATGATCGACGAGCGTAGGGATGTTGATATGGATGAATTGACCTGGTTTTGCGCTCTGGACAATCTCAGGTGCTTTAAGCTCCATCACAAAGAGGCGCTCGGATACCTGGTCATTGGAGACGACCTCGGTCTCGATTTCGTAGATCATCGGTTATGCAGCCTCCTCACCGGATAGGTCCTGCAGCGCCACCACGGAAAGCTTATCGTTCATCGACACTTCAATGCCTGCGATGAGTGCTTGGGCGGCAGCAAGAGTGGTCACATAGGTCACCCCATGGGTAACGGCAGACGCGCGCAATTCATATCCGTCATCCCGCGTTGCGGAACCGAGTGGCGTGTTCACGATAAGCGTGATGTCACCCGAAGCCACCATTTCAAGGATATCCTTGGATCCCTCGTGGATCTTGGAAGTGGTTTCGCACGGAATGCCTGAAGCGCTCAGTGTTTGCGCCGTGCCCTCGGTTGCAATGATGCTCCACCCCATTCGCTCGATATCGCGTGCGATCGGGATGACATAGCGCTTGTCAGAATCATTCACGGAGATGAATGCATACCCACGCGGGGTCGGATCGTAGCCAATGGCAATCTGGGTCTTGAGATAAGCCAGTGGGAAACTGCGGGCAATACCCATGACTTCGCCCGTCGATTTCATCTCAGGCCCCAACACCACATCGACACCGGGGAATCTTCCCCACGGCATAACGGCCTCCTTGACCGCGTAATGGTTTGAGCGCCACGCTTTGTCGGGCAGATCAAGCTCGTCTAAGGCATGACCGACCATCACCTTCGCCGCCACCTTCGCAAGCGGAATACCGGTTGCTTTCGAGATGAACGGAACGGTTCTGCTCGCGCGTGGATTCGCCTCGATCACATAGATGACGCCGTCTTTGATCGCGAACTGGATGTTGAGCAGTCCCACGACGTCGAGGGAAAGCGCGATACGCGTTGCGATATCGGCGAGTTTGTCCTGCATCGTCTCTGATATGGCGAAGGGGGGCGTACAGCACGCCGAGTCGCCCGAGTGGATGCCCGCCATTTCGATATGCTCGAGGATGCCGCCGATGTAGACCTGCGTACCATCGCTGACAGCATCCAAATCGAGCTCAACAGCATCTTCAAGGAACTTATCGAGATAAACGGGATGATCGGGTGAAATGAGCGCCGCCTCTGCCATGTAGCGGGAAAGCTGTTCTTTGTCGTACACGATCGCCATGCCGCGCCCGCCGAGAACATAGCTGGGACGCACAAGCAGCGGAAATCCGATCTCATCTGCTGCATAATTCGCCTCATCGAGCGTGTTCGCTTCGCGTGCAGGCGGATAAGGAATGGAAAGACGGTCGAGCAGTGCAGAGAACCGTGCACGATCCTCTGCGAGATCGATCGAGGTGCTTTGCGTGCCGAATATCTTCACGCCCGCCTCCGTGAGTGCCTTGGCAAGTTTCAGAGGCGTTTGTCCCCCGAGCGTGACGATCACGCCATCGGGATCTTCTGCATCGATCACATCCATAACGTCTTCGAAGGTAAGCGGCTCGAAATACAGCTTGTCAGATGTGTCGTAATCGGTTGAAACCGTCTCAGGGTTGCAATTGATCATGATGGTCTCATAGCCCGCCTCAGCAAGCGCATAACTTGCATGGACGCAGCAGTAATCGAACTCGATACCCTGACCGATGCGGTTCGGACCCGCACCGAGGATCACGCAGCTCTTCTTTCCGCTTTTCAAAACCTCACTCTCGCACGCATCGTAGGTTTTGTAGTGATATGCCGTCGAGCTTTCGAACTCGGCGGCACAGGTATCGACGGTCTTGAAGGCAGGAATGATGCCTTGACCTTTGCGATACGCGCGCACCTCAAGTATTTTCGAGTTCGTGAGCAGGGCTATCTGCTCATCGGATATGCCGTAGGATTTGATAAGCCGCATCGAATCAACATCGATATCCGTCAGCCGTTTGCCGCGGATAGCCTCCTGTACGGCAACGATATCTGCAATCCTATTGATGAAGAAGGGGTCGATATATGAAAGAGCACTCACCTCTTGAACGCTCATTCCTGAGGCAAGAGCATGGGCGGCGAAAAAGATGCGCTCGGAGGTCGGTCGCTTAACCAAGTCATCCAGATCATCACCGCTAAGTTCATCTGACTCAACGCCCCCAACACCAAGTCCGATGCGCCCGTCTTCGAGTGAGCGGCATGCCTTGTTGAGCGCCTCTTCGAACGTGCGCCCGATAGCCATAACCTCGCCGACGGCTTTCATACGCGTGGAAAGGGTGTCGTCGCTTCCCTGGAATTTCTCGAAGGCGAAACGCGGCACTTTCACAACGCAGTAATCGATTGAGGGCTCGAAGCATGCGGGCGTGACCTTGGTCAGATCATTTGTGATCTCGCTTAAGGTATAGCCGACTGCAAGCTTCGCCGCCGCCTTCGCGATCGGAAAGCCGGTCGCCTTGGAAGCGAGGGCGGATGAGCGCGACACGCGGGGGTTCATCTCGATGATAACAAGCCGTCCGTCGCGCGGGTTGAGCGCGAATTGCACGTTCGATCCACCCGTCTCGACGCCGATCTTCTCAAGGACCGCAAGGGACGCCACGCGCATTCGCTGATATTCGACATCAGAGAGGGTCTGCGCAGGTGCAACGGTAATAGAGTCACCCGTATGCACGCCCATCGGATCAAGATTCTCGATGGAGCAAATAATGATTCCATTACCGTCACTGTCCCGCATGACCTCCATCTCGTACTCTTTCCAGCCTTCGATGGACTCTTCGACAAGAACCTCACCCGCCGGTGACAACGAGATGCCCTGCGAAACAATACGGATAAGCTCTTGCTCATCGTGCGCAATGCCACCGCCCGCTCCTCCGAGCGTGAAAGACGGTCTGAGCACGAGCGGATAACCGATTGAATGCGCAATAGCAAGCGCATCTTCAACCGAGTATGCATATCCGCTCCGCGCGGTCTCAATACCGAGCTCTGCCATGCATTCATTAAAGAGCTTGCGGTCCTCTCCGCGCTTGATGACTTCAAGGTCGCATCCGATGAGTTCGACACCATAGGCATCCAATACGCCGCTCTCGGCAAGTTCGACGGCGGTATTGAGTCCGGTCTGTCCGCCGAGGGTTCCCAAAAGCGCATCGGGGCGCTCACGCGCGATGATCTTCTCAACAAACGATGCGGTGATCGGCTCGACATAGGTACGATCGGCGAGTTCTGGATCGGTCATAATCGTAGCAGGGTTCGAATTCACGAGGATGACGCGATAGCCCTCCTCTTTGAGCACCTTGCATGCCTGCGCGCCCGAATAATCGAACTCACACGCCTGGCCGATGACGATCGGACCGGATCCGATGACCAGAATGCTTGAAATATCTTCTCGTTTCGGCATGATCAGACCACCTCTTCAGCCACACGCACCGACGCAGATGCAAAATTCCATCCCTCAAGCCGGTTCTGCGCAATGTCAATGTCCAGATAATCCGGGTCTCCCGCCATGAGGTTGTAAAACGCCTTGAACAGGTATTGCGAATCCGTCGGTCCCGGACCTGCCTCGGGATGATACTGCACACAAAACGCCGGGATATCCAAAAACTGGATTCCCTCAGGCGTGCCATCGTTCAAATTGACATGACTGAGCCTGATGCGCCCGAACCGCTCATTGTTGACCACCGGTGCAACGCCGCGCGCGCACCAATCGCGCAGGTCAACAGGATGCTCGGTACAGCCGCCTGATAGCTCGGGGATCAGAGGACCGAGCGTTTCGAAACGCACACCGAAACCATGGTTTTGTGCGGTGATCTCAACTTTGCCGGAAAGCATATTCATGACCGGGTGGTTGCCGCCATGATGTCCGAACTTGAGCTTCTCGATCGTGCCACCCGCTGCTTTGCAAACCATTTGATGCCCGAGGCAGATACCGAAGACGGGAAGCGCACCTAATAGCTTCTCAACCTGGGAATACGTCTCTTCGAGTCGATCGGGGTCACCCGGACCGTTGGAGAGAAACACCCCATCAAATCCACCTTCGAGAACCTCTTCTGCGCTCTGATCCCACGGCATCGGCACGACCTCGATGCCCATACGCTCGAGGTTCATAAGAATTGCATTTTTCGCGCCGCAATCATAGGCTGCAACACGGAAGCGGCGCGTTTGTTCGGGGGAATAAGCGAATGCAAGAGAGCGCGGAATACCATGTACCTCGATCCCCTGAGGGTCGGAGACCTGCGACACATAGTTCGTCTCACTTAAAGGCAGTGTTGCGCGTACGGCTTCGAGCAACACAAGCGGGTCCTTCTCGTGCGTGGAGATACCCGCACGCATCGCGCCGAAGTCGCGGATCTTGCGTACCAAAGAGCGCGTATCGATTTGCTCGATTGCAACGACACCTTCTTTAACGAGATACTCATCAAGACGCATCGTGCTGCGCCAATTCGAAGGCGTCTTACACAGATCGCGCACCACAAGCCCCGAAAGCGCAGGTTTTGCGCGCTGAATGTCATCGAGGTGTACCCCGTAATTGCCGATCTGAGGATAGGTCATAACGACGATCTGACCGGCATAGGATGGATCGGTGATGATCTCGAGATATCCCTCAAGCGAGGTGTTGAAGCAGATCTCGCCAAAGACCTCGCCCTCTGCCCCACAGGATATTCCCTCATAGACCGATCCGTCCTCGAGCACCAAAAGGGCTTTTTTGGGAAGCCCTTTCGACGTGCTTTCTAAGATCTTATCTGACGCCTCACTCAATTACGACACCATCTTCCATGGTCGCGTAGCCGTCAACATAGACATCGCTCGCGCGTCCCTTGAACGTGTAGCCAATAAAGGGCGAATTGCCGGCTTTCGAATAGGAGTCCTCGCGCGTGTAGGTCCATGTTGCGTCGGGGTCGATGACGGTGAGATCAGCGGAGAATCCTGCCGCAAGCATGACGGGCTCCTCGCGCAGGATCTTACGCGGTGATACAGCCATGAGATCGATCATGCGGTCGTAGGAGATGATGCCCGTATCGACAAGATTGGTGAGTACAAGTCCCAGTGAGGTCTCGAGACCGATCATGCCGAACGGCGCAAGCTCGAATTCGCGATCCTTCTCCCAATCCGTATGGGGAGCGTGGTCGGTAACGATAGCGTCGATCGTGCCGTCCTTGAGCCCTTCGACGAGCGCAACTGCATCATCAGCGGTGCGCAAAGGCGGATTCACTTTAAGCGATGTGGGATAGACATCGGTGATGTCATCTTCGGTGAGGAACAAATGGTGCGGGGTGACCTCGCACGTCACTTCCAAACCCTCACTCTTCGCCTTGCGGATGAGATCGAGCCCGCGCGCAGTGCTCACATGCTGGATATGCAGGGGGCATCCCGTCAAACGGGCAAGTGCGATATCGCGGGCAATCTCAAGCTCCTCGCCTTCAGCAGGCCATCCGAGCAGCCCCAGGCGTGTCGAAGCAACACCCTCGTTCACCTGACCATCACCCACGAGCGACTCATCCTGGCAATGAGCCATGACCACGCGGTCGAACTGGACTGCATAATCCATAACGCGCCGCATCATGCCCGCATCTTGTACCCCGCGTCCATCATCGGTGAACGCCTTGGCGCCGTGTGCGCACATATCGCCCATCTCGGAGAGAATTTCTCCCTTAAGCCCCTTCGTGCAGGCGCCTGAAACGATAACCTTGCACCGACCATCTGCTTGAGCGCGTGCTTTCACATACTCAACGCCGAGCGCATTGTCGATGACCGGATCGGTATTGGGCATAGCGCAAACTGCTGTGAAACCGCCATGTGCTGCTGCGCGCGTTCCCGAGGCGATGTCTTCTTTAAGCTCATAGCCCGGCTCACGAAGGTGCACGTGCATGTCCACAAGCCCCGGCGTGATGATCTTGCCCGCAAGCGAGCGCTCCACGCCCTTCTCCATACTCAGATTATGTCCCACTTCAACGATCCGACCGTCGCGGATGAGGATGTCGCATACCTCATCCAATCCGATTTGCGGATCGATACATCTTGCATCTTTAAGCATCAAGGCCATCTTGGCTCCCTCCTAAGAGAAGATACAGCGCTGCCATACGTACGAGGATTCCCGCATACACCTGATCGAGAATGACCGACCGATCGGGATGATCGGCCATGAAGCTATCAAGCTCGACCCCGCGATTGATCGGACCGGGATGGCAAATGCATGCATCCTTCTTCATGAGATGATCGCGCTTTTGCGTAAGTCCATAGAGCATGTTGTATTCCCGAAGCGAGGGGAACGGCGCTCCCTCGAGGCGCTCCCGCTGGATGCGGAGCATGTAGACAACATCCAAGTCGGGCAGCACCGCATCAAGGTCACTTGTAACGGCATCTGCTCCGAGTACGTCCGGTCGTGCTGGCATGAGGGTGGGCGGGGCGATGACGGTCACATTCGCACCCATGATCTTAAGCGCTGGAATGAGCGAGCCGCATACGCGGGAATGTCCGATATCGCCAACGACACCGACATTCAGTCCCTCAAACGACCCCTTCACATCCCAGATGGAATAGAGGTCGAGCAGCGCCTGGGTGGGATGCTGATGCTTACCATCGCCTGCGTCAATGACATGCACGCCTGACACATCGGCGATCTTGCGCGGTACGCCCGCGTGTGAGTCACGCACGACGATCATGTCGATCTTGTAGGCACACAGCGTCTCAACGGTATCGACGAGGCTTTCGCCCTTGACCGTCGAGGTCGACGATCCGCCGAAGTTGAGGCTGTTGGCCGAAAGGCGTTTTTCTGCAATCTCGAATGAGGAGCGCGTACGGGTTGACGGCTCGTTGAACATGTTCACGATCGTCGCACCCTTGAGCGTGGGAACCTGCTTGATCTTGCGCTCGTTTACCTCCTTGAATTTCTTCGCCGTCTCCAAGATGAGCATGATGTCATCTTGGCTGTACTCGGTGATATCTATAAGATGCTTATGATTGAAACCCATCTTATTCCCCCTGCTTCTTCCTGATAGGGGCAGCGCCTGCCCGCTGACCAGGAGCGACTTCCAAGATTTCTACTTCGCTCTTATCGCCATCGACTTCTTTCAAAAACAAGCGCACGTTCTCCTCCTTTGAGGAAGGAACGTTCTTGCCAACGAAATCGGCACGGATGGGAAGCTCGCGATGACCACGGTCAACGAGGACAGCAAGCTGTACTGAGTCGGGGCGACCGATGTCCATGAGCGCATCGAGCGCGGCGCGGATCGTGCGTCCGGTGTAGAGGACATCGTCGACGAGGATGACCGTCTTGCCATCGATTGAGAACGGAATGTCTGTTGAATGGACCTCAGGAGCGAAATGCGTCATGAAGTCATCGCGATAAAAGCTGATGTCGAGCGCACCGAGCGGCACGTCAACGCCTTCTATCTCGCGGATTCGATCGTGAAGCTTTTTCGCCAGAAGATCCCCGCGCGTGAGAATACCCACAAGTGCGAGGTTTTCGGCTCCTTTGTTCGCTTCGAGGATTTGGTGCGCCATACGGGTCAGCGCGCGGTCGATCTCCTCTTCATCCATACAGACTGATTTGACGAAAGGAGAACTTGAAGAATTGCTCATACACACCCTTTCTCTGGTAGGTGCGTACAGAGCGAACCGAAGATGCGAGTAAAGACTCGATGCCTTGTCGGTCTCTCTGTACCGCTTTTAAAGACAAATACACTATAAAGTATATTGAGTCGCTTGGTAACCCCGAGATATTGATTTCACGATCTTAATTTTGATTGTGCTTGGACACATGTGATGGCGCAGACGCCCACGATGTCCTCAGCAACACAGCCGCGGGACAAATCGTTCACGGGAGCTGCAAGACCTTGCGTGATCGGACCGAATGCCTCCGCATGCGCAAGGCGCTGCACGAGTTTGTAGCCGGAATTTCCCGCATCAAGGTCAGGGAATACCAAGACATTGGCATGACCGGCAACGGATGAACCGGCGCATTTGAGTGACGCCACCTCATCGCAGAGCGCTGCATCGACCTGCAGTTCTCCATCCAGCTTAAGCGTGGGTGCTTTTTCTTTGGCAATTTTTGCCGCCTCGACAACTTTTTGAGCATCATCGTTGTGGGCAGAGCCATAGGTGGAGTGAGAAATCAGAGCGACAGCCGGCTCCGTTTTAAAGAGCGCCTCCCACGATGCAGCAGAGCTGAGTGCGATCTCAGCGAGTTCATCGACATTGGGGTTCACGTTCAAGCCACAGTCGGCAAAGATGAAGTTACCGTCCTGTCCATAGGTGCAATCAGGGACAACCATGACGAAAAACGAGCTGACAAGCTTGGCATCAGGTGCTGTCTTGATGATTTGAAGCGCCGGTCTGAGCACATCGGCGGTTGCATGGATCGCACCGGCAACCATGCCATCCGCACGTCCCGTTTTCACGAGCATGATGCCGAAATACAGCTCATCTTCGATAAGGACAAGCGCATCTTGCTCGGTCATGCCCTTGGCACGGCGCAATTCAAATAACTCATGAGCAAGCGACTCCCTCAACGAAGAGGTCTTCGGATCGATCACGGTAGCGCCCGTCACGTCGACAGGACCACTCACAATAGCATCTTCGTCACCAAGCACGATCACATCGGCGAATTCAAGCGACAAGATATCACGCGCTGCTTCAAGCGTGCGCACGTCGCTTCCTTCCGCAAGAACGATCGTCTTCTTATCGCTTTTTGCGCGTTCGATCATCGTTTTCATGAAATCGCTCATTGCTGCTCCCCTTACCGATCGTTATGTTGTCTTTTACGAAGTAGGATCTTACAAAGCGGGATCACCGTTATTCATCTGCGCACCACCCAGAACATGCACATGTACATGGTGAACGCTCTGGCAAGCGTGGTCATTCGTATTGATGATGACGCGGAAACCATCCTCGGTGATTCCCTCCTGGTCGGCAACCGTTTTGACGGCGCGCATGAGCGCTGAGAGCACATCATCGGGAATATCATCGGCGATGGAGTCGTAATGCTCTTTGGGAACGATAAGGATATGCACGGGCATCATGGGATCGATGTCTTTGAATGCGAAAACCGTATCATCCTCATACACCTTCGATGACGGCACTTCGCCTTCGATAATTTGGCAGAACAGGCAATCCTCTTTCTTCATCATTTCCTCCCCTGTGTTCACAATCTCGCTCATCATACACCGCTCATGACAATCAAGCGAGAACAGAGCGCATTGAATGTGATCTTTTATGCTTTCAGAAGCGTCGAATCCTGGACATCGTCATCAGGTGCGGCAGCAAGTTCGCCCATCAATACCTCAACGCGTTGCTCAGCGCCATCAATGCGCTTTTGCAAACTTGAGAGCAGCTCCACACCGCGCGCATAGACCTCAAGCGATTCCTCGAGCTCAAGCGTGCCCGATTCAAGCAACGTCACCGTACGCTCGAGTTCGCTCATTGCTTCTTGGAATGACATGTCTTCGATCGGTTTTGTTTGTTCCATCATCGATCCCCTTTCGATCCAATTCCGTCATGATCGATGCGATCAATGGTGCATCCCATGCTACCATCGACCATTCTGACGCGTATCTCCTGTCCGCACGATGCGTTTTCAACTTCAGAGATGACTGAGCCGTCTTCGGCAAATACCATGGAATAGCCGCGGGCGAGCACCTTGAGCGGAGAAAGTCCCTCGAGTTTTGCCGCAACGATGCTCTCCTGCTCCTTGAAACGATGCAAGAGCATATGACCGTCATGACGAATGCGCACACCGAGATCTTGGACCTTCGAGCTCGGGCGCTGAAGAAGATCATCTCCCTCTTTCAAAAGCCGTACACGGGCAATCTCCACCGCTGCTTTGCGGCGTGAAAACGCCTCCGGGATGGCGCCGGCAAGCCTGCGCGCAAGCCCGTCGATCGCTTGTGCGGCATTGTTCAAAAGCCTCATCGGCTCGGTGAACACGGGTGCATGCTCGCTGCGCAAAAGTTGGGTTTTCAATGTCGTGATCTTCGCATTGATGGCACTGTTCAGGCGATACGAACACTCTCGCAGACCCGCACTCACATCGTCAAGCGTTTGGCTGACGGCTTCCGCGGCAGCTGTCGGCGTCGATGCCCTCACATCGGCAACCATATCGGCGATCGATGTATCGGGCTCATGACCAATACCCGTAACGACTGGAACTCTCAGTCCCGCGATCGTACGCGCGAGCGCTTCGTCGTTAAATGGCATCAAATCCTCGAACGATCCCCCGCCCCGTACGAGCAGGATCACTTCAGCTCCAGCGCGCTCAAGTTCGTGCAAGCCCTCCTGCAAGTACACCGGTGCTTGCGCCCCTTCGACAGGAACACCGGCCACAAGCACCTCGGCAAGCGGATAGCGGCGCCGAAGCGTGCGAAGAACGTCATAGACTGCTGCACCGCGAGGCGAGGTGACAAGACCGATGCGAAGGGGCAAGCGGGGCAGCGCACGTTTGCGCTCAGGTGCCATGAGACCCTCAGCCTCGAGTTTCTTCGCCAAATTCGCAACTTGTATTCTTAAGTTTCCTTCACCGGCGAGCGCCACCGAAAAGACATCGAAATTCATGCGCCCTTTCGCAGCATACAGACTGAAACGACCTGTGAGTTCGACAAGTGTGCCGATAGAGAGCTTGACACCCGACGCTTTGTAGCGGTTGTTCCACATCATGCAAGGCATCGAAGCAGATTTGTCCTTGATCGTGAAATAGACCGCTTTATAACCCGCCTTGTCAGAGAGTTCCGAAACCTCGCCGATCACTTTTACGGTGATAGATTCAAGACGCTCTTTCGCGATGCTCAAAGCCGCGCTTACTGAAAGCGCCTGGGCACTCTCACTCATACTGTCTCGACTCCGATTGAAGTAACAAGATCATTCATGCTTCTACTCGCGGTTGTTCCCGAGCAACCACACGAGTTGCAGGATAGAGGTGAGTGCAGCGGCAAGATACGTGAGCGCACACGCGCGCAATACATCGAAGGAACCTTGTTGCTCTGCAGCAGAAAGTCCGATGCTGTCCATATAGGCCATTGCGCGCTGTGACGCATTGAATTCGACCGGCAAGGTCACCAGCTGGAAGATGACAACAACGGCATACATGATGATGGCCGCCCAGACAAGCCCCATCATATTCATGATGATACCGATCATGAGCAGGAATATCCATGCATTGGATGCGAGATTCGCAACGGGCACAATGGAAGAACGGATTTTCATCGGGGTATAATCGGCGGCGAATTGGCAGGCATGACCTACCTCATGGCACGCGGTCGCGCACGCAGTAATGGTACGCCCGCTGAACGCCTCGGGAGAGAGTGTCACGCTGTTCGTCCGCGGATCAAAGAAATCCTGACCGTGTGCGCCCATTTTGACCTGCACATTATAGATTCCATAGTATGCAAGCATCTGCTGCGCCATCTGCTGTCCGCTCAGTCCCGTCGACGTGGGAACGTGGGCATACTTGCGCAATTTAGCATTGACGTATGCCTGCGCCCCGAGCCCGATAGCCAAGGTGAGCACAACTAATGAGAGATAGCTCATATCCATGGTATTGCCTTCCTAACCGATCGCGCCTCAATGTGCATCAGTGCACGATACCACACGTTACTCGCTGGTATGACCATATTCGCACACAACGAGTTCGTTATCTTCAAGCGCAAGTGAAATGTCACCATCCAGAAGACGAACCAATTCGTCGCCGATGATATGCTTGCGCCATCCCCTGAGCAATTCCGATGTCTCGCGATGCCCCCGCGCAAGCTCAGAGAGCGCCGCATGTGACGCAAGTGTCTGCATCGCAATGCCGCTCTCTTTCGACCTGAGCCGCACAAGCGCAAGCATCAAATCAACGGCATTGTCCACATTGGGCTCATTGGAGTTCGTATGGGGAAGCTGAGGAAGTTCCTCGACGGGAAGTTGATATGCCTCTTTCATTGCGCGTACGAGGAAGCGCGCATCCTGCACTGGCAGCTTTTCGCGCAATCCGCGCACCATATACAAGTCATCGATTGTCTTTGCCTCGCGTTTGCATGCCTCGACGATCTGCTCATCGCTTAAAACCCATTTACGCGGAATATCGCGCACTTGCGCCTGCTCTTCGCGCCATGCTGCCATCTCACGCGCTGCGGCAAGCTGCTTGCGTGAAAGTTGATTCGCGCGTTTGAGCCGCTGATACCGCAAGCGTGGATCGATCTCGAAACGAGCGGGATCGATAAGGTCGGCGAAATCGGAGTCAAGCCATGCAAGCCGTCCCGCCTCGCGCAAGCGCTTCGTCATGATCTGATACAACGCGGGAAGATAAATTACATCCTCTGCTGCATATTCCAGCTGGGATGCTGCAAGGGGACGTACGGACCAATCCGTGAACGAATCGCTTTTCTTGATCGAGGTGCCACAGAGCGATCCTACAAGCGCCCCGAGCCCTGTCTGATGGGAGTACCCGAGAATAGCCGCCGCGATTTGTGTATCGAACACGGGGCGCGGCATAACACCCACGCGACGATACAGAATCTCAATATCCTGGCTTCCCGCATGGAATACCTTCACGATGTTCTCTTGCTCAAACAGCGCCGCCAACGCCGTGAGATCATCGAGCGCAAGCGGATCGATGAGCGCAACTTCGTCTCCAAATCCCATTTGTACAAGGCAAAGTTTCGCGAAGTAGGTTTTTTCCCGCAAAAACTCAGTATCTATGGCAAGAATGTCACACGAAGATGCCTGCGCTATGCAATCCTTAAGCGCACGCGGGGTATCGATATACAGCAATTATTCACTCACAATCAGTGTCTGTTTGATATGCTCTCAACTCAAGCGAATGTAGTAATATCCATGATAACAAGGGAAGGCGCTCTGTGAAACTATTGGTGATAAATAACCTTGCATCGGGTCTCGGCGAAGGTGCAGTCTATGACTACATCCGCTCGCTCGCCCAAGATGGCGATGAGGTCGTTATCAGAAGCACCGATGGCACCACGGATCTGCGGACCTTCCTCCATGATGCCGACACCTTCGATGCGGTGGTTGCATCGGGAGGCGACGGAACGGTCTCCACGGTCGCGCATCTGCTTGCCGATACCGCCATTCCGCTCATTCCCTTCCCTGCCGGTACGGCGAACATCCTGGCATTGAACCTCTTTACGCCTCTAGAGCCACATGCGATGGTTGAGATGACGCGTAAGTTCAAAACGCTTGATTTCGATATCGGCGAGATCAAACTTGCCGATGGCAAACGATTCGGATTCACTATCATGGCGGGCGCAGGCTACGATGCCGCCATCATGCGCGGAGCACAGGAGAGCAAGAAGTTCATCGGTCAGATGGCCTACTTCACCTCCGCCGTTGCCAACAACTCTCCTCAGTTTTCAAAGATCACACTCCGCATGGACGATACCGTCATCGAAAGCTCCGGGGTGGGCGTGCTCATCATCAACTTCTCGAAGATCCAATTCGATATCCATGTCGTGCATGAGAACAAACCGCGCGATGGCATGTTCGATGTCGTTATCCTGAATACGAAAGATGCATTCGGTCTGATTCCGGCACTCTTCGCTGCCATTCTGGACAAAAACGGCGAATTTCCTCAGCGCACAGACGCCTTTGAGGTGTATCGGACGAAGCAGGTGAGCGTGGATGCCGATCCTCCCCTCCCCATTCAGTTCGACGGGGAATGCACACAATACACCACGCCGTTCAAAGCGAAAGTGCTTGAGCGCGCAGCGCACCTCGTCGTGACCGATGAGTGCATCAAGCAATACGAATAACTACGCGTTTCGCTCCGGCGCCTGTTCGCCTGTCTGATTGCTGTTCTGATTGTTATCCCGATTGTCGTTCTGCTCGTCGCTCTGTGTGATGTTCTCTTCGCCTGTCTTCGCGCCGCTCTGCTCACTCATATACTTCGCGAGATTCGAGTTGTAGCGCATCTGGATAAACTCGAGGATGACGGCGAAGATCATGGCGAAGTACACCATCAACTTCTCCAAATGCATGTCAAGGATCTCGATATGGGTGGTAATGCCGAGCGAATCCAACACAAGCAGGATGCCGATAGCTGCGATGAATACAAGCGCGAGTATTTTCATCTCAGCATGGCGACTGATGAAATCAGAAATGGGATCGATGAAGACCATCATGATGATGATCGCGATGATCACAGCGGCGATCATGACGATGAGATGCTCAGCAAGCCCGACAGCGGTGATGACCGAATCGATGGAGAAAACAAGATCCATCACCATGATGGTCCCGACGGCTTGGGGAAGCTGGATGGTTCGCTGCTCTTTGTGCTCTTCAGAATGCTCCACCTTGATGTCGGAGAGCGACAGCGTATCTTTCAATTCAACGATACCTTTATAGATGAGATAAGACCCTCCCGCGAGCATGACGATGTCGCGGATGCTGAGGTCATGGACATAGAATCCCAAACGGATTTCGAAAAGCGTTGCGGTCATATGCACAAGCCAGCTTGCGAAGCATAAGAACAAGCAGCGCATCACAAGCGCGCCCGCAAGACCGAGCTTCCTGCCGATGTGCCGTTTCTCTTCAGGAAGGCGGTTGCTCGTCAAGGAGATGAAGACGATGTTGTCAACCCCGAGGACAATCTCAAGGAACGTCAATGTGAGTAAGCTGATCCATGTTTCCGGTGTTGTGAACAGAGAAAGATCCATATGAAAACCCTATCAAATGAACGTCATAGCAGCAATGATATAATCCCTTACGTTACCTAACCGAGGAGTAGTCCATTGTCACCGCGCGAAAGCGACCCGAGAGCGAACGCAAGACCTGAGACAGGTGCGAACCAACCCGATTCCCGCTCGGTTTCGAAAACTATATCCTATGCGCATGGTCGTGATCGCGGCGCTCTCTCCAATCCTGCCATTCATACGATGAATGGCGATGCGCTCTCCCGCCCGCTCGATCCACCGAAGGATGTCAGGCGCGGCATGGTTATTGGTGTTATTGCTGCACTTGTCATTGGAGCACTCTTTCTTATGTGGTATTTCGACGGTATCGTCAACGAGCCGAAGCGCGAGCAAGCGGCTCTTGAGCAGAATGTCGAAAAGTCCGTTGATCTTGCCCTTCCCGACCTTGCCGCATTGATGCCACTTGATGATGTGGCAATCTCTGAGCTCTTGGTGTCGAGCGGATTGAATCTGTATGAAAAGAGTCCCGCTGGATCAGGGCAGGCATACGAGGTCATCAAGCTTCCTGACGATGTCACTGTTGCTGATGCGGCAGCGCTCTATCTGCAAGGTGTCAACAAGATCAGTGCTGCAACCGCCGTCAAGCTCCTCAACGGTTCGTGGGATCTCAAAGTTGAGCGCGAAAATGGTACGAACATGGGGCTCCATTATGCCGACTTCAAGTCCGGCGGTGTCGAGGAAGCAGTACAGAACGCAATCGCGGCGGCAGGACTCACCGATACGCCTATGACCGACAGCGGTGTGGACAACTCAGGCAACACCTATACCGCCGGTACCATTGAAACCGCAACGGGCATGTATACCTGGCGCGTGTCTGCCCTCCCCCTATCCGAGATCTATAAGAACAAAGGGATTCCAGAAGATGCCGTCTATGTCGGCATCCGTATGATGTCCTAGCGTTGACCCCAAAGACTCCTGCATAATCGAACACATTACAAGATCGTATCTGTCTGGACATAGATGCAGGGGCGAGATTCACCACGTCCGAAGTACAACGGCAAACTACACGTAGTCAATAGGGTTCGACCATACTACGATCTGGGCATAGACGTGGCCGCCTGTGACAACCCGCAATATATCGTCCTCATTGGAAATAGAAGCAAAGAATGGAGGCGACGTCCGGATTCGAACCGGAGATAAAGGCTTTGCAGGCCTCTGCCTTACCACTTGGCCACGTCGCCACATGACATACCCGTTGTCGCCTTGAGAGATGAAAGCGACAACCACAAAACGTGCTGGACAATTCTACCCTGAACCATCGAGAAATGGCAACCCTCAAACCCGTGACTGACCACGGAGAAAGAAAAAAGCCAAAGCGCATAGCTTTGGCTTCAAAATTCATGGAGCGGACAACGGGGTTCGAACCCGCGACCCCCACCTTGGCAAGGTGG
>CAZFGW010000006.1:0-85213 GCA_964518575.1 uncultured Eggerthellaceae bacterium
GGAGGCTTCCTGACTGACATCTCGATGGGCATATTGTCTACATCAACCTGATTCGCTATTTCAATTAAGAAAACATCGTAACCAGAAACGGTCAACGGGATTAACAAAAACCCATGAATGAACCTTTGGCGGACGAGATGAATCTCTCCCTAACATCCATACCCAGCCGTTGTCATTGTTGAATCGTTTTCGATCACGACTGACTCACCTCAAAGAAGCATGCACAGGCAATAGAAAGAACCGAGAGCGATATTGACGCTGCAGATCTGCTCCATAGCACCGATGCGACTTTGCTGGGTAAGCGGGTTTTTCCAGAGCGCCTTAAGGAGCGGGAAACACGCCAAGATCATAAACGGAAGCACCATGACGCCTTCCAAGAAGAAAATGCTCACAAACACGATGATTGCCACGACCCAAACCACAAGCAGCACATGATAGGTGACAAGCGCCACCGGTCGCGTACAGACAACGGGCAGGGTTTTGCGTCCCGACGCTTTGTCTTTCTCGATATCGCACGTATTGTTCGTCATCATGATCAGTCCGATGCCGATCACAAACGGCAGCGTGAACAGCACAACATTTAAGCTCATGTATCCCCGCGAGAGAACATAGACGCACGCGACAGGCATCAAGCATCCCATGACGACACCGCTTACAACCTCGCCAAGCGGCAATGAGGACAGCGGGGTCTTACCGCCGGAATACAAGAACACGACCACGCCGCCAACAAGCGCGATCACCAAAGGAACGATACCAGCATTGATGATGACATATATTCCGAGCACGAACGCAAGCGCGAGCAATACGATTGCGAGCACCAAAGCTGAGCGCGGATTTACCCGATCGTTCACGAGCGTTGAATCATCGGCGTCGAGCTGATCTGCTTCGGTATCCAGCCCGTGCACGAAATCGAAATAATCGTTGAACGTATTGACCGACGATTGCATGAGCACACATATCACCAAAAGCACGAGCGTCATCGTCCATGAAGGGTAGAAAAACCACGCAGAGGTCAAAGCGAACGAGAACAGCACGGGCATGACCGATGCCGCCCACGTCTGGGGGGCGGCAAGCTGAATCACATGCTTAAAGCGAAACGGGCGGTACTGATTTGAGGGTGAGGTTGAAGGCGAACTCACGCTTCCCGCCAATCAACGCGCACGGTATAGGCACTCCCTAAAGCCGCATTGAACATGTCCGCGATATCACGCTCGGCGTTCGCGCGCGCCTCATCCATGAGACCGCCCTCGATCGCATCGGTCTCACTCGCCTCGATGCACGCGCGCTGGAACTCATCAACCTTCTCAAGCGGCACACTGGCGAACAGGTTGTTGTTCTGCTCGACCACACCTGACGCATTCATGTCAGGGGTGTTGGAAATGATGTAGGGCTCATCCAAAGTTATGATCAGGGTTGTCCCTTCCTGGGTAAACGTTGCGTGCTCAAGATCAACGCCCGCCTTGATCGTACCGACGTATTTGTACCAAAAACTCGTATCCGTGAACGGGATGTCGAAAAGGTCGAAGAACGTGGCAGCATTTTGCGTTGACTTGTCCGTGATGCTGTATTGCTGTGATGCACTCACGAGTTCGTTCTTAGCAACGATCCGGTCGAAAACCACCGACGGTTGCACATGTTGATCCTTCTGAGCGCTGGCATTCTGAACAATGAACATGCCGCCGATTCCTATAACAAGCCCGATCAGAATGCCGATGAGCACGAACTTGGTTCGCTTCACCGATACCGTTGTCCTCTTCATCGCAGGCACTGCCTTTCTCTTCAAAGCCCGCAACCATGGTACAAGAATATGGCGCCAAAACGAAACCGGTGAACGAACCGTATACGATCAGATTTTGTGTATCTTGGCATGGACGCTTCCACGAAGACCCGCAACACCCTGCGGCCCATCGAGATTCCACGCATCATCCGGAATGATCATACCGTCGTTGTACAAGCACGCCTCACTGAGCCCCGCCGTCAAGCCCTGCGGCGTCTCAGGCTTCCACCACCCATGCGGAATACGGAGCGTGCCTAAAGGTTGCGCCTCATCGAGATGGGCGCGAAGCCGAACCGAACCATAGGCGCTGGCAACTTCGCACCAATCCCCTTCCACAAGCGCCTCGGCTTGCGCATCTAGCGGATGCAAGAAAACGAGCGGCTCAGGTTCAAGGCGGCGCAAAGGTTCGATCTGATGGAGACAAGTGTTATACGACTTGCGCTCCCTGAGCCCTGCGAAAACCAAATAGGGGTAGGTATCTTCAGACGCGAGCGGGTCGGGAGGAGTAACAAAGGAAGGAAGCGGGTCGAACCCAAGTGACGCCAAGACCGAACTCGCCAGTTCCACCTTGCCCGAAGGCGTCACGAACGAACCGTTTGCCACAGGATTGCGCGCAAGTATTTGAGGAGCATGCTCCACCATCGACGCCCAGGTAGTCCCCAGCTCCGAAAGGCGGTAGTCGTACATCTCCTCTTTCGTCTCCCACGGAAAAACGGAAGTAAGTCCGAGTCGATCAGCAAGCCCCTTGACCACGTCATACCAGCTTCTGCACTCCCCGACCGGCTCATACACCGCCTGGGTTGCGCTGAACAGAGGCGCCACATCATAGGCGGGTCCGAGCGTTGAGCGCTCAGCCCACATATCACCCGGCAAAACGAAATCAGCAAGCTGTGCGGTAGGTGTCATCCAATTCTCGAAGACGACCACAAGGTCCTGGTTCATAAATGCCTTGATGATTCCTGCCTGCCCCGCATAGCTCATAACGGTATTGTTCGCTGCGCACACAATGGCTTTGACAGGATAGGGACCTTCACCGCGCATGGCAGCGAAGAGCTGCGGCGGCTGGCATGCAACCGACTCGCCCAGGATGTCGGGAACAAAGTCAATCCCATGGCGCGCATTCGCCTGCGTATATTTCTCAGCGGCGGCGAAGGTGAGCAGCGGATGCTCGGTTCTTCCGAGCTGTTTGGCACGCTGGTTGCTATCCAAGCGCTCAAACTCAGAGAACTGCGCATTGCCCAGACCACCCAATGCCGGTCCGAAAACCAATTCGGAGGTATTCAGAAAACCACAGATCGCGCGCAGGATACACTGAGACTGAAGCATGGAGGTGGAGTTCACTTGCATATCCCCCACCACACCCCAAGGAATGATGGATGCCTTAGATGTTGCATAGAGACGTGCGCTCACACGGATGAGGTCGGCATCGATGCCGCAGGTGTCCGCAACCATTTCGGGGCGGTACTGAGCAACACGCTCAGCAAGTTCGTCAAATCCGATGCAGGATGTTTCGACGAAATCCTTGTCATAGAGCTCTTCTTCGATGATCACTTGGATCCACGCAAGGAGCAGCGCCGCATCAGTTCCGTAGTTGATGGGAAGATGGTAATCGGCAAGGCACGCGGTAGCACTCAGGCGCGGATCAACGACGATCAGTTTTGCGCCCCGCGCGCGTGCTGCCTTCAACTTCAGATACTCGACCGGCCAGCGCTCACCATCACGGTCCTGCCCGAAATAGACGATGCAGTCAGCTGAGTCCCAGTTCGCACTCGTGAACCATCCGTATACCGCACGATGCACCTGCGCTGTATTTCCCATGCAAAGCTGCGTGGGTGCGGTGTAGTTGGGTGTGCCCAAAGCGTTCATCAGTCTGCGGGTGACACCGCCAAAACCGTGGTTCAGCGGGGTTTCAGCGAAAGCGATCGCTTCGGGACCATATGTGTCGATGATATGCTTCATGCGCGCCGCAATCTCATCGAGCGCCTCATCCCACGTGACCTTCTCCCATGAAGCTTCGCCCCGCTCCCCGACGTTTTTCAAAGGCATGGTGATGCGATCTTTATGAAGGCGATACTCATCGATGAGTGTTGCTTTGGAACACATTGCCGGCATCTCGGGATTCAAGGGAGATACCTTCTGTATTGCCCCGTTCTCCACTTCAATCCGCAAAGGGCAGCCCCCATCACAGAAGGTACAGATCGTATAGCGCTCCTCCATGGCGTCTCCTCTCGAGCACACCGAAACGGGTCAACTCGAATCACAAGTTTACCATTCGTCCCAAAACGCTCTTTTAGCGCCACATATGGTTGAGCGGTCCCCGTCCGTGTCCGAGTTCAAGCCCGGCGGCAATGGCGCCCGAAACGTATTCTTTAGCGGCGCGACAGGCGCTGACGATGTCCATCCCGACCGCCAGGTTGCAGGCAAGGGCGCTTGAGAGCGTGCAACCCGTTCCATGGGTGTTCGGGGTATCGATGTAGGTCCCTTCGAGCCAAATACATTCGCCCGTACGTGTGAACAGAAGATCGTTCGCCGCACCCTCCTTGATCGTGTGGCCACCCTTGACAAGAACGTGGGGACGGCAGCCCCCAGACAGCGCCTGAATGCGCTCAGCCGCGCGCTCCATATCCGCTTCGGTGGAAATGGTCATCCCGCTGAGCACTTCCGCCTCGTCCTTATTGGGCGTGATAAGTGTGGCTTGAGGAAACAGCCGCTCGATGATCAGGTCGATCGCGTCCGTCTTGATGAGTGACGATCCGCTTGTGGCAACCATGACCGGATCGACGACGACATTTCTGACCTCGAAGCGCTCAAGACTCTCAGCGATAGCGTCAACGATCGGGGCGGAAGAGACCATCCCGATCTTCACCGCATCCGGAAAAATATCGGTACAAACCGCCTCAATCTGCCCTATGACCATGTCTACCGAAGTGTCTTCAACGGCGAATACCCCAGTGGTGTTCTGCGCGGTAAGTGCCGTAATGGCGCAGGTGGCGAAGAGCTTGTGCGCCGTGATGGTTTTGATATCGGCTTCGATCCCTGCGCCACCGCTTGAATCGGAGCCGGCAATCGTCAATACGGATTTCATGACTGCACTCCTTCTCGACTATAGCGCAAACGGCATCTACGCATCCAAAAACGCAACGATCTCATCCGTGGTTGCAAGGCGCGCGGCATAGCATTTCTGGAGATATTCCAGCCCATCTGCTTGGTTACCGATGAGGAATGTTGCCGTTGCGTCGCTTGCAACGACGATGGTGTAGTTGTTGAAATAGGCATCGGCGGCAGTATGTCGCACGCAGATATTGGTGTCGAAACCGCACAGGATGAGCGTCTTCTTCCCCAGCTCATCGAGTAAAAGGCGCAATCCCGTTTGGAAGAATGCCGAATAGCGGCGCTTCTCTATGACGAAATCGGACGCCTGCCTTTCAAGCTGGCTTGAAACTTGTGCCTCGGCACTGCCCGCAAGACCATGATCGCCCCATAGCTCGAGCTCGCGATCGAGCCCCTTGATATGCGCATCATTCGCGAAGATAACGGGAATGCCATGAGCACGGGCACACGTGGCAAGACGAGCGGAATTGAGTGTAGGCGCAAGCAGGATATCTTCGAGTGGACCTTCTTCGACCTCTCCAAGCTCATCGATCACAATGAGCGCGCAATCGCTCGGATCGATTCCCTCAAGGCTTTTCGGAAGATGGTCGTTATGGATGTACTCGGACATGGCTACCCCTTCGCTAATTCGTGCCGTACGGCATGTTCGATCTTATTCGCAGCGCACCTGATATCAGGAGACGCGAATATCGCGGAGACAACCGCCACACCGGCGATGCCCGTAGCGATAAGTTTTCGGATATTATCAGCGTCTATGCCCCCTATTGCAACAACGGGGATCGAAACGGACGCGCAGATCTGCTCAAGCGTGGAAATACTCACGTGTGCGGCATCTTGCTTGGTGGAGGTGGGAAACATGGCGCCGACCCCCAGGTAGTCGGCGCCATCACGCTCTGCTATGTGCGCTTGTTCGGGCGTCTGCACCGATACCCCGATGATCGCCTCAGGTCCTAATTGCGCACGTGCGAATATGCAGGACGCATCGCTTTGTCCCACATGAACGCCATCTGCTCCCGCTTCTTTCGCCGCCTGGACATCATCATCGACCACAAAGGGAATGCCGCGCTCACGGCAGAGCGCCCCAAGCACTCTCGCCTCGGATATAAGCTCCCCTCGCGTGGCGGTCTTATCCCGCAACTGGATAAAGGTGGCACCCCCGTCGAGCGCCTGAGTCACGGCGGGCACAATCGTGTCAGCAGGGGTAAGTACGGGGTCGGTGACAGCATAGACCGCAAGCGCCGAAGTGATCCGTTCCCGTCGCGTACGTTTTTCGTCCGTAGGCATCGCTTACCTTTCCGAAACGCATTCGATCTTCGCATGCTCTTCAAGCGTGCTGCTGCTCATATTGAAAAGGGCATCGAGAAGGTAGGTGCGATACGATCCGTTTCCGTCTTGAACACCCATACGTGCCTCGGCTATCTCGCCCGCAACACCCATGGCTGAGACCGCAGCAACCGTTGCCTCGAGCATCGAAGAGGTATTTGCGCACAGATATGCTCCGCTAAGACACGAGAGCATGCATCCCGCTCCTGTGATCTTCCCCATCAGAGGCGAGCCATTTTTGATCACAAACGCCCTCGCGCCATCTGACACAATGTCGATTGCCCCCGTGACCGCAATGATCGCTGAGGTCTTCTCCGCAACAGAGCGGACAAAGGCAACGCTCTCGGAGAGATTGTGCTCGCTCACGACATCAGCGGGGTTCACATCCACCCCCTGCGTTGACGAACTCGCACCGGCGAGCGCCTTGATTTCAGACATGTTCGCCCGAATAAGCGTAATATTCCGCTCATCCACGAGCTCGCATGCGACCGAAGTACGCAGACGGGATGCGCCCGCCCCCACAGGATCAAGCACGATCGGCTTGTTCGCGCGCTCGGCTACTGCAGTTGCTTGATACATTCCCTCAATGGAGGCTTGATTCAACGTTCCGATATTGATGACGAGCCCCTGACAGAGCCCCGTAATATCCTCAACATCGTCTTCCTCGTCACTCATGATGGGCGATGCCCCGCTTGCGAGGAGTGCATTCGCACAATCGTTCACAGTAACATAATTCGTGATGCAATGGATGAGTGGTGCGTGTGCCCGAACGGCGTCGACACCTTGATACAAGACACGTGGATCTATCATGCAAGCTCCCTTCGTTGGCATTATCCACATCAGGTTCCACGGGTCGAAGCGGCGTACTTCCTCTCAGCCTGCCGATCCTGCAAGCTCCCCCTTATCGTCCGCATTCGGACGACACGATGATTATAGCGGTATCAAAGCGGGAAAAAGATGGCGATCGTGCCCTTTTCGACGCCGATCATGATAGCCTCGCCTTTGAACTCATTGGAAAGACCGAGCGATGTCCGGTTGGTCAGGGTCGCGTCATCGAGCTCCCACTCAAGTCCCCGTTCAAAGACGCCTTCGACGTTATCATTCAGGGCGAACACCGACACCGTTCCCTCCATGCGGGCGTTCGCTTCGAAGATGTCGGGGCCTGCCAAAAATGTGATTGCCGATTGCTCATCAATGGCGAAGACGCGCATGCCTTTTTCCGTGAAGAGGGCGAACAGCGAGAGATTCGCAAGCGTATGATCGAGGCGTTTTCCAAGTGCGCCAAAAACGTAGATCGTGTCATAACGCATTGCGCGCGCCCGCTCGAAGGCGAGCTCCATATCGGATTTGTCCTTATGGGCGGAAAATCTCACGACGCGCATGCCGGTGGGAATATAGCCAAGCGAATCGAAGTCTCCAAGCGCCATGTCGGGGCGCCGCCCGATTGCATCAAGATGCGCAAGCCCTCCGTCAACGGCGATGACGTAGTCGAATGCGCCCTGTTCATCAAGGTTGGCGAATTCATCGGCGTTGAAATCCGATGCTCCTACCAGCGCACATGTTCTCATACCGTCGTCACCTTCATTTGATAGCGAACGCAATGCCCATTTGTTAGAATACCACGACAGAGCGGGCCAGGCGGTCGCGCGCGGAATGCGTGAGGAAAGTCCGGGCTTCTCAGGACAGGATGCCAGCTAACAGCTGGGCGGGGTGACCCGACGGATCAGTGCCACAGAAAAGAAGACTCCCCTCGCGCATTCAAGCGATCGAGGAGAAAAGCTGAAACGGTGCGGTAAGAGCGCACCAGCATATCGGTAACGGTATGGCTTGGTAAACCCCATCCGAAGCAAGCGCAAATAGGGATGCGATACAGATGTCCTGCTGTGCATCCGGGTTGCGTGCTGGAGGTTCATGGTGACATGGATCCAAGATAAATGACCGTCCACGACAGAACCCGGCTTACAAGCCCGCTCGATATCATTGCGGCATACACGGGTGATTCGTGATTATGGTTGTTGCGGTTTTGGGGTCATCGTTGATGTAACGGGATTGCCCGCTGTTTCATTGACCGGGCTGATGCAGGCGGGCGAGATGAATCTCGCGCTCGCGTCCACCAGATTCATTTTCGCTATTACATAGATGGAATCATCCTGAACCGGACATACCCATTATGTTTTACTCAGAACACGGCCAGACATAAAAAGAGGGGGCGCGATGGTGTCGCACCCCCCTGCATTCGAAAAACGAAATGACTAGTCGACGTCCTCGAAATCGTCTTCGACATCGCCGAATCCGGAGAGGTCCTTCTCATACGCACTCGCGACCGGCGTTGCCGTTGCAATAACCTGATTCGTCGTGGTGGGCGTGGTGTAATCCACAGCGACATCCTCTTCGTAGATGACATCAAGGTTGCCCGCGTCACGTCCGATACCAGGGATGGCATCGATATCATCATCGAATCCGAGATCGTTCAGCTTGCGTGATGCATCCTCAATGAAATCACGCAGCATGTCGGCGTACTCATCGCGCGTATCTTCGCGATCATCCTCGAGCTTACGAATGGCATCAAGAACATCCTGACGATCAGCATTGGCGCGGTTAATGATACGATCCGCTTCCTCGCGTGCATCCTGCATCGTTTCGGATGCCTGCGCGTTCGCCTTCACGATGATCTCGTCGGCAGAGCGCTGCGCGATGATGAGCGCCTGAGAAATAGCACTGTCGTTCGCGCTCTTCTCAGCAAGCTGCGCCTCAAGATCAGCGATGATGGCATCCTTCTCAGCGAGAGCATCAGCATATTCGCCCTGCTCGATCATCTGAGCGTCCTCCATGAGCGGAGTCACATCCTCGCTCACGACCTCCTCCTGAACAGCCATCCTGGCTTCTTCGAGCTCGTCTTCGAGATATGCGATGCGATTGTTCATCATGTCGATTTCATCGGCGACATGCTCGAGGAATACATCGACCTCATCGACATCGTAGCCTTTACGGTCAATAGAAAAACTTTGATTGTGGATGTCTTCAGCAGTAATGGCCATGTGAATTCCCTTCGTATCGATCTGTTTGCAGATTATCACATTATGTGAACGATCAGAAAATGAAATACAGAAGTCTGACAATTAATTGCAACACGATGATGGCGATGATCGGCGTGATGTCGAGCGTTCCCCCGATCGGAGGAATCATCTTGCGGAACAAGTCGAGGTAGGGATCGCATATCTTCGCAAGCGCATTATCGATATCCCCGATGATCCCGCCTTTGTTCGGGATCCACGTTAAAAGCACATAGACGAAAAGCAACAGCGTGTAGATATCAACCAGCTGGGTGATGATGAACATGATCATTGGGATAGCTCCTTGGATCGTTTGACGGCAGCTTGAAGTCCAGCGTCGATCGCATTTTCAAATCCGTTTTCCTGCATCGCCTTGAGGGCAGCAAGTGTCGTACCTCCCGGTGACGAAACAGCTTCGCGCAATTCGGTGGGCGAAAGATGTTCCTCCTCCATCAAGGCAAGCGTACCGGCAGCGGTTGAGAGCGCAAGTTCGGACGCGCATTCCTGAGAAAGACCGAGTTCCTCTCCGAAGCGGGCAAGCGTCTCGATCATGAAAGCGACATATGCCGGTCCACTGCCACTGAGGGCACAGACCGCATCCATATCCGTCTCCTCAACGCGGACAGCGCGCCCGAGCACTGAGAACAGGTCACAGACCTGGTCGAGCTCAGAGGTGGCATTGCTGCTTGCGCACACGCCCGTGGCTCCCCTGCCGATCTTCAAAGGCAGATTCGGCATGGTTCGGATGACACGAACGTTATGCCCGAGCATATTTTGGATATGATCGGTGGTGATGCCGGCAGCAACGGATATGACAAGCGGTGCGGGCGCTTCATCAGCAAAGAGCGGCGTTGCGCGCAGAGAAGTCATGACCTCGTCGATAACCTGCGGCTTGACCGCAAGAACAACCATGGCTGCTTGATCGGGAACATGCGCAAGATCGGTGAAAGCCTGAATGCCGTAGCGCTCGTGCAACCGCTTCGCGCTCGCCTCAGTGGCAACGACGGCACATACGTCCTGAGGCTCGATGCGCTCAGCCGCACCATCAGATGAGCGAAGCCAGCCCGCAAGCATGGCTTCCCCCATATTTCCGCACCCGACGAAAACAATCATGGGCTGTGGTTCCCAAGGCATACTAGATGACTTCAAACGCCCTGAGATCTTCGCGCTCAGAGGCATCGAGCGGCTCGTTCCGCGTGATGGCGAACACCTTCGACCCGATGCATTCCACGCTCGCATCTAAAGCACTGGCAACCCCGAACGAGAAGTCGAGCAAACGCTTCATGAGATCTTCTGGAACATTTCCAAGAGAGAGGATGGCAACATCGCCCATCTTCAAAACCTTCGTGACATTCTCGACGTCATCGTATTTGTTCGGTCGAATGACCTGGAGTTGACGCTGTCCAGGGATGCTCAGCGAAGAAGACGTATTGAACAGAGAACCTGTCCGCGCAGACGAGGTATTCAATCCCGAAGAGGTGCCCAGAGAGTTGCGATAGCTGGATGAGGACGTGCCCTCGTCAGATGCGGCATCAGAACGGGCGGTCGAAGAGAAGAGCGAATCGAGCCCCTCTGACCTACGGTTCGAAGTGGCGGAGACCGCTGCTGTTCCCTCCGGTGTCATGCTCGGCGGCAACGACGAATCGACCATGGTCCTTCCGAAGTTACGCACAGAAGAGCCGCGCGAGCCCTCCCGCGAGTACGATGATGTCCGTGCACTCTCGCGCGCTTCAGTCATCGTCACCAGGCGCGGCATCGACGTTTCGCGTGCCGAACGCGTGGTCACATCGGCATCGTCGTAGTAATCATCATCGTAGTCATATTCGCCATACTCATCGTATTCGTCATATTCTTCATCGTAATGATCCTGCGCCGGCGTCGAATCGAAGCCCAGCTTGGATTTCAGATTACCGAACATGCTTTTTGCGTCTACCATGTTTTCTCCTTGCATTCATGGTGAGCGATCCGGGTTGAAAATCGGACTTGTACCCTCGTTGGACCCACCGATGAACATTCCATCCTATTGTAGCGTTTTACCTTGCTCTATACGAAATCATCACTGAATATCGCACGCCCTATGCGCACGATGGTCGACCCAGCGGCAACCGCCTCTTGCCAGTCCTCGCTCATGCCGGCGGACAATTGGTCGAACGTGCACGCCTCCTCTTCGGGAAGCTCACTGCGAATGGTATTGGCAAGCGCGAAGAGATCCTCGAAGCACGCCCGGGCGCGAGCGCGATCTCCCTGGGGAGCCATGGTCATGAGTCCGCGCACGCGTACATTGGGAAGCGCGGAGACTTGTTTCACGAGTTCCGGGGCGTCCTCAGGAGTGACGCCGCTTTTACTGGCTTCGCCTGAAACGTTCACCTCGATGAGAACATCTTGGACCTTCCCGATCTCAGAAGCAGCCTGATCGATCTTCAGCGCATGCTTCATCTGATAGAGAGAATGGATCAGCGAGGATGCATAGACGATATCCGGGATCCGCCGCGACTGGATATTGCCGATGAAGTGCCACCGGACATCGGGATAGATGGCTTGCTTGCGCAAAAGCTCATCGGGGCGGTTCTCGCCAAGATCGTTCGCGCCGACCGAAATGGCCTTGCCCGCACCATCGACATCCACCGTTTTGGAAACAGCCAAAAGCGTGATCGATTCGGGATCCCGCCCGCTTGAGAGCGCGCACTCCCTGACCGCATCGAGCGCTTTTTGATATCTCTGTTCGATACCCATGAGTTCCACCTATCGCATCCTTTTCAGCACGTCTGGCGTCGAACGCCAAGAGCGGCATGCCGTCCGCATACGCCGCCGCTTTTCCGATATGAGAAAAACACGTCGTCGTGACAACGCGTGCACAAATCAACATCTGCGATCCTCGCCCGGTCACACCCCACATCAACCATGCTCTCAACAAGCGCAGCCCCCAGATCGATATGCGTGCTATCAGGGGCACAGCCCGTACCGAACGTGCTCACGAACCTGTCATGGACCTCTGGTCCCACTTCGAAGCACTCGCTATGGATATACGGACCGACATAGGCGTTGTACGAAGCAAGCGCCTCTTGTGCGCAAGTGAAATACCCGGATGCCACTTCAGTCTGCGCCATCTCAAGAAGTGCCTTAACGGCAATTTTGCCTACCACGCCGCGCCAGCCTGCATGGACAAGGGCGAAGGCACCACTCGGAGACGCGAGTGCCACCGGGACACAGTCGGCGAAACAGAGCATCACGGGAATGTCCAGCGCGAATACGAGCGCACCATCCGCTCCCGCAAGCGCCTTCGCTCGTCCCTCCTCGAGCGCATCTGCAGAATCGAAGGTGACCAGGTTTGTTCCGTGAACCTGATTGAAGCGCACGAGCGCGTCTGCCTGAATCCCTAAAGCCTCCTCGATCAAAGCCTGGTTCTTTGCAACGACAGCAGGATCATCGTCAGTGTTCGATCCAAGATTCAATGAAGCGAAGGCACCCGTGCTTGCCCCGCCCGTACGCTCGGTGAACGCGATGCGGATACCCGTCGCATCGAACAATGCGTCATCGGTCCAGACATACAAAGATGAAGCGAGCCTCTTCCGCGTAAGAAGAGGCTCGGGCAAAGTACGGTTGTCCACGGAGATTCCCGCGCGCGTTATTGACGCTTCAGGAAATCAGGGATGTAGTCTTCCTCGGCATATGATGCGCTTGAGGAAGTTGAGAACGTGGTAGGCGCGGACTGCAGCTGCGACGGTGATGCAGGTGTTGCCGGATAAGCGGAATCCATGGAGGAGAACATCTCCGGCATAGCAGGACGTCCCTCGAAGTTAAGCGACGCCTGCGACGGCGATGCCTTGAATCCTGTTGCGATCACCGTGATCCGGACCGCATCGGCCATATTCTCGTCGATGATCTGTCCATAGATGATGTTCGCGTTCTTATCAGCACACATCTCGATGGTGCGCGCTGCATCAGCAACCTCGGTCAACGTAAGGTCAGGACCGCCCGCAATGGAGAAGAGCACATTCGACGCGCCCTGAATGGACGTCTCAAGCAGGTTCGAATTCGTTGCCTGCTGCGCCGCCTCAAGGGCACGGTTCTCGCCGGATGCAATGCCGATGCCCATCATGGCTGTTCCCGCGTCCTTCATGACCGTGCGGATATCGGCAAAGTCAAGATTGATAAGTCCTGGAACGGTGATGAGATCGGTTACGCCCTGAATGCCCTGACGCAGGGTATCATCGGCGAAACGGAAGGAATCGATCAAAGAGGTCTTCTTCTCGATGATCTCAAGAAGACGGTCATTGGGAATGACGATGAGTGTGTCAACCTTGCCGGAGAGAAGATCGATTCCCTGCTCAGCCTGGTTGCAACGCACGCGTCCCTCAAACCCGAACGGCTTCGTGACAACACCTACGGTAAGGGCACCGATTTCCTCGCGTGCAATCTCGGCAACGATGGGAGCAGCGCCCGTGCCCGTGCCACCGCCTTCGCCCGCGGTAACGAAAACCATATCAGCTTCAGCAAGTGCCTCGCGTATCTCAGCGCGGCTTTCCTCCGCTGCCTGACAGCCGACTTCTGGATTCGCGCCCGCACCGAGACCTTTGGTCAACTCTTCACCGATATGAATGGTTTTATCGGCATCTGACTTCAAGAGAGCTTGGTGATCGGTGTTGATGGCAATAAACTCAACACCTTGAACGCCCGTTTCAACCATGCGGTTGACCGCGTTCGTGCCAGCCCCACCAACTCCTACGACTTTGATGACCGCGAGATGGTCACCGGAAAAATTAGGCATGTTCTTATCCTCCAGAGGTGCTGCGTTGGATGCTGCATTTTCTCATTATTGCGCAGCTACCGTATGGAATCTGCGCACACTGTGGATAATTTTACACGAACGACCCCTAATTGCAACTCAAACGCCCCGCCAACGCGGTCGTTCGGGAACGCGAACGTTGATATAGACGATCTTCGGATTCTTTTCCATGAGCTCAAGACAGATGCGCTCTTTCTCCCTGATATTGGTAGCGGTTCCGAAGGCAATCTCGACATTGTTGTCGAGGGTGAGCAACGTGGATTCCGCATCGGTTGCGGTGACCATCTTCACCCGATCGGCGAGATCTGTAGTCATGCCCGAAATGATGGACAGCGCATTGTTGATGTTTTCGTCGGTGCAAAACGCCCCGATCTTGGGTTCGACACCGAACGGTACGCCAATGATATGCAATGCGGCTTGCGCATCCTCATAGATCTGTTCGGAAAGCTTGCTTCCCACCTCTGACTCCCGCGAGGGGATGACCATAAGCCACATGCCGTCCTTCGAGATTGCCCAGTTCTGGATTGTTTGCGCTTTGCCGGTGGGGATCTCGACCACCGCGCCGATCTCGCGCTCGTGAACGGTGATTTCAAGCTTGTTCGGAAACGCCCGGTTGATATCAACGCTTTCGATCCAAGCATCGCGCTCAAGGCTGCGTTCTATGCTGTCGGTATCCACCGTGAGCAAGGTCGTACCCTGTGGAATGGACACGAGCGCGGCAACCTCCTGATTAGTCAGGTGATCGGTGCCATTGATCGAAACCTCTTCTATCTTGAACAGATCGGTTTTTGAAAGAGCGAACAGGGCGACGAGCGCAACGATGACCACGCCCACGACCACGCCGATGATGATAAGGGGCAGCCTTGAAGCATGCGCGACCCGCTGGACCCGCTGCTCGCGCTCATGGGTCTTGGATTCCCGTCGTATTTGCCCGATGGTCTTGGACTCAAGCCTGACCGAGGGCGCTTGTCGTCGCCTCGTTGAACCCGATGAGTTGTACCTCCGGCGCGAGTTCGATGCCATAGATCCTTCCCACTTCTGATTCAATCATATCCATAAGCGCCTTCACATCCGACGCTGTTGCGTTGCCTTCATTCACGATGAAGTTGGCGTGCTGCTCTGAAATGCAGGCGCCCCCAACCCGTCTACCCTTGAGTCCCGCGCCTTCGATCAGCTTCGCCACCGACTCCTCGGCGGGATTCTTGAACACACTTCCGCAGCTGGGAAGCGCAAGCGGTTGCGATCGGCGCCGCCGTGAGAGATTCCCCTCCATCTTCGATTGGATCAGAAGAGGATCCCCCGCTGTGACCTCAAGTTCACATTCGAGTATAACCTCATCGGGGCGAAACGGCGATGACCGATAGCCCCAAACGAGTTCATCGGGCAGGTATTTCATATAAGTTCCATCACCGCGAAGCGTCGTGACACTTGCGATCTGACGGCTAATCCAATCGGTGCGCGTGCCAGCATTCATAGCGACCGCCCCGCCGATGCTGCCGGGCGTCCCCACGAGAAATTCGAGTCCCGAAAGCGCATGATCAAAGGCAAGCTGCACCACATGAGCAAGTGACGCAGCTCCTCCCGCGCTGATCACACCCGCTTCCGCATCAAAGGCGATGCCTTTGAAATCGCGTCCGAGCGTGAGAATGACGCCGTCATATCCTGTATCGCTCACCAGCAAATTGGTGCCGCGTCCGACAACGCGCCAAGAAAGATCGGTATCGGCAAGTGCGTCGAGCACCTTCTTGAGCGCATGCATTGAGTCAACGCGCACGTATGCCCGCGCCGCACCGCCAACGCGCAAGCTTGTGTGGCGCGCCATCGGTTCTGAGAAACGCACTTCGCCATCGAAATCGCCGCTCAAAAGCATCACATCGAGCGGCGTCGCATGCTGAGCGACCATACAAGCTACTTGTCTTCGCCGTGACGATCGAGCTCGTCCAAAATGAGCGATCCGATCTCGGTCACATCTCCTGCGCCGAGTGTGAGCACCAAGTCCCCTTCCTCGACAATGTCCGCCATCGCACGCGGAATTTCAAGACGACGCGCGATGAAGCGGGATTCGGGGTGTCCCTCATGCTCGGTAACCACATTCAAAAACGTCTTGCCGTTGATGCCAGGAATCGGCGTTTCGCCCGCCGGATAGACATCCATGAAGGTAAGCGTATCAGCCTGGTCGAATGCGGAGGCGAACTCCTCTTTCAGCACCTCCGTGAACAGCTTTGCCCGCGAATAACGGTGGGGCTGGAACACGACGTGAATCCGCTTGTAATCGAGCGTCCGCGCCGCGCGGATGGTTGCTTTGATCTCGGTAGGATGATGCGCGTAGTCATCGACAACATCAACACCCTGCGCACGCCCCACATAATCGAATCGGCGCCGCACTCCAGCGAAATCGCGCAGCGCATTCGCCGCCCCATCCACATCTTCGCCAAGGGCATCGATGAGCACCAAGCATGCCGCACCGTTGAGCACATTGTGTACGCCCGGATTTTGCTTGATCGAGCTTTCGATGAGGCGCCCATCGGGAAGGCGCAACGCAAAATCAGTGCGTAGCCCGTGCGTCTCGAACGATTCGATGTGCGCATCTGCATCCTCGCGAAAACCGTAGGTGATGACGTTGCTTGCCGATGCTTTCGCAACACTGACGAGCTTTTCGTCCTCAGCGCAGACGACAACCGGACCGTTGTCAGGAACGAGCGAGATGAATTGTCCGAACTGGTTGTAGATCTCATCGATCGATTCGTAGTGGTCGAGATGGTCCGGCTCGATATTGGTAACGATGACCGCCGCCGGGGAAAGATGCGTGAAGGATTTGTCCGATTCGTCAGCCTCCACAACATAGTAGTCACCCGTGCCCGAATGGGAATTCGCACCGTATTCGCGCACCATGCCGCCAATAAGAAACGTCGGCGAGAGCCCCATAGCATCAAGCACGCTCGCAAGCATGGAGGACGTGGTGGTTTTGCCGTGGGTCCCCGCAACGGCAAGCGTTTGCAGATCGCGACCCAAGTGCGCAAGCATCTCAGCGCGGCGCACGATCGTGAGATTGCGCCGGCGCGCTTCGACAAGCTCGCAATTATCATCAAGGATAGCGGTGGAGATCACGACCGTGGGATCGTCGTCGGGGAGGTTCGCCGCATCGTGTCCGATATGGACTTTGATGCCGACGTCCTCAAGCGGCTTGGTGAAACGGCTCGACTTGAGATCGGAGCCCTCGACGATAAGTCCCTGATCATGGGCGACGCGCGCGATACCGCTCATGCCAACGCCGCCGATGCCGATGAAGTACACGTGATTCGAAACGGGTTCAGACATAGTGGTCGTACTCCTTGTGTGTTTGTATCCTTTTGAGTGCCGTTGTTATTCTATAGCGAAAGCGTCTGTCGTGCATCGCTGGACATATTCGCCATCACGAAGCGTCGACCGCCGCAACCACGATATCCGCAAGGCGCTCAGCTGCCCGATTCGCTTCGAGCTTGCCAGCGGCGCGGTGCATCCGAGCACGCAGCTCCGGCTCATCGATCAGACGGAAAAGCGTTTGGGCAAACTCTTCGCCCTCAACTTCATCATCGAGAATAAGAAACGCCCCACCGCTTTCGACATAGCTTTGCGCATTCGTCCGCTGATGATCGGCAGTGGCATACGGATAAGGGACAAGGATCGCAGGAATTCCGCGTACAGCGATCTCCGCAAGGGAGGTTGCCCCTGCGCGGGACACGATCGCATCGGCTGCAGCAAGCACGAGCGGCATCTGATCCTCATAGCCTTTGAGAAGATAGCGCGCTTTCTCATCGTCCGTGAGTGAGAGCGCCTCACGCGTGCGATCGAGCTCATGCGGACCCGCGATATGGACGATGTACAGGTTTTCGCGCGAAAGCAATTCGTCTTTGAGTGCGGTAATGGCTTCATTGATATGCCGCGCTCCAAGCGATCCACCAAATACCAGAAGCATGGTCGCATCCTCAGGGATGCCCAGATATGCGCGTCCCTCTTCCCGCGTGCCCCGCTGCACATCTCTGCGCACCGGATTGCCCGTCACACTGACGCGGGCATCATCAGTGTTCACATCGGCATTGTCATACGTCAAACACACTGAGCATGCTTTCTTCGATGCATACTTGTTCGCCATGCCCATGACCGAGTTCTGCTCATGGATCACAAGCGGTATCCCGAGCGCGCATGCCGCCCGCGCAACCGGAATGGAAACGTACCCGCCAAATCCGACAACGACATCGGGTTTTTCTTCAGCAAGCCACTTCTTCGCGATGCGCGTGCCCTTCTCAGCCGCCGCAAGTGCTTTGATGAGGCTCAAGGGCTTTGAACGGTCAAACCCGTATACCTCGATCGGCATGAACGGCAGACCGGCTTGCGTGACGAGTTTCGCCTCAACGCCGGTAGGTGTTCCCACGAACAAGCACGTGAACCCGCGCTCAGAGAGCTCTTCGGCAAGCGCAAGAGCGGGATTGATATGACCTGCGGTGCCACCGCCAGAAAGAACGGCTTTCATATAATTTCTCCTTACCGCCAGCGCTCGCCCGAACGCTCGGCGCGTACGACCCTCAGTTCATCGCGGCGCTTCGCATGGATCCGCGACTCTTCCCCTTCGCGTTGCACCGAAAGAATGAGTCCGATGATCAGAAGCGACGATACGACCGACGAGCCACCCGAAGATATGAACGGCAACGGCTTGCCCGTAGTCGGAAACACCCCGATCGCACATCCGATATTCAAAAACGCCTGGCTGATGAGCATGATCGTAAGACCGCCCGCCACCATCGAACCGAAATTGTCAGACGCGTTCGTTGCGATGCGCAGTCCCAAAAACAAAATGAGCAAGAAAAGCGCGATAACCACGAGCGCCCCAACAAGCCCCATCTCCTCGCCCAAAACCGCGAAGATGAAGTCACTGTCGGAAGCAAAGAGGTACTGGTATTTCTCATGGGAATTGCCAATGCCCACGCCGAACAGCCCACCTTCCGCAAGCGCATAGAAGGAGCGGATGATGTTGTACCCCTTCCCGAGACCGTTCTGCCCATCATTCCAGGGATCGAGATACACCAAGCGGTCACTGCGGTAGCCCGAACCGAACACCGCAACGAGCAAAAACACAACGCCGGTTGCGGCTATTCCCGCAAGGATGGGTGCCGGCACCCGCCCGATCCACATGACGGCGAAGATACCGATGAGGCAGACGAACGTGGTTCCAAGGTCGGACTGTGTCTTGTAGAGAAACGCAAGCGGCAGGATGATCAGAACAGCTGCCTGCACGAGCAGGATCTTAAGATCGATGCGCGAGCGTTGGTAATCGTAGAGGATCTTGATCGCCATGAGGAGAAGCGCAATCTTGATGAACTCGGAGGGCTGCATGCCGATCGGTCCGAGGTAGAGCCACCGACGCGCACCGTTCACGGTCGTGCCCATCGCGAAGGTCAACACGAGCAAGAGCATGCATACCGCCCAGAGAATCCATGTATACACACCCTCCCACCGCCGATATGGCACGAATTGCCAGACGAACACGCCCGCGACGATACCGATGACCACATAAATCCCCTGTGAGATCACGTCGCTATACGGATCCTTGCCCGCAGCTGAGAGCGATGCCGAGGAGGCGGAATACACCATGACAAGCCCGATCACCACAAGCGAGAAGACGCTTGCAAGCATCAAGATCTTATCGACCTGGGTTTGGGAAGGATTGCCTTTGTGCGACGCCATGCGAATGCCCTTGCACGATCAGCGGGTTGCACCCAGATTGCGAACCAATTCCTTGAAATGCGCCCCACGCTCTTCAAAGCACGTGAATTCATCGAAGGATGAACATGCCGGCGAAAGCAAGACGCTGTCCCCTGGCCTTGCGCACCGACACGCACGTGAGAATGCCTCATCGAACGTATCTTCCAGAAGAACTTCGATGCCCTGCTCACGAAGCACACCAAGTGCACGAGCGAAACGCTCCCCCGCTTCGCCAAAGCAAACCACGGCTTTACAGGTGCGCGCGCAACCTTCTACCAGGTCATCGAGCTCGGTATGCTTATCCCTGCCTCCGAGCATCACAACGCATCGTCCCTGATCCATGGCTGCAAGACCGGTGAGCGTCGAATCGACATTCGTTGCTTTCGAGTCGTTGAAAAACGCAATGCCCTTAACTTCACCAACGGGCTCGATGCGATGTTCGAGCGGTTTGAACTCATCGAGCGCACGCACAAGGGCAGCGCCATCTGCTCCGAGCACGGTTGAGCACGCAAGCGCAGCAAGCGCATTGAGCTGGTTGTGTACGCCCTTAAGGAGCATGTCTGCGCATCGTCCGTAGGCATATTCTCGCCCGTCCCACGCAACTGTGAAAACACCGTCAGGATTGACAAAAGCAGCGTGGTCAGCACCGCAGGCTTGGCGCATATCGCCTTCGATGCCTTCACGCGTACCGATCGGGATGTAGGCGAAACCGCGCTCCTCAAGTGAGAGCGGACGGAGCTCACGCACCTTTTCGCGAACGACATCGTTTACCGCGTCGAGGATTGCAACACCTGCGCGCTTCGAGCCGAGCCCTTTGAGCAGGTTGAATTTCGCATCCCGGTATGCCTCGAACGAGCCGTGCCAGGAAAGATGGTCGGGTGTGATGCCGAGGATGATGGCAACATCCACAGCCATCTTGCTAATGGATGACAATTGGTATGAGGAAAGCTCGCACACGATGGCAATAGGTTTGGTAAGGGCAGTGCGCCGAGCGAGAAAATCCCCCACCACGCGGATGCAAGCGCGTCCGATATTGCCGACCGCAACACTTTCAAAGCCAGCGTGCGCAAGGAGGTGTGCGGCAAGTGCGGTGGTGGTGGTCTTGCCATTCGACCCGGTCACGCCGATCCACTTCCACGAGATATCGCTTTCCCGATACGCGAACTCGACTTCGCTGATAAGTTCGGTCGAGCACTGACGGGCACTCATATAGAAATCGGAGAGCGCAGAGATGCCGGGGCTTGCGATAGCAAGGTCGAACGCACCTTCGACATGCTGGGCACCGTAGATGACCTGCACGTCTGTCCGCGTCTCGAAAAACGCGACCGCGCCATCGGTGCGCGGACCGGCATAGACCGTGATACTTGTCCATCTGCCGAGCGCGTCTTCACGCAGGTAGTCGATCACTGCTTGTGCGCTCACGCCCGCTCCAAGGATGAGGATATCCCCCAGATTCTCATAGGCGAGATTCCTGCCATCAAACGTTGTTGTCAATGCACGCGCAGCCACGCTCGATCAACTCACCAATAGCGAACTTGCGAAGTAAAGCGCGAAACCGCATGCCGAAAGCACGCCCGAAATGATCCAGAAACGCACCACGACCTTCGTTTCGCTCCACCCCATTTTCTCGAAATGATGGTGCAGGGGCGCCATCAAAAATACGCGCTTGCCGGTGCGCCTGAAATAGGCGACCTGGATCATAACGCTGAGCGCCTCGGCAACGAACAAACCGCCGATGATGATGACGATGAATTCCGTTTTCGTCACCACTGCCAAGCACCCGAGCGCCATGCCGAGTGCAAGCGAGCCCGTGTCGCCCATGAAAATATCAGCGGGATGGGAGTTGAACCAGAGAAAGCCGATGCAGGTCCCCGCGAGCGCCGCGGAGAAGATAGCGGGCTCAAGCAGATTCTCGCGGAATGCGATTGCTGCCATGACGATCATCACGATCATGACTGTGCCCGCAGCAAGCCCGTCGAGACCGTCGGTCAGATTCACGGCATTACAAAGCCCAATGAGCAGAATCAAACAGAACACGATGTAGAGCCACGGAATGGTGAGCACTCCATCACCGAGCGGAATGGTCGTTGTCAGAATGCCGAGGTCAAACGTATAAATAAAGGGAATGGTGACCGTCGGTTCAATGCCGAGCATATTCACGGCGAACAGAATGAAGGCAAGTGCGATCACGAACTGACCGATGAGCTTCGCCTTCGGGGTGAGCCCGAGCGAGCGCTCATGTGCCACCTTGGAAACGTCGTCGATAAGGCCGAGAATGCCCGTCAGCACCACCGCCGCGAGCAGAAGGTACGTCTCCGGATCGGGGATGCCGATGAGAAAGACGGCGATGATCACCGCGATGAGCATGATGACGCCACCCATGGTCGGCGTCCCGCTCTTCACGAGATGTGTCTGCGGTCCGTCATCGCGCACCTGCTGCCCGATATGGCTCGAGCGAAGAAAACGAATGAAGGCGGGCGTCAGCATCATGGTCACCACCATGCCGATCACCACGGCAACGAATACCAAGAACGTGGGATATTGTGCGAAATAGGAGAACATCTAGCTTGCCAGCCCTTCCGACAAGCGGTTGAGCTCCATGAACCGCGATGCTTTCACGAGCACACAATCGGCGGGTTCAAGCACCCCTTCGAGCGCCTCGAGCGCATCGGCGATACTCTTCACATGCAGCACATGCGCCGCATCCATGCCAGAGGCAATCGCGCCATCTTTGATATGTTCGCTCATCTCACCCACGCACACTAACCGGTCGATCCCAAGTTCGGCAACGCATGCACCTACGCCGACATGGCAAGCCTCGGCAATATCCCCGAGCTCGCCCATATCGCCCAAAACGGCATAGCGCAGACCCGCAACGTCCATCGATGCCAGCGTGGAAAGCGATGCCCGCATCGAATCGGGGCTTGCATTGTAGGTGTCATTGATGATGGTATAGCCTACGCGCGAAACGATGCGCTCAAGGCGTCCCGCCTCGGGCAGGGCTTTTCCGAGTGCGCTCACGACGGTTTCAAGATCGATCCCGAGCGCGAGTCCGACTGCAGCAGCCGCCGTCGCGTTCGAGACATTATGGATACCGCCGAGACGCAGATGACACTCTGTGCATTTGAGATCAGGTTCCATATCGAAAAGTGTCGGAATGAGCTCTTGCGCCTCATCAACAAAGCCCTGAACGCAGAGAGTAAAGACCGGGTTTCCCTCATCATCGAGAGAGACATCGCGTGCGAACACAAAGCCTTTGTCATCCGCGCGCGCATCTTCCTTGCAACCCGATTGCGCATACCGATAGATATCGATCCCGCGCTCGATAAGTGCAGCGTGATCGCTCATATATTCCGTGAAATCGTCGTTGGCATTCAAAAAAGCTTTGCCCACGCCATTTGGCAACCCCTCGAGCAGCTCCGCTTTCGCATCAGCAATAGCTTCGCGGCTGCCAAGGCGTTCAATATGGGAATCGCCTACATTGGTGATGACGCCCCAATCCGGACGAGCCATATCGCAAAGAGCCCTGATCTGCCCTACCCCATCCATGCCCATCTCCAAAACGATGACCTCGGTGTCGGGGTCGGCTGCAAGAAGGGTACGCGGGGCACCGAGTTCGTTATTCTGATTTCCTTTGGTCGCCACCACGCTGAAACGGGTCGAAGCGATATCCCTGATGAGGTTTTTCGTGGTGGTTTTGCCCGTAGAGCCCGTCACTGCAATGACGCGTCCACGCAGATGCGAGCGCCATCCTTTGGCAAGGTCGGTGATAGCATGGCTCGTGTTCGACACCGACATCACCGAAGCGCCGAGTTCGCGCGCAAGGACGCTCTCGGCTTCGCTGATCGGCTCAGACACCAAGATGCCCGTTGCGCCTTTGGTGAGTGCATCGCGTACGAAAGCATGACCGTCGACGTGCTCGCCGGGAAGCGCAACAAAGAGACTATCGGGAACGACCTCGCGCGAATCCCAAGTGATATCCGTGATGATCTGCGACGGATCAATGGGGTTCACCAGAAATTCTGCGCCCGTGAATTGAGCGATCTGCTTCGCGTTCAGCCTCATCGTGCGCATTCCGCCTTCATGCAGAGTGCATACGCGGCTTCTTCGCGATCATCGAAATGCACGGTATCAGGTCCGAACATCATAAGATCCTCGTGTCCGCGACCCGTGATCAAAACCACATCTCCGCTTTTCGCCTCGTCAATCGCACGCCTGATCGCACGCTTGCGGTCAGGTTCGATCGTGAAGTCCTCCGATATCTCCCGCATCGCCGCTGCCGTCTGCTCAATGATCTCGAACATGTCCTCGCCGTGACGATTGTCATTGGTAAGATACACGACATCCGCCTTCATTGCCTCGGCGCCCATGAGCGGACGCTTCAGCTTATCGCGGTCGCCTTCGCACCCGAACACGAGGATGAGCCTACCACTCACGAGAGGATGCAAGGTGGCGATGACCTGCGCAAGCGCATCGGGTGTGTGTGCATAATCAACGTACACGCTCACTCCGCCGTCATCTCTCACGCGGATGCGCTCGAGCCTTCCCGGAACCGCTTTCGCGCTTGAAAGCGCACGCACGGCATCTCCAAGCGGAATACCGCATTCAAGTGCACATGCGAGCGCAACCATGCCATTTTCTACGTTGAAGGATCCCAAAAGCGGGAAGTCGACCGATGCGGTCTGCCCGAGAACCGAAAGCGTGAGCGCGGTTTCGGTGATGCTGCTTTCCATCTGGATGGGGTGGATATCGCAGCTCTCATCGAAGCCGACCTCAATGACCTCATCGCCCGCTTCCTTGCAGAGCGCCGCAAGTTTTTGCCCCCACGCACCGGCAACGCTGATCACGCGCTTGGCGGGATAGGTTTCGGTGAAGAGTTCGCGCTTGGCTTCGAAGTAATTCTCAAGCGTATGGTGGTAGTCGAGATGATCTTGGGTGAGATTCGTGAATGCTGTGACGCAAAAGCGCGTACCGAGCACGCGCATCATATCCAAAGCATGCGAGCTGACCTCGATCGCAACGATTTTGCACCCCTCGTCGCGCATTTGTGCGAGCAGGCGCTGGAGGTCGACCGACTCGGGCGTGGTATGGGGGCTCTCAACCTCAACAGAGCCAATACGCGTACCCACCGTACCGATGAACCCACTTTTTACGCCCGCAGTGTGAGCGATATGCTCAATGAGATGCGTGGTCGTGGTCTTGCCATTCGTTCCCGTGACCCCGACAACTGCCATGTCGGAGGAGGGATGGTCGAAGAAGGCACAGGCGGCGAGCGCCATGGCACGACGCGTATCAGCCACCACCACTTCGACAACATCGGAGGTATCAGCCAGATAAAGCTTGCGCTCAACAACGAGCACCTTCGCCCCCGCATCAATGGCATTTTGTGCGAAGGTGTGTCCGTCGACGTTCAGACCGACGATGCAGAAAAAAGCATCTCCCGAGCGCACGTCACGGGAGTCATAGGCAAGCCCCTCGACCTGGGTATTGGCATCGCCCAGGATGGTTGCGGGAATACCTTCGAACAATTGCGCACAGGTCTTGCTCATATGCCATCACCTAGCAGGGACAATATTGTAAAGATCTATAGCTTCAAGCATTATATCGTGAAAGACCGATGCCATTCTTCCCTCGTAGTGGATATCGTTCGCGGAAACGAAGCAGGCAAGCTTCGAGTTCGAGTTATTGATGAAGCCCGCGAAGCAGAGGTTGTAGCGATCCTCCGCATACGTGCCATTCTCGGCGATCTCGGCCGTTGAGGTTTTGCCGGCAACATCAAAACCCTCGATAACCGCATCCTTGCCCGTTCCCTCTTCGACAACGCCGCAGAGCATCGTCTTGAGCTCACTGAGCGCTTCGGTATCGGTCACGATGGTCTCAGTGGGATATTCGATCCACTCGTTTGTCTGGGGCTTCGAGATGAGGAAATGGGGCGTTGCAAGCACGCCGTCAGCAGCGATCATGCCGTAGAAGCGCGCCATTGAAAGCGGTGTTGTGGTAAGTCCCTGACCAAAGCTGATGTTGTAGGCGGTAACGCGCGCCCACTCATCAAATCCCGGCATCCGCGAAGCTGCCTCGCCAGGATAGTCAACCCCTGTACGCTCCGTGAGCTTGAACCGCAGGATTTCGTTATAGAGGTTCTCGAATCCCGCTCGCTCAGAGACGAGCGAAATGCCCACATTGGACGATTCATTGAGAATGCGGCTGAACGACATGATCTCATCGTAGCGCTCATGCGAGTCGGTGATGATGTACTCGTCAGCCGGAAGTTCAGCGGGGACGAACATCGTATCGGAGGCATGCATCGCATCCTGCTCGAGCGCCGTGAGCGCGGTGACCGTCTTGAAGATCGAACCGGGCTCGAACGACTGGTTGATGCAATTCAGGTTCTCCGATCCGATGATGGAGTTTTCCATGTCCGTTGGGTCAAGATACGGGTACGAGCACGCTGCATAGATCTCACCCGTCTCCCCATCAATGGCAATCGAAGTGCCCTTTTTGCCCTCATAGACGGAAAGTCCCTTTTCGAGCGCCTCTTCCATCTTTGCCTGGAGTTTGATGTCGATCGAGATCATGATGTCTTCGCCATCAACCGCCGGCTCGTCAACCTTGACACCGCCGGGGATGGGCGCACCCTTCTCACCGCGCTCAGCCGAATACGTTCCCGCTTTACCTCTCAGGATGTCATCGTATTGCAGCTCAAGACCCGTGATGCCGTTGCCGTCGACATCACACACGCCGATGACCTGACCGCCGATGCTGCCGTTGGGATATTCGCGCCGGCTGTCCGCGATGTAATACACGCCGTCGAGCTTCTTCTCCTTCAGGCGCTTTGCGACCTCCACATCAGCATGGCGTTTGATGTAGACGAACTGGGTCGATTCCTTCGTCAGAAGCTCTTTGTAGTCCTCGATGTCGCCCCCAAGCTCGTCGAAGAGCACGCGCGCCTCATAATCCGCATCGGTTACTTCGACGGGATTGCAGTAGATCGTGGTCGCATCGACGCTGACCGCAAGGATGACCCCGTTGCGGTCATAGATGGTGCCCCGGTTGGGCGAGGTATTGAAATTGATCGTGCGCGTTTCCTTCGCCATAGCGGTGTAGTTGTCCGCAACGATCACCTGAAGAAAGATCAGGCGCAGCAAAAATACCGCAGCGAGCGCCAAGAAAATGAGCGCGACTTTATTGAGATTGCGAATGGAACCGCCCTCGTGGGAAAGCGAAATCGAGCGCGCAGCGGCACGTCCACCGCGCATGACTTTGAAATCAGAACTATCAAGGCGGGAGGAGTTGCGACCCATAACCTGCGACTCCCTAAGCAGCCGACATTGCCTCAACGCTCCCGGAAAGCGAGAGCGCACCGGCAGCATCGGTGATCACGATATCGCCGGACATGTCCAAAAATGTCATATCGGTGGGTGTGACCATGCCGATCGTTGCCGCTTCCTGTTTGATGCGCGTTGGATTGGAAAGGGTACTCTGCAACACTTCGAGCCTGCTCCCCTCATCCCGCGCCACGTCGATATCCCGATCGATCTGCTTCGCTTCAAGCGCCGCTGAAACCGTTGCAGAGCTGAGTGTGATTCGAACGACGCCGATGAGCGCAAACGCCATGATCATGGCAATGAGTGCTTTGGCGAACATGACGGCGGTATCGGATGCGCTGCGAACGCCCTGTTCACGCGCACCACCGGGAATCACCTCGATACGAGATGACCGCCGCTGCTCTCGATCGAGCTTATAGGCGGATGAGGTTCTATTGTAGGCTGCGTATGATGCCACCGTAAGTGTTCCTCGTTTCGTGCAAGCCCAAAAGCAATCGGTCAGATTTTCTGGGCGATCCTTAGCTTCGCGCTCCTCGAACGAGCATTCGCCTCGATCTCAGAGGGCGAAGGCACAATAGGTTTCTTCGTGATGATGTTGAGTATCGGCGTATTCCCACAGACACAGACGGGCAGATCGACCGGGCAGGTGCACCGGTTCGCAAACGATGCGAACACATCTTTCACGATACGATCCTCTATCGAGTGATAGCTGATGACGCAGATCCGTCCTCCGGGCAGAAGCCAGCGGATAGCCGCTTCAAGCCCGCTTCGCAGCACGGCGGTCTCAGCGTTGACCTCCATTCTGAGCGCTTGGAAGGTACGCTTGGCGGGATGACCGCCCCGACGCCGTGCACTTGCAGGTATGGCAGCTTTGATGATGTCGACGAGCTGCGCACTGGTTTCGATGCTCTGCACCTCGCGCGCTTTCACGATGAACTCCGCGATGCGGCTTGCCCACTTCTCGTCCGAGTTAGTGCGGATGATCCGAGCGAGATCTGTTGCGTTTGTGGTGTTGATGATCTCTTGTGCGGTTATGGTTTGTTTACTCGGATTCATACGCATATCAAGAGGGGCGTCTTCTTTGAATGTAAAGCCGCGCCGAGGGGTGTCGATCTGAAACGACGAGACGCCAAGATCGAACAGGATCGCATCTATGCCGGGAACCTCGGCTTGGACGAGCAATTCGTCAAGTTCGCCGAAATTCCCTGAGAGAAGCTTGATCTCGGGTCGCATATCGTCGGGAATCGATAAAAGCCTGGATCGTGCGCATTGGAGAGCCTCTTCATCCTGATCGATGCCGATGAGCATCCCTGATGCCCCGAGCAGTTTCGCAGCTGCCTCGGAGTGCCCGGCGAAGCCGAGCGTGGCATCAACGAAGAGCGCGCCCGATGCCAGATCCAATCCCTGCATGCATTCAGTCAATAAGACTGGGATATGCCGATATTCATTTGTCACGGTGCCGCAGATGCCTGCTTCTATGAGCGCGCAGGTGAAACGCTCTTCGCTGCGTCCTTTTTGAAGAAGACGCTGAGATCCACTTCGTCCATTGCCTCATCGAATGCATCCGCATCCCAGATCTCGAAGTAACCGGTATTGCCCACAAGAACAACATTCTTCTGGATACCGACCTCCTGACGGAACTTCGCATTGAGCATGATGCGTCCCGAAGAATCGACTTCGACGATGTCCGCACCGCGCTTCAAGCCCCGGCGGAGCTTGATATGCTCGGGGTCAGTGGCGTCATAGCCGCCAAAGCGGCTTTCGAACAATTGGTTCACCCACTGATTGAAGCCTGCATCTTCGAAAACATACAGACAATTCCCCGTCATCGGGTCTTTCGTCACAACCAGATCCTTGGAAAGAACTTTGCGGAATTTTGCGGGGAGCGCGACACGACCCTTGGCATCTACTTTGAATCGAAACTCACCATAGAGATCGACCGTATCGTCAGTCGATTCTATGAGCTCCTCTTCTACGAGAGCCTTAGCCATGTGCCCCGTCCCCATTCTGCGTTTGTGTGTTTTGTGGTGTGTGTTTATGGTGCGTTTCAAAACCCACAAAGCTCTTCCTTGTCACTGCATATTATGCCACTTCGCCCCACTTTGCAACACTTCGTGACCCTTTCCCGCACTGATAACCCACAGTTTTCACGCCTTTAGAACGCGAAAACAAAAACTTCTGTTCGCCTTTTTGCAGAGGGAAAAAGAAGGGCATACAAGATGTTGTATGCCCGAGCGTTTCGTTACCTATATGTAATGTCTCAGAAAAAGTTATGGGTAAATTGTGATTTCGGCGCAATTTTTCGTCGAAAGAACGCGCGCGGAAGTTACCAAGGAAAACTACCGGTGAGGAATCGGAATGACGTTGCCTGTTTTGCTCCACGATTCCCAGTCGAGCACATCGCCGTCGATCTTGAACTCGGTCCAGTCCGTGTCGTCGTGGAAGTCGGTTGAGGTATGCCAATACCTGCGCTCGCGCTCCCCCGGCTTAATGTCGAACACCGTGGGACCAATTTCATCCGGCGTGGCTCCGAGGGCTGCCATAACGGTATTAGGAACATCCTCATGCCCGGTGGGTACGGTGGAGAATACGATCGGCAGCTTGGCCTCAGCGGGTGTTTGCGGCGGCTTCACAAGCAAAAGTGCCGAAGTGGGCTCATCCACCCCCGAGGGTGCATTTTGCCAATTGCCATGATCTGCCGTGATAATAATGAATGACGAGTCGTAAATGCCAAGTTCCTTCATCTGCCGCAGGTAGTCTTCCACGATTGCCAAGGAACCCCGCGCCTGCTCCTCAAGCGAGGTGGGCGCGCCCGTCAAATAGCCCTCTGCGTTGATCGTGTAGGGCTTATGCGGTCCCATCATATGGATGAACCTGAAGCTCTTATCCTCGTCGTTGAGCGCAAGCTTCTGTTCGCGAAGGTCGCGTGCGAACCGTGCGTCATCGATCGTGTAGGGCAACGACGACGCATCCCCGTTCTGAGCAAGCGCCGCATTCAAGTCATCAGTCGTGAACCAGAAAAGCGGCTTCAAGACCCAGGGCATATCGCGGTACAGCGCCATCTTGTCCAGTTCGAAAAGCATCTTGCATGCATCAATGGGCACTGCTCCCAGATGGATATTTTCCGTATAGGGAGCGACATTCACGATGTCAGAACCCATGCTGTCCGAATAAACGCCTGTGGTGAATCCGTTTGCCTGCGCCTCTTTCAAAAGCTTGTTCTCATCGAACCACCCCCGCGTGAACCCGGGGAAGTCATCAGCGGGCGTGGGCGCTTTGCCGGTCAGCAGATAGGGAACCGCATACCGGGTAGGAACCATCTTCGGAGCAGAGTCCATATAGCAGGTGAACCCCGTGAATTCAGAAAGCGCCTCGGGGTCGGTTTCAAGGACTCCCTTCAAGTAGCGCACGTCATAGGTGTCCAAAACGAATTCGACAACGTTCTCATGTTCGGAAAGCGTATAGAGCCCCTCGCGTGTAGCCACTGCCCCATCGCGATGGAAATTCTCGACCACATTTCTACTCGTAGCCACACCCACAAGTCCCGCAACCTGCACGACGAGAAGCGCCACGCATACGATCGATCCCGCCACGCGGCTCACACGCACCTGGCGCCACGCAAGCACGTTCACGAAAACGATGACACCCACCCACACGAGTGCGCTTATAAGCGTGATCGGAAGATGTTCGGACAACAGGATCGACGTGCCATCAGCCACGGGAAGGTCGCCGTTCATGAACAAACTTTGGATGTAGCAGCACACGCCGATACCGACAAGCGTGGCAAGCAGGACATCGAATGCCGTGCCTTTGAGAAAGCTTGCAGCAAAGGCAGCGATGAGCGTGAAAAGAACTGCGGCAATAAGGACGATAGGCAACACGTCGAAGAATCCGAAGAGCAACCCCGCCTTCGTCTGCCCCACGACCTCAAGCGGTGCAACCACAAAAAGCGTAAAGGTCAAGAAACCGCAGACCAAAAGTGCACGGACAAAGCGCCCTTTACGCGTGAGCTTCTTGGGCGCTTCGAGTTCGGCAAGCTCCGCCTTGACCGCACGTGCGTGCTCGTCAGCAGCTTGCATGAGCGATTGCCTCTGCGCGTCATTCCCATCAATGCGCCGAACGCTCGCTTCTTTGATCTTGCCCGCATCCGCGTCGATATGCAAAAGCCGCATGAGAACGCGCCGGGTACGCCGAAACACGACCCCCAGTACCGCGCTCAAGGCAACAGCAACGCCCGCAAGCGCCTGGATGGTGTAGGTCATGACCGATGGATCGACGTAGGCAAACGCCACTGTCGGCAGTCCCATCACCGCTACCGCGGCGAAGATGAGCGCACAAACAGCATCGAAAAGCGCAAGGACCCTGATGCTCCGACGTCGTTGTACGCAGACCTTTCCTGTATGCACGGAAGTTGAAAGGTATACGCTTGCAGAGGCGGCAGGCATCAGATGCTTATCGGTTCTCATCGTGCACCTCCGCGCTCATGCGCTGTTTCGCGAGAATTGTTTCGAGCAAATACTCTCCCGCGGCATCTCCCCCGCCCCCGAGATTGAACACGAAGCCATCGCGGATATCCTTGATGCGCTCTTTCCAGCTCTCCTTTTCGGAAAGCATCCGTGCAACCGTATCGGCGAACTGATCGATCTCGGTTTTCGCAAGCGACTTTCCCACGCGGTTACGCAGCGAGATATCCGTCGAGTCGATACCGAAATCGCGCCAATGGGGATTGCGCACCTTCGGTTGCGTGTCGATGAAGACCGCGGGGCGCAGCGTCGTGAAACAGAACTCGCAAATGACACTCGACCAGTCGGTCACGATCACATCGGCGCAGAGTATCGTGTCGTTCGAGCTGAAGTCATGCTCGAAGACGAGCTCATCCTCATCAACGTGCGCAAACCGTGCCTTTAAGGCATCCCAGCGCGCGGGGTAACGCTTGGTATATTCGGGATGCGGACGGATGATGATCCGATATCCCTTCCCGAGCAATGATGTGATCATGTCATCAACGCAGCTATCGAGCAGGTTATCCTCCTGCCAACTGGGTGCAAAGAGGATATTCGGCTTGTCTTTCCCCTTTTCAATCTCTTCTTTGCGAACCTCATAGTCGGCAATGTCGCGGTCAAGGAGGTCATAGCCGCAGGCAACGAGGTTCTTCGCCTTGATCTTGCGCATCTTCTCGATCTTGCGCATCTCGGAGATCTGATGCGGACCGGTGCACAAAAGCGTATCGTAGTTGTCATATTCACCCACCGTGGATGTCATATCCATAGAGGTCATGTGGTGGAACATGTAGACGTATTCGATATCCTTTTTCACATACGAGCGCTTGATATAGAAGTTATCAAGATCCCCGAGCGTGGTCACCACAACATCGGCATCCATCTTCATCATGAGCGTGATAGCTTTCTTCTCCCCCACGAAATAGGGGAAGATGCGCGGGTGCGTCTTCGCAAGCTCGAAGATCTGGTCGTTCGGATCGTTGGTGATGTAGTGGATGGGCGTGTCGGAATGCTCAAGCAGGTATTCGACCGCGCCGCGGAAATACTTGTAGAACCCGCTGCCCTCGGAATAAAACGCGATGTGCTTGTCGGTCACGTTGAAGAAGCGCTTGAAGTCGGCTTTCTCGCGTTTGCGAAGCGGGTCTTTCTGATACCACTTCGGGCGGTTCGCCGAAAGGGCATTGAGCCCCGCAAGCTCCTGCTTGCTTGCCTCAAGGTCCTCCTTGTCGATCATCTTCTTCGGATTGATGATGATATTGCACAGGACCTGGACGAGGATGGAGAGCAAATTCGAGCAGATCCAGTAGAACGCCATTCCGGTTGCCACGAACATGCCGAGCACAAACGATAGTCCGATGGACAGCCCATTGGTGGAATTCTTCTCGGCGCGCGACTGCTCACGCTGAAGCGGGTTGATGTGGTTTTGCGCACACCCCATCACCACCGCGGAAAGTCCCGCCAGAAACGGCATGATCCAGCTGATCCCGCCGTTCTCAACGGGAATGAGACCGAGAAACTCCGTCCCCGGTGCGCCGCCGTCGGTGATCCGGTGGATCACGTCAACAAGCCCGAACAGAATAATGATCTGGATAGCAAGGGGGATCAAGCTGAGCATCGGATGGTAGTGCTTCTCTTTATAGAGCGCCGTCTGCTTCTCCCCGATCGTTTCCGCATCGCCAAAGTACTTCACCTTGATCCGGTTCAGATCGGGCATCAGCTGCACCATGACGATGGAGTTCTTCTGAACCCACAGCGACATGGGCATGAGGATGACCTTGACCACAATGGTAAAAAGCAGAATGGCCACCCACCAATTATGGGAGATGGCATAGCACGGATCGACGATGAGCGATAAAACGTCAGCTAGGAATTCCATAGATACAAACTATAGTCCTTTTAATGCACGCTGCAAGATAAACAAGGATCATATGCACGCACAAGTTTTTCAATCTCGCCCTCGATTTCCTGAGAGTTCATGCCACGATCAACCAAAAGCTGTGCGAGCGCGCGCATGTCAGCTTGCATATTCGCGATATTTTGCGACGTGGGCGTGATGATAGAGGCGTGCTCGATCTTACCCGCGCCATCGATATCAAGCACATGGAAAAGCACACCGCGGGGAGCTTCGCTGAGACCAACGCCCCGCCCCGCTTTTACGTCGAAGGCAACGGGCTTAGAACTTCCCCCGAAATCAGCGTCAGCTAAGTTGCGGCAAAGCTCTGCGCATCGAACGAGCGCATCAACGATCTCCACCGCCTGGGCGATATTGTTCGCGAACGGGTTCAGCTCCGGAGGGCGGAGCCCTGCTTTCGCCGCGGCGAACCGCGCCGGCTCACTTAAGGCATCCCATGAGGCGTTGATGCGGGCAAGCGCGCTTGCCATGTAGGTTCGCTTGCTTTGGCGCACGCGTGAGAAGAGCGCAGCGGAGTGATCGACGGGATATTCTTCGATATATTCATCCAAGTCATCCGCACAAAACTCAAGGTCCTCGACCACAAAGCGCGCCTTTGACGAGCCGATGACGGGATATGCATCCGGCTTCACCATGGCGAGCAGGTCACCCTCAGTGGCAAAGTCGATGACGGAGAAGTCGTTGAACAAATCCACGGTCGACAGCGCAAATTCGATATGCGATTCGAGCTCGTCAGCAAGGGCGCGGTATGCCGCAGAGGAAATCTCGTCGGTGAACCCGCCCACGACCGCTGTGATGGGATGGATCGATCGCCCTCCGATGAGCGTGCAAAGCTTGTTGCCCATCGCCTTGAGCCCGAGTGCACCCTCGTACAGCTCCCGATTCGAGTTCGCGAGAGGGAAAACGCTCGTATGACCCAAAAAGTCAGGAGCGGCGAAAACGAACAAGTGCGTTGCATGGTTTTGCAGAAACGATCCGTAGACTAAAAGCTCGCGCAGCGCATCCGTGCGCGCGGAGACCTCAATGCCGAAGCACCGCTCGATAGCAACGATATCGGTCACCGTGTGGCTTGCCGAACAAATACCACACACACGCGACGAAATGTAGGGAACCTCATAGTAAGGTCTGCCCACCACCATGGATTCGAATAGCCGTGCAGCCTCGGTGACGACGAACTTGCAATCCTTGACCTCGCCGTCTTCGATCACGAGATGGATATCCCCGTGACCTTCGATACGGGCAACGTGATCTACCTGGATCTGGGCTTTTGCCATCTGAAGCGCCTTCCTCAACCCGGTGTCATGATTGATCGGACGCCTGGGCGGACCGATCGAGTTTTCGCTGATTGAATATGGTGAGCGCACTGTCGAACGCCTCACCAGGAATATGGGAAGCTCTTGCGACGGCGCGCGCGGTTTCGATGTTGGCATCGGGCGAAAGACCAGCACATCCATTGCAAGGACGTCCCAAGTTCGGGCAGCGCGCCCCACAACCCGAACGCGTGACCAGACCGAGACAGAGCGTCTCCCGCCCATAGAAGCAACCGCGTTCGTTACCCTTACACTCCCCGCAAAGCGTTGATGTGCGCGGGTAGATGTTCGAGCCATAGAGCGCGTGCTGCAAAACCGCAACGAATGCATACGGATCGATCGGGCAGCACCCGACTTCGAAATCGACATCGATCACATCCGAGACCGCTTGGGGCTCTATCGCCACCGCAGACACGATCGAGGGCACCTGCCCATAGACCGCTTCTGCCCGTCCGTCGTAGTTGGTGCGCGCGATACCCGGAATACCCGCCGTTTGTGCGCAGGCACCGATCGTGATAACAACGCGGGCACGCTCACGCAGATCGCGCACGGCTCCGAGCGCGCTTTGCGTGGTCACCGCCCCTTCGATGACCGCCACGTCGAATGCATCCGGCATGGGATCGCTTGAGGTCAGTTGCCAGTAGCGCATATCGATCTGTCCGAGGACATCAAGCAGATAGCGCTCGATATTCGTGATGTTGATCTGGCAACCGAAGCAGCCTGCCAAACCGGCGAATACGACGCGGGGGATATCGGATGTGCCACTCATCTACATCGACCCCTGAATGTTCTTCGCTTCCCAATAGTTGAAAACCGGTCCATCGATGCAGCAATACTGGTGTCCGATCTGGCAGTGACCGCACTTGCCCATGCCGCATTTCATGTGCCGCTCGAAACTCATGTAGATGTGGTCGTAGCTGATGCCCTTCTTGCGCATCTCTTCGACGACGAAACGGTACATCACCGGAGGTCCGCACACAGCGCCGTAGGTGTTCGAGGCATCGATCTCGAGATCGGCGAAGGGTGCCGTGACCATACCCACCTGACCGTCCCAGGTCTCATCGGGCACGTCAACGGTGAGGATCAGATTGAAGTCCTTGCGATGGCGCCACATCTCGAACTGGTCGCGGAACATCACTTCAGAGGGGCTTTTCGATCCGTAGATGATGGTGACGTTGCCGAATTCGGAGCGCTCGTCGTGGATGTTGTTGATGAGCGAACGCAAGGGAGCAATGCCAAGGCCTCCTGCCACAAGCAGGATATCGTGCCCCTTCATCTGGTCATAGGGAAATGCTCTTCCGTAAGGACCGCGAATGCCGACAATATCGCCGCACTGAAGTTCATGAAGCTTGCTTGTGAACTCCCCTGCCTTGCGCACACACAGTTCGATAAACCCACGCTTCGTGGGAGAACTTGAAATGGAAATAGGTGCTTCGCCCACGCCAAAGATGGAAAGTTCGACGAACTGCCCGGGAGCGTGCATGAACGCCTCCCTGATGCGCTCGTCAATGAGCCTGAACTCGAAGAGTTTCTCCGTTTTCGTGAGCGAGGTGATAGAGGTGATGCGGGCGGGCCAAGGGCGATACGGATTCGCGCGCATGATCTGCGCACCATCCATACGTCCCCCATCGGCTTTAAGGGGAGTAACGGATACGGTCGTAGGATCAGGCATCGGAAAGTCCCTTCCGCTCGAAGAAACGCAAGACCTCTATGGGCGAAATATCCGCCTTGCAGGCCCGTACGCACCTTCCGCAACCAACACAAAGATATCTTCCGTATTTCGAATTGAAGCCGTTGAGCTTGTGATACATGCGATGCCGCACGCGGTCGCGTCCCGATGCGCGGAAATTGTACCCGCCGGCAACTTCGGCGAATTGCGGAGAGGTGCATGCATCCCAGACACGTTCACGCTTGCCCGTCTTGCCATCCGGGTCGAGCGTATCAACGATATCAAAGCAATAGCAGGTGGGACACACCGCCGAGCATGCTGTACAGGAAAGGCAGCGCGAACCGAGTTCCTCCCAGAACGGATCGCTGTGGAAAGCGTCCATGAGCATGGGAATCTCTTGGATATCGGGAATGGACGGATCGAATGCCTCTTGGCGTTTGCGTGTGATCTCGCGAAATGCGCGCCGATCCTCATCGGTTGCCTCCCGAGGATTGCAAGCAGCCTCAAGGATGTTCGCCGCCTCAACGCTTCCGATGGAAATGAGGTATTTGCCGCCGAGATCCTGCAAGAACAAGTCATACCCGCTGCGCACCTCATCGGAGTCGAGCAGGTGACAGAAACACGATGACGTCGGCGAGCAGTTGATCCCGATGACCATCATGGAAGCACGATGCGCCTCGAAATAGGGATCAGGATAGCGTGTGTCCTCGAAAACGAGATTCAGATTGTTGAGCGCATTGATATCGCAGGCATGCGCGCCGAAAAGGACACGCGGCTTGATGTTCAAAGAAAAATCTTTGACATCGGCCGCTTCGACATCGTATTCGAAAAGCGTCTCCCGCGGGGGAAGAAAGTACTTCTTGAGCGAAGTCAGCGTGGTGGGATAGTCGAGTTCGATCTCGTCGAACGATTCAATGGGCTCGAATGCATAGCTCCTGCCGCTTTTGACAGGAGCTATCACTTCGTATTCAGCTAGAAAAGCGTCTATCAGATTCGGGAGTTCCTCAGAATCTATGACCCGGTAGAGCATCGCCTATCCTTGGTTCCTTACGCGAAGAAAATGGAGATCTCGCGTTTTGCCGACTCGACCGAATCGGAGCCATGGATAACATTCTCGTCCATGATGAGTCCGAAATCGCCGCGAATGGTTCCCGGTGCCGCCTCGGCGGGATTGGTCGGTCCCATGAGAGAGCGAACTTTCGCCACCGCACCGTCACCGCTGACAGCCATCTTGACCACAGGACCCGAGGTGATGTAGGCGATGAGCCCGTCGTAGAACGGCTTGCCCTCATGCTCCGCGTAGTTCGCGCGCGCCTGCTCAAGCGTCACCATGCCGAGCTCCATGCGCTCAATAGTGAGTCCTGCGCGCTCGAAGCGGTTCACGATCTCGCCGATGTGCTTGTTGCGAACGCCGTCGGGCTTGATCATCGTGTAGGTTGTTTCCTGTGCCATGGATATCCTTTCGTAAGCATTATTGGGATTGGCTGGGGAAGTAGAGCTCCACGCCCGAAACCTTCCAGCCGATCATATCTCGTACCAACAGTATCTTATAGGTAATCGTGCCACCTTGAGGCGTCGTTGCCGTGGCATAGACCACAGAATCGGTCATCGTCTTATTGACGCCGTCAACGTCAACATCGCTGTCCTGAACGACCGGCAACATCATCGCATGGATGCTCTCAGCGCTCAGATCTTCGACAAAGACATTCTCGCCAGCATTCTCAGGATCGGCGAAGAGCTCTTTCACGACAGCTTCCTGCGTCGGCCAGCCATATCCTTGCGTATATCCGAACACGCATGCACCGAGCGCCAAAATGATGAGCACGATAAAAACAACGAGCAGCTTCAGCCCGACGTTACGGCGCTTCCGATCGCTTTTCGCAAGATCCTTCGACCACTTGATGAGCTCTTCTTCCGGCGTATCGAAGAAGTCGTTCTCATTGTTCGAGTACGCATTCACATAGCCGGGATACATCGAAGGGTCTTGGACTTCGTAGGTCTCGTCGTAGAAGAACGGATCAGCTGCCTGATTGGGATCGCCATCGGCGAACACATCGAATCCGGACATATCCTGAGCCTGATTGTCCGTGACCCCGTGGGCGACCGCATTCAATGCACGCTGGTAATCAACGCTGGCGGAATCCGAAAGAATGTAAGTACCGCCCGAGATAGCGCGCTCGAATGCTTCGACCGCCTCAGCCATCTGACCGTTCGCCGCATACGCCTGCCCCATCGAGGCATTGAGACGATTCGCCGTGTCGGCGGACATCTCGAACTGCAGCGCGCTGATGTATGAAGCGATAGCATCCTGAGGGCGATCAAGCGCCATAAAGCAGATGCCAAGATTCAGAAGCGCTTTCGCGGGATCGGGATTCTCCTCATCGAGCGCCGCTTCGCGGAATGCCACACCCGCCTCGGCGCTGTTGCCCAACTTGAGCTCGGCGTTTCCGAGGCCCATATAGGCTTTGTACGGGGTTTCGTACGTGGGATCGGCGACCGCGATCTTGAAGTGATCGACGGCGTTTTCGTAATCATGCAGCGAAGCATACGCCATACCGATATTGTTCTGGAGCGCACCCTTCGCCGTATATGCCGGATCGGACGCCGCTTGCGCATACGCCTGAATTGCCTCGGTGGGATTTTTCAGCTTCACCAGGCAGTTGCCGATACGGTGATAGATGAGTCCCACTTCGCCCAAAGAGAACGGAACGGACGTGTCCTGCAAACATGCGGTATACGCCCGCAGCGCACCGCGGTAATCCTTATTGTTGTACCGAATGGTAGCTTGATCGAAGAGGTTGTTATTCACTGTGGCTTTGCGCCCCCAAGGTCAATCGGTAAGCCTACTGGGCCTGGTTCTCAATCGTGATGGATTCGATCACATCGCCCACGCGCAGCGCGTTGATGACGTCCTTGCCCTCGATCGTTTGGCCGAACACGGTATAGCCGCTGTCAAGGAACGGCTGGTCGCCCAGACAGAAATAGAACTGGCTGCCTGCGGAGTTCGGGCTTTGGCTGCGTGCCATAGCGAGCGTGCCGTCCAAGTGGACGTTATGCGGGTTCGTGGTGAATTCCTCTTGGATGGAATAACCGGGGTTGCCGGTGCCGAAACCGCCGCGACCCGTCTGGGCACCCTCGATGACCTCTTCGGGAGTATGGTCGCGGGTGTTCGGGCAGCCGCCCTGAATGACGAAATCGGGCACATAGCGGTGGAACTTCAGTCCGTCATAAAAGCCCTTGTTCGCCAATTCAACGAAATTTCCGACATGGATAGGAGCGTCCAAACCCGCAAGTTGAACACGGATAGGACCCTTGGATGTTTTGATGACGGCGATCTCTTCTCCGGTTGGTTTATATTCCGGGGTATACAGAGCCATGATCACAATTCCCTTCTCTGAGAAATCGAAGAATTACTGACGCACATATAGAGATTGATTTTAGCAGAAGATGAAGAGCCGTTAGAAAGAAGTGCCGCCAAAACTAGGGTTTGTGCAGTATGCAAACGCATTCGACATGGAATGTTTGCGGAAAGAGGTCGACGGGCGTGATATGGCGAAGTTCAAAGCCGTGCTCGGAAAAGCGCCTGAGGTCGCGCGCCATGCTTTGTGGATCGCAGCTCACATAACACACGCGGCGCGCACCGGTTGATGCGATCCCTGAAATCACCTCGGGGGCAAGTCCCGTGCGCGGAGGATCGACAAGCACCGCATTGATTGCGCCAATATCCCCGATCACCCGAGCGACATCATCGCAGATGATGTCGAGGTCGACCTTGTTGCGCTCCGCATTGCGCGCAAGGTCATTGACCGAGCTGCCCGCTTCCTCGACGGCGATGACATCTGCTCCCGCACGCGCAAAGGGGATCGTGAAGGTTCCCGCCCCGCAGTATAGATCGGCAACGCGCTCACCTGCCTCAAGGGCAAGACCGTCAAGCGCGCACTCCACAAGCATGTTCGCCTGCTCGGTGTTCACCTGGAAAAATGATGGTGCCGAGATTGCATAGGTAATGCCGCCCGCCATCGTTTCGGTCCACGTCGGCGCCCCCTCAAGCACCTCAACCCGTTTCACGCGGCGGGATGACCCCGGACGGGCAAGCACGCGAACAACCGAAGTTGCCTTCGTGCTACTCATCAGTGTTTTTGCGGCGAAGGACCGGGGGAATCCGCTCGGCGGGGTCCAAAGCGCGATCTGTACCGAACCCGTCTGCTCAGACGCGCGCACCCCAACCCGGAAGATACCTAGGTCATCGGTACCGCTGAGATAACGAAGCGCCCCCTCAATCGCGCGCGGCACACCCTCGATGGATTTCAAGGCAAGCGCACATCGGGCGCAGGCATCAAGATGCTTGCTTTTATGCTGATGAAATCCGCAAAAGAGCTTGCCTGCCTTGTCGTGACCGACTGCAAGCTCGATCTTATTGCGATAGTTCCACGTATGCGGAGCAGCCACGATCTGCCCAAGAGAGCGCTCGACCTCGTCGGCGCTGAAATGTCCCACGCGCAAAAGCGCGTCTGCCACGATGGTTTGTTTTGAGGCGAGTTGAAGGTCGTAGTCAAGAATCTGCCAGGGAGCGAGGTTATCGATCAGCTCGGGAGCACGCGCACGCACGCGATGTGGGCTCGCCTCAAGGACGTCGATCACGCGCGCGCGGGCGAATGACCGCTTGTCCTCATATACCTCGGCAACAACCATGTCTCCCGGAACCGCATGTTCGACAAAGACCGTTTTGCCGTTTTCCAAATGGGAAAGCGCGAATGGTCCGTATGCCATCTTTTCTATGTTGAGCGGCACTCCCATGCGAATCCTTTCGAGGATGTATTCTCAAGCTGTTTTAGCATATAATGAGCTACCATCATTTGATGTGCCCTCGTAGCTCAGTGGATAGAGCACTTGCCTCCGGAGCAAGGTGTCGCAGGTTCGACTCCTGTCGAGGGCACCACTTCTTTTCCTTCGCAAAAGCGATGCCATCCTAGCATAAACGCTTCATACCGGACACCGTCCAATCCGCCCAATCCCCGCGTCGCGATAACCCCAATAACGCACCATTGCGGGCGGGATGAATCTCGCCCGCCTGCAACTGCCCCAACAATGAATCATGAGGCATACACGCTGTGCCAACGATGAACCGCGCCTGTGACAACCCCAACAATGACGCAGATGACGATCCATTTCCAACGCTGGTCAGCAAAACAAAAAGGTCGGGATAATATCCTCCCGACCCGTATGATTTTGGTAGTCCCGACCGGATTTGAACCGGCGACCTCCGCCTTGAAAGGGCGGCGTCCTAACCGCTAGACGACGGGACCATATGCGCTACTGCCAAAGACAGCCAAAACATTATGACAAAGCGGACATGCATGTGCAAGCGAAAGCAGCAAGTTTTTCGCCACCGCAGCGCTGCACAGAAAGCCAGCACTCCCCTGCCCGCGAACGCACGTGCAAACTGTGTGCGCAAGCGCGCTTTCCCTAGCGTCTGCTCTCCATCGCAGCAAAATACGCTTCGTATACATCGATCTCCCATTGCTTGCGATTGTTCTTCGCCACCGTATCGAGCACCAGCCCGACTGTGAGCGAAAGCGCACCGCACAAAACGAGTGCGACCGCCAAAAGCGCGGTGGGGAACCGCTCGACCAGATGCGTCGCCGTGAACTCAGCGATCACGGGAATGCCGGCAATGAGCCCGAGCGCCACGAAGATGACGGCGATCCAACCGAAAAACGCAATGGGCTTGTAATCCTTGAACAGCGCAACAATAGCCATGAGCACCTTCGTTCCATCACCGAAGGTGGAAAGCTTCGAGACACTTCCCTCGGGGCGATCGCGATACTCGATGGGCACATCCACGATGCGCCACCGCTTATCGACCGCATGGATCGAAAGCTCCGTCTCAATCTGAAACCCACTCGAGAGCACCGGCGTCGTCTTCACGAACACCCGCGTGAAGGCGCGATACCCCGTCATAACATCCTCGAAGGCGTACCCGTAAATGATCTTGATGAGCCAGCGCACCAGATTGTTGCCGAAGCCGTGGAAGGCGCGGTCGTTCTCTTCGCCATAGCTTCCATTCGAAAGCCGATCCCCGACCGTCATGTCGGCACGATCCTCCGCCAAAGGCGCAATCAGTTCGCGCGCCGCCTCGGCGGGATAAGTATCGTCTCCGTCGACGAGCACATAGTATTCCGCATCAATCTCCCGAAACATCTGGCGAACAACATTGCCCTTGCCCTGGCGCGGCTCGGTGCGCACGATCGCCCCATGCTCGCGGGCAATGCGCGCGGTATCGTCACTGGAATTGTTGTCATACACATAGATACGAGCGGCGGGCAACTCGGCGCGAAAATCATCGACAACCTTTCCGATGGTGATCGCCTCGTTATAGCAGGGGATCAGCACCGCCACGCCCTCGCCTTGACAAGCTGCTTCAACATCGCGGGGATCTATCTCGAACTGCATGGCTCCATCCGTTGTACTTTTCATCGCATAACTCCGCTCATCGCTACGCCTGCCGCTTCTTGTTCAACACCTTGTCTGCATTGAATCCTAGCGAAATTACATTCTACTCAAATAGGGTAATATGGTTCTCATGAAATCGCACGCCGACACCATCGAAAACGCCGAAATCTCCGCCGAAGAGAACGAAGAGATTCTTAACGAGGAGTCTTGCGAGGACACAACTCTGGCGCTGAAAGGCTCCGAAGACCTTGCAAAGAGCACGGACGAAGGCGAAGTAGGTACGGATAATGTGAAAATCCTCATCGTGCATGCATCGGTCGGATCGGGGCACAAAAGTGCGGCTGAGGCGATCGCGCAAGCCTTCGATCTCATCAACGAAGAGGGCGGCACTAAAGACGGTCGGCATATCGAAGTACACGTGCTCGACATCCTCGATTTCGGACGCATCGTTTTCAACGGCGACAACACCGCCTCCATGTTCACCGGAGCCACGCGACCGATCTACGACTTGACCTGGCGCTATTCCTTCACAGGGCGATTTCTCTGGGCAGGTGGCACCATCTGGGCGCGCATCATGTATCCGAAATTCGTGGAATACGTGCGCGAATACGAACCCGACGCCATCATCTGCACGCATATCACTGCGGCGAATGTAGCGGTCAGCGCGAAGATGCTCACAGGGCAAACCTTCCCCATCATCTGCGTCCCCACCGACTATGAGGTCGAAGGGCTCTGGCCGCACCTACATACCGATTTGTTCTGTGTAGCCGATGATCGCATGGCAGAAACGCTCAGACCGCGCAAGGTTCCAGAAAAGCGCATCGAGATCACCGGCATTCCGACGCGCCCGGACTTTAACACGGTCTACGACAAGCAAGCGGTGCGCGAACAAAAGGGACTTCCCGCTGATAAGCAACTCGTGCTCTTTTTGGCGGGCGCGACGCTGCCGCGTCCCTATGTCCATTTCCGCACTGCCATCGACGAGCTCATCCCCTACATCCACTCGTTCGACTCCATGCACTTTGCTATCGTCGCGGGTAAAGACGAGGACTACGCAGACCATTTGCGACGGCTCGTAAAAAGCCACGAACTCGACAACGTGACCGTCTTCGACTACGTCGACGATATGCCTGCTCTCATGTCTGCGAGCAACTTGGTCGTCTGCAAGTCCGGAGGACTCACGGTTACCGAGTGCCTCTGCTGCAACGTGCCCATGGTGCTCATGGGAAAGGCCTACGGTCAGGAGAAGGCGAATGTGAACACGCTCACGAGTGCAGGCGCGGCGTTCCACGTGACCACCTCCCGCGAGCTCATCGATCTGCTGCACCAGGTTGAGGACTTTCCGAAGATGACGGACGCCATTTTGGTGAATGCCTCATTCTTGCGTCACCCCGATGCTGCCATCGATATCGCTCGGGCAACCTTGCGCGCAATAAACGGCGAGCCCTCAAGCGATCCGAAACTCTTGAAAAAGCATTTCATGCATTTTTATTGGGGCGAAAAGCCAGCCCACATCCGCTAATGCATCATCACGTTCTTGTGGTTTTCGCACCCCCACACATCGCTGCCAAAACAAAAAGCGCAGGTATGAAAACCTGCGCTTTATACGATCGAACGTGTTGATACGCTTGACCTAGAGGGCCGCCTTCGCCACCTCAACGATGGATGCAAACGCCTCGGGGTCATGCACAGCCATGTCGGCCAGAACCTTGCGGTCGAGCTCGACACCCGCCTTCTTGAGTCCGTTCATGAATACGGAATACGACATTCCATTCAGCCGCGCTGCAGCATTGATGCGGGTGATCCAGAGCCTGCGGATGTCGCGCTTCTTGTTGCGACGATCGCGGTACTGGTACTGCAAAGAGTGCTGTACCTGCTCTTTTGCCTTGGTATAGTGGCGTGAACGTGCGCCATAATAGCCCCGAGCGGCCTTTAATACTGCACGACGCTTCTTGCGTGCGTGGACTGATCGCTTTACACGTGGCATGTTCTATCCTCTCCTCAGTGTTTAACGAAGGCCCAGATTCCGGGCTACTACTTTCTTGTCGGCTGCAGCAATCTCGGTCTCATGACGGAAATTGCGCTTGCGCTTCTGGCTTTTCTTGGTAAGAATGTGGCTCTTGAAAGCCTTGCTGCGCATGATCTTGCCACTTCCGGTTACGCGGAATCGCTTTGCAGATCCACGATGCGTTTTCATCTTCGGCATAACTTCTATCCTTCCTGGTTCGTCTCGACTGAGTCTTTCTTCTTCTTGGTATTCTGAGGCAGCGGCGCGATCAGCATGTGCATGTTGCGCCCCTCCATTTTCGGTTGGTTCTCGATGACCGCAACATCCTTGAGATCATCGGCCAGTCGCTCGAGGATCGACAGACCCTGTTCGGGATGAGCCATCTCACGACCGCGGAACATGATCGTGATCTTGACCTTGTTACCCGCATCCAGAAATCTCAGCACGTGCTTTTTCTTCGTCGTGTAATCGCCGATGTCGATCTTGGGACGGAACTTCATCTCTTTGATCTCGATCTTCGTCTGGTTCTTCCGCGCCTGCTTAGCCTTTATGGCCTGATCATATTTGAATTTGCCATAATCCATGACCCTACATACGGGCGGATCAGCATTCGGAGCGATCTCCACCAGATCGAGCCCGGCAGCATCGGCGATGCTTTGAGCCTGATCGATGGGATAGACGCCCATCTGATTTCCGTCATAGTCGATCAGCCTGCATTCGCTGAGCGTGATCTGTTCGTTGAGCCTCGGCTCTTGAGCGGCTATGGCGCTCACCTCCTTCGTGCGCATGGGGCGCATAGAAAAAGCCTGCTTGCGACAAGACGCGAACAGGCTTTGAATAGCGAATAACGCTTATAGCATCCATATTCAAAAAACCCATCAGCATCTTTAAGCCGAAACAGGTGGAGGGAAATTCCCTCACTTGATCAAAACAGCCTTGATAGTCTATACCTTTTCCTCGCATCGTGCAATGGGGTGCGCCCAATGATTCATCACCGGGGTCGTCACGCCCGCGGGCGAGATGAATCTCGCCCCTACATCCACCTGAACGATCATTTCAATTAAAAGGTTTTATCATCCTGAACCGGTCATACCCATCACCGTTCAACCAACATCAACCAGAGTTATTTCCATGATTGATGGGGTTAACGCACGTGAATCGTGCGCACCCCCGCATCAAACGCCGATGTAAACGTAAATGGTGCGGATCGTATCGGCAAGATTGCCCGTGGCATTCGCCATTGAATAATCGTACGAAAGAACCGCAGTCCACGGATGGACAACGCCTGCCGCATCCCCTGTTCCCTCAAACGAGCAATACTCTTTTGCAAGCGTCGTGCCATCGCTGCCATAGGTGGAGTATACCGTTTTATCCTCGGGCAGGATGACAGAATCCTGCGCCACCGTGAGCCCCGCCTCGTCAAGCGTCTTCTCGATGATCTTCTCATTGATGATAGCGTCGGAGAAACTGAGCGATCCGTATCCGAGCGATGACGTTGCCACTGAATAGCCCGCCTGGATAACGTTGCCTGCCTCATCAAGGCTCAAAAACACCGTGGGCGTTCCACCCTTCGAATCAGCTGGCTCTTCAGTAAGCGCAACCCGAAGCTCCTGCTTGATGGGATTGCCCTCCTCGTTCACCTCGATTGCACTCGAAAGCTGCGCTCCATGCTGAAGTCGCGCGATCGCATCCGCGCTCGGCAAGCCGAGGAGCGCAACCAGATTGGGAACCGTTGTCTTTTTCGTGGTAGTGGTCGATGCATCTTTTGCAGCAGTCTCGTTATCCATCGCATTCGATTCCGATGCGGTGATCTGCGTTTGCTGCACTGCCGCCGTCTCGGAGGTCTGGATAAGCTGCCAGATGAGAACCCCGCCGCCTACGAGCAGCAAGAGCAACAACACGATCACGACGATGAGGATTTTGCGCATACGAGCCGATTTGCGCATGTAAGCAGGCTGGGCTTGCTTGGCATGGTTGCCCTTCGCATGACGCCCGCCCTTGTGCTCCGGCTCTTCGACCTCCTCAGCTACGACAGGCTCTTCGCTCGCCGCGCCGATGATGCCGAATTCACGATCATCGTCGGTGTCATAAACGAACATATCTTCTTCAGTTTCTGGATAATCATCCAGCGAATCGTCTATACGCTCATTGTTCTCGGGCTCTTTCAAGGGTCCTCCTTATGAGAAGAAAACATACCAAACGATAAAAGCGGCAAGCGCAAGAAGAGCGAGCACGATAACTATTATCTGCGCACGTGGCATCTTCGAGCTGCGAATATCTTCAAGCGATGTCGGCTTGTAATCTGAGCTTTGATGCTGCTTAGGCGTATGAACCTTTTTCGAAGGCGAAGACACGCTCTTTTTTTGCACTGACGACGTCGGCGCAGAAGGTGAAGGCTCTTTGCCCGTGCCCTCATCCACGACTACCTTCTTATCCGATGAGCTCTGATCTGCGCGACCATGATCGATCTTCGCCTCCTCCGGCTTGATGCCGGCATGGATGACGACGTCATCGTCGCTGCGGGGTGTTACTTTGATGTGCTGGTATTTCTGCGTTTGTGCCATAGCCCCGATCCGAACAGGTCTGCCTTTTTCCATTATAGTTTAGCGCACGGAATCGTCCTCATGTTCTACGAACAGATCGATGCACGTGAACCCGAGGTCCGAATTCTCGATCAAACTGCGCGCGCCCACAGTGCAGCAGTGCGCCTGAGCGCATACCGCGCTGATCGTATCGGCAAGCGCCCTGACCGCATCAAGGTTGGCTTCCCGAACCTCACGGCGCGTCGCATCGCGATCCTCATACGTGAGATGCGTGATGTACATGGAATCTTGCCTTTTCACGAGCGCGCGAGGCTTGAGCGGTGTATCAATCCCTCCGATCGCTGCAACGATATACCCGACAAACTCCTCATCGGTGGGCTCGAAATGGGCAAGCCACTCAGCGCTCTGCTCATAGCGCTCCACCGTCTCGTCGATGTGGGGATCGCGAAACGACCGAAACGTCGCATCCCCCGAACGACCCACCTGAAAACCGACTCCGTACGCGCCGCCGATCACGCGCACGCAGTTCCAAAGGTAATCATAGGAAAGGATGCGGCTCGCAAGATACCAGATGCCCGAATAAGCGCTTGCCAGCTCGCGAATGTTCGCGGAAAACGCCGTGAATGAGATATCAGTGGGCACAATGAATGCCTCATGCGCATCCTTGGGCTTCGGCACAACGAGTTCGCGCGACCCATCAACGCACATGCGAGAAGCAAATGCCGCAGATCTGCCGTCGTCGAATGCCTGAAGTGCGCTCTCCTCTCCCGCGAACGAACACCATTCATTGTCTGGATAGAAGATACGCTCACACAACGAAATGAGCGTTTCCTTCAAGGAGGCAAAACGCACTTCGAAGTTCGCGATGAGATCTTTGAGGAAAAGGTAGAAGTCGATCCCTATAAGCTGCTCCTGCACGAGCGCCGAGGGCATGCAATAGGAAAGGGCACGCAGCGTCGCGACCGTATGACCGGCGTTCATGAAATTCGCCTCGATCGCCACCTTCTTCTGAATGAGCATTTCCTTGATCTTCTCAGGTGCGTCGAAATCAGTTGAGAGCAGCACCTCGTCGGCAAGCGTTGACGCATATCCAGCATTCGGACTCAAAGCGGACGTGCCCACTTCGAATAGACAAGTAACGTCATCGGAGTCCGCGCGGACATACACATTCGTCGTGAAACTCAAGTTACCGAGCTTCGCCTGCACGAGCGTGTCGATCTGCGCCGCCGAGTGCCGAGCCGTGTCAAGACGACCGAGCAGCATAGCGAGCACGCTTACATAGGGAAGTTCCGTGAAGTCAACGGCCGCCAGATCGAAATAGCGCCAGGAATACATGATGCCGTGCGTATCGATATGGTGCTCGAGAAGCTTCCTGCCCCGAACCGAGCGCATCGTAAACCCGGGTGCGTGCGGTGCCTCCCCGATATCATCAAGGGTGAGCTTCGGAAGCTTCGCAAGATCGGCTGCATCGTCGGGGCGCATCTGCGCCGCGCGCAATTCCTCAACCTCCGCAGAAATGCGCTTGACATCCTCATCGCTCGGCGCGGACATATCCGCTGCGCACGTGTCAATATCCGCGCTTGCAGCAACGGGCACGACCTCAGCCTGCGCCGTATGGTCATTGGTCAGAAACAGCTCCCGCAAAAGCTGCGCGTAATAGCCCGTTCCTAATTCCGCACGAAGGGATGCGAACGTATCGAGATATTCAATATATGAGAGCGCATGGTCATCATCATAAAGCCACCCGTGCAGCGCGCACATCGAGAGGACCACGCCGTCAGCATAGCCAAAGTTCCGCTCGCGCGCCGCAAATTCCGCATGCGAAAGCGCCGCTTCAACGAGGTTTTCGTCCAGACCCCCCGAACAAAGATCGGTGATGCACGTACGGATAACCTCGTCAAGCCGCGCCGTCGCGTCCGCTTTGAGCCCCTTCGCCTGAACGAATACGAACGGCTGGAGCAGCGTGGACGAAAGTTGGACCTGGCAATCATCAGCGATCTTCGCATCCATGAGCGCGCGCATGAGCGGCGCTTCATTCGAACCCGCAATCGCATCGAGCAGAATGTCAGCGGCAACAACGCGCTTTCGATCCAAAACGCTCCCGACGACATATCCGCGCACGATGCACGCGTTGTCAGGCGTGGTGACCATCTCTTGAATGACATCGCGTCCCGATACCGGCTCCTGTTCCACAAGCGGATTTTCCGCACGCGCCCCTTCGCTGCGCACAGCAAGATCGCTCAGATATTCCTCATCAAGGAAATGGAGAAAACGTTCGATATCCATGTCGCCGTAGAGCACGATATAGGCATTATCGGGACGATAATGGCGTGCATGTTCGTCAAGGAACTGCTCGTAGGTGAGCGTGGGAATGGCTGCCGGCGTGCCACCCGATTCGAAGCGATAGCTCGTATCTGGAAAGAGCGCCTGGCAAAGAGCGTCGTACAACACCGCCTCGGGATCGGAGAGCGCCCCCTTCATCTCGTTATAAACGACGCCGTTATACACGAGCGCGGCATCATTCGCACCCTCCCCTTCGTCTGCATCAACTTCAAGATGCCACCCTTCCTGCTTGAAGATCAAAGGGTCGGTGTAGATATTGGGATTGAACACCGCATCCATGTAGACATCCATGAGATTGATGAGATCCTTCTCATTCGTGGACGCAACGGGATACATCGTTTTATCCGGAAACGTCATCGCATTCAAAAACGTCTGCATCGAGCTTTTGAGCAAATTGACGAAAGGTTCTTTGACGGGAAACCGCTTCGACCCGCATAAAACGGAGTGCTCAAGGATATGGAACACGCCCGTGTTGTCAGCCGCAGGTGTTTTAAAAGTGATGGAGAAAGCCTTGTTGACATCGTCGTTTTTCAAATAGAGCAATTTCGCTTTCGAGGAGACGTGCTCCATGATCGTGGCACTCCCACCGATCTCCGGAAGCGCTTGGTCTGCCTTCACCGTAAATCCGTGCTGATGGGCAATGCGCGCAATGGGTGCATCCATGGAAGAATCCTTTCGTTTACTCATATTCGATCGTCCTTGCAAAAGCGGCGAAAAGAAAAGATTCGTGACGCCGCATGTACTTCTTGCATTCTATGACTGAGCCTGCACCCTTCGAACGCGATGCAGGCTCAGAAAAGATCATGATGTCAAAAAAGGTGTTTCTTTAGGCGGATGTCGCCGAAGAGGAACTTGAAGAAGTGGTAGCGGCACTCGAGGATGAAGAGGACGAAGCACCTGAGCGGGTATGAGCATCTCCCTCCGTCGTTGCCTTCGTTTGCACTTTGGGAATGTTGCTCAAAGTGAGCGTGTTCCCGAGCCATTTCTTCTCGATCACATCGATCGTGCCGTTCGTTGAGATGGTGTTGAGCGCGGCTTTGATCGCCTCCTGCAAAGCGGCATCGCTGCTCGAAACCGCAACGCAATATCCGCTCGCGGAGTCAAGAAGAGCCACGATCTGCACTTCGATGCCCTGCAAGTTCGCAGCATACATGCCAATAACGGCATCGGAGGCAACATAGCTCACTTTGCCAGCATCCAGATCGGAGAATGCCGTGGCAAGGTCATTGGTGGACACGAGCGAGGTATCACCGAACGTGTTCGAAACCGCCCAGGCACTCTTCGAGGAAATTTGTGCAGCAATCTTAGGAGCGCTTTCTGGTGTCGGGGGCTCTTTGCCCTGGTCTTTGAGCGAGAACAGCACAACGCCCGTGGGCAGGTACTGGTTCGAAAGCCAATACTCCGTCGAGGTATCAGAGCTGTCGATGCCCATCACAATATCGACATCCCCATCTTTGATGGCTTTTTCCGCATCAGCGCCGACATCCTTGATGACAAGCTTGAGCCCGAGCTCATCTGCCAGAGCTGCAGCGATATCGACATCAACGCCGATGATCTTGTCGTTGCCCTTGCCCGCCAAAGGCGACTTTCCCGTATTCACGCCAACGCTCAACTCGCCCGCGGTTTTAATCGAAGGCGGCTCGACCTGAGGCGAACCTAGTTCGGGAACATACTCTTCAGTGCTTGCACAGCCGAACAGACATGTTGCCATAACGCATGCCATGGCTCCTGCAACGATCTTTTTGACCTTCTTATGCACTTGCGCCTCCTTGTGACGCCTGCGATCGCGTATACCGAAGTATCTGGTTATTTGTTTCATGCGCTTTTTCGACTGACCTAGTCTTTGCCCCCACACTCGCGCACCGGAGGCTCGCACTTGCGCGCTCACGCTCTCTCGCCCGTCCGAACACCATGTTCGGCAATGTCAACGGGCGGTGCGGCTTACATCTAGAATACGCCATGCTCGCAGCGAATGACCGCTGTTTACGTGGGCCCTTTTGACCGCATCTGCCTTGGGCTAGGAAGGTTTGCACCCTCCGCAACTACAGACTCGAAAAAGCATCCTAAAGTGTAGCAGATACGAGCACATCGCATTGAGTGGGCGCACAATACCTTCGTGCAAGATATCTTCAAGAACGGCGATGGAAATCGGTGTTTTTCATCGGGTTCCTGTCAAAGGTTTTTGCAAGACGAGCTTTTTAGGATGGGGATATGCGAAGGCGAACCGATAGATCATCCTCCCCAAGTGAGTATCTCAAACGCGCGGGATGCGCCCTTGCTGAAGCCCTCTGGCCAACGCGGTGCGCAATATGCGACCTCCCTGGCAGCCTTCTGTGCAACGATTGCGCGGCGAAGCTCATCTTTATCGATGCGACCCTCGCATGCCCTACGTGCGGAGCCCCTTACGGGATCATCCAGTGCAGCGAATGCGCGAGCACCCAAAACATCCTCGAGGAGGCTTCGCACGTCTCCCCCTTCCCCTTGCGCGCGATGGCAAGCGCGCTTCTGCTCGACGACCGGGCGAAACGGATCGTGACCACGTTCAAGGATCGCAATGAGCGGCGCCTCGCAGAGCTCATGGGTGCAGTTATGAGCCGCTACGTCGACCCCGACTGGACGCGCGGAAACTGTGCGCTTTCGTACGTGCCCGCAACCAAAGCTGCGCTGCGCGAACGGGGGTTCGACCATACGGAGATGTTAGCTTTAGCAGTAGCGCGCGCTCTCGGTATACGCTGTATGAATCTGTTCGAGCGTCCCGCGACAAGCGATCAGCGAAAGCTCGGGCGCAAAGAGCGCATGCGCAATATGCGCAACTCATTCGCACTCAAAGAGTGTCAAGACCTGCCCGCTGCCGTGTTGCTCATCGATGACGTGAGCACAACGGGCGCAACAATGATCGGAGCGGCAATGGCGCTCAAAGATGCCGGTGTGGATACCGTCTACGGGCTTACCTTCGGAAAAGTCCTCTGCTGAAGAGAGCGGGTACTACCCCACAACTTTGTTGCGCGGGATCTCGCTTGCCTCAGCATATTCCGAAATATCAACAGAGATGGTGTGCGCGATCGGCTTCCACGTTGCCTTCTTGACAAGCGCAACGAGCGCGATGGGGATGTAGGTCATCATGAAGAAGGGGAACGTGAACATGCTCGCGATCTTGCGCGGCGATGATGCACGGATGTTGTTCCATTCAACGAACGTGGTGAGCACGCCAAATACGAACATGAACATGAAGTAATTGAACAAGCAGAAGAAGATGGAGGAGAGCGAGCTCGCAACAGCGACGCCGGTGCTGATCACACCCGTGAAGCTGAGCGCGATGATCACCGCATTGAAGATGATGGAGATGACCGAGAGCAGCATACCGGGTGCAATGGTCATGAGCATGTCATAGCACGCGAACCGATACCCCTTTTCGTTCTTGAAAATGCCTTTGACCAGACCGAGTGCATAGTGGGCAAACACCTGGTAGAACCCTTTTGCCCAGCGAAAACGCTGATTCCACGAATCGCGGAAGGTCGTCGGCTGTTCGTCATAGAGCACCGCGGTCGGACAATATCCGATACGGATGCCATCGGTGACCGATGAAGCAGAAAACTCGATGTCCTCGGTGAGCAGATGCCATTTCCATCCGCCCGCCTGTTTGAGGATATCGGACGCGATGAAAAACCCGGTTCCGGATACCGCGCATGAGGTGTTGAGCGTGAGACGCGCCTGGTTCAAAAACTTCGCTTCGCGTAAGAACCACACGCCATATCCTGCCGAGATCCAGTTCGAATCGAAATTCTTGGAATTACGATAGCTCGTCGATGCCTGCGCGCCTGCATCGAAGGTCGCGTTCATTTCGCGGAAATAATTGACGTCCAAAACGTTATCGGCATCGAAAACGAAAAACGCCTCGAAGTCTTCGTCGGGATACTGCTCCCAGATAGCATTCAGTCCGAAGTCGAGCGCGTAGCCCTTCCCCACAAGCTCCGTGTTGTGCCGGGTGAAAACGGTCGCCCCCGCCTTGCGTGCGATAGCCGCCGTGTCATCGGTGCAATTATCAGCGATGACGAAGATATGGATGAGCTCCTTCGGATAGTTCTGCGCTTTGATTGAACCGATCAAATCCCCGATGACCGCGCGTTCGTTACGCGCCGCTACAAGCACGGCATAGTTATGCTCCTTGATTGCCGGGGACATTTTTGGCTTGCGCGTGAGCACCACGAACACGTAGTAGAGCTGGTAGGTATAGCAAATGGTGAAGGTCAAAAATACGCAGAAATTAAATATATCGATGAAAGAAAGTGCCGCCATCGACTGCGATAGTTCTTCGAACACATTTCTCCTTTGGAACAACACCTGGTAAAAACCAATAATCAGCAAAGTATAGCCTGATAAACACCGATTTGAAAGAGGTCAGCAGTAAATACCACGTATGATGTATGCTTTGTTCCATCAATGACAGCTCGAACACACAGGAGGACGCTGTGAGCATCGAATGCGATATCAAAGATATCAATCTGGCGGATGAGGGATACGCGCGGATCAAATGGGCTGATGCCGACATGCCCGTGCTTGCCCAGATCAGGGAACGCTTCGAAAAGGAGAAGCCGCTTGCGGGCGTCAGGATCGGCGCATGCCTCCACGTGACCACTGAGACGGCGAATCTGATGCGCACGCTTAAGGCAGGCGGTGCCGATATCAGACTCTGCGCTTCCAACCCGCTCTCGACACAGGACGACACAGCCGCCTCACTGGTAAGGGATTTCGGCATCTCGGTATTTGCACAATGTGGCGAAGATACCGAGACCTATTACAAGCACGTCGATGCCGTCATCGATTTCAAACCGCAGATCACGATGGATGACGGAGCCGACGTGGTCGGTCGCATCCACGAGAGCCGCACCGATGCCCTCGATACCATCATCGGTGGCACGGAGGAGACGACCACCGGCGTGATCAGGCTTGCGGCAATGGCGGCTGAAGGCGCGCTCAAGTATCCCATCATCGCTGTCAACGATGCGAAGACAAAGCATTTTTTCGATAACCGATACGGCACGGGACAATCGACCCTTGACGGGATCGTCCGTCTCACCAACCGCCTTCTTGCAGGTCGCACGCTCGTAGTTAGCGGATACGGCTGGTGCGGCAAGGGACTTGCACTGCGCGCCCGCGGCATGGGATGCCAGGTCATCGTGTGCGAGGTCGATCCAACCGCGGCGCTTGAGGCACATATGGAAGGCTTCTCGGTCATGCCCCGTGCCGAAGCAGCGAAGCACGCTGACATTTGGGTCACGGTCACCGGAAACCTCAACGTGATCGATGAGCCTTGCTACGAAAACATGAAAGACGGCGCCATCATTTGCAATTCGGGACATTTCAATTCTGAGATCAATATCCCGTGGCTTGAGGAGCGTTGTACGAAAAAGAACATCAAGCCCATGGTCGATGAGTACACGCTTCCCGATGGACGCACGATCATCCTGCTCGCCGAGGGACGGCTCGTGAATCTCTCAGGCGCAGAGGGTCACCCGGCAAACGTGATGGATATGAGTTTCGCGAATCAGGCATTGTGCGCCGAGTATCTGCTGAAATGCGCACGCGATATGAAGCCCGATGTATACGATGTGCCGCAGTCCATCGACAACGAGGTGGCAAAACTCAAGCTCGAAACCTTGGGGATCACGATCGATACGCTCACGCCCGAGCAGGTCGCCTATATGCATTCGTGGAATATGGGTACCGTATAGACGGCACGCAGGTTTGAGATCACCATTGGTGTAACGCGTCCGCCATCCCTATCGTTACTGAGGTTGTCGCAAGCGGGCGAGATGAATCTCGCCCCTCCGTCAATACCCCAAGGTCGTTCTCGATGAACCGTTCTCGAGTCAAAGCAGGATCAAGGCACCCACTAACAAACCGCTACAGCTGTTTGAGCAGATTCACCATCTCGATGGCGCTCGTCGCCGCTTCGCTGCCCTTGTTGCCGGCTTTGCTGCCCGCCCGCTCGATAGCCTGCTCGATGGTATCGGTGGTCAGGATTCCGAAAATCACGGGCACGCCGCTCGTCAGGGAAACCTGCGCGATGCCTTTGCTCACTTCAGCGCAGACGTAATCGTAATGCGAGGTTGCACCTCTGATGACCGCACCGAGGCAAATCACGGCATCATACTTCCCACTCTCAGCCATCTTCTTTGCAACGAGGGGAATCTCGAATGCACCCGGCACCCACGCGGTATCGGTATGTTCCAAAAGTACGTCATGACGCGCGAGCGCATCCATCGCACCGCTTAAAAGCTTTCCCGTGATGAATTCATTGAACCGTGAAACCACGATTCCAACCCGTATATTGCCACCACCGACAACGCTGCCTTCGAACAATGTCATGATCTACTCCTTTGCTGCTTCCTTGCTGCATTCTACCGCATACCGCGCGCCCAAGGACACTCAGCGCACGTGAACCTCCGAGACGCCCTTACAACAGATGACCCATGCGCGAGCGCTTCGTCTCCAAATATCCCCGATCGTATTCCGTGACCGGAGTCGTGATGGGTACCCGCTCGACGATCTTCAACCCGAAATCGCTCAGCTGATACATCTTGTCGGGATTGTTCGTCAAAAGCCTGATCGTATGGATGCCTAGATCCTCAAGAATCTGCGCACCGATATAGTATTCCCGCTCATCGGCTCTGAACCCGAGCGCGATATTCGCATCGAGCGTATCCATGCCCTCGTCTTGCAGCTCATAGGCACGCAGCTTGTTGACAAGCCCGATCCCGCGCCCCTCTTGGCGCATATAGAGGACAACGCCCCGCCCCTCTTCCTGAATCGCGCACAGGGCTTGCGCAAGCTGGTCGCCGCAATCACAGCGCAGTGACCCGAACGCATCACCGGTCAGGCACTCGGAATGCACACGCACGAGCACATCTTCGCCACTGGCAACATCACCCTTAACGAGCGCGATGTGATGCTCGCCGTTGAGCAGGTTGATATAGGCATGTGCCTCGAAGTCCCCGTACTTGGTGGGAAGCCTGGTTTTTGCCACGCATTTTACGAGCTTGTCATGGCGCTTGCGATATTCCTGCAGCTGCTTGATGCTCACGATCTTGAGTCCCAGCCGCTGCGCGAGCTCCACGAGCTCGGGGGTGCGCATCATCGTCCCGTCCTCGCGCATGACCTCGCAGCAAAGCCCGCACTCCTCTAAGCCTGCAATGCGCAGAAGATCGACCGTTGCCTCAGTATGACCGTTGCGCTCAAGGACGCCGTTTTCTTTCGCCATCAGCGGGAACATGTGCCCGGGGCGGCGAAACCACTCAGGCATTGCAGCCGGGTCGGCACATTTGCGCGCGGTGAGTCCACGCTCCTCGGCGGAGATGCCGGTCGTGGTTTCGACATAATCGATCGAAACGGTGAAGGCGGTCTCGTGATTGTCGGTATTGTCGAGTACCATCTGAGGGAACTGGAGCCGCTGGCAGAATTCCTTGCTCATCGGCATACAGATGAGCCCTTTGCCCTCCGTTGCCATGAGATTGACGTTCTCGGTCGTGGCGAATTGCGCGGCGCAGATGAAGTCCCCTTCGTTCTCGCGTTCGGGATCATCCGTGCATAGGATGACCTTGCCCGCGCGCAGCTCTTCGATTGCCTCTTCTATGGTATCCATCTGGTACATGAGCATCTCCTAAAAGCCATGTTCCGCAAGAAACGCTGGCGTGATTGTGCTTTGCTGGGTGTTCGCGTCAGAAGGTGAGGGCATAACGCCGCAGGTCATGAGCTTCTCGACATACTTGCCAATGATGTCGCACTCGATATTGACAGCGTCGCCTATCTTCTTGGAAGCAAGATTTGTCACCGCGCGCGTATGGGGGATAACGGAAACGTCGAAGAAGTCTTCGCCAACCGAAACGACCGTCAAGCTGATGCCCTCAAGGGCAACGGAGCCCTTGGAAACGATGTGATGAGCACACTCTGCCCCACAGGTGATGCGATACACATACGCATTGCCTTCTTCGCGCATGGATGCGATCGTGCCCGTGGTGTCGATATGACCCGTAACAATATGACCGCCAAGCCGCGATGACAGTGTCAGCGCGCGCTCGAGATTGACCGGACTTGCTGTGGTAAGACCCTCAAGCGTTGAGGCGCGCAAGGTTTCCGGCATGACATCTGCCGAAAAGGTATCGGACGTTATGGTGGTTACGGTGAGGCACAAGCCATTCACGCTGATACTGTCCCCGATGCGCGTCTGCTCAAGGACGGTATGCGCGCGGACAGTGAGCTCGCACGAGCGGGCACCGCGCGCGAGATGCACGACCCGTCCGACCTCTTCGATGATCCCTGTGAACACCCTAGCTCCTATCGCGCGCTTGTTTGTCAACCACACCTTCGATAAGGATATCGCTTCCGATCGGGGTGATGGTATACGTTTTCAAAACGCTCGCCTCATCAGGCGCGCCAACACCTATACCGCCCACCGGTGAGGGAGCTTCTGCCCCACCGAACACCTTCGGCGCAATATAGACTTGCACCCAATCAATAGCATTGATGTCGAAAAAAGCGCCCAAAAGCGCTGGACCACCCTCGACGATCACGCTATCAAGTCCTCGTTTCCCAATCTCGTCGATTACCGTATCCAGATCAACCCTGTCCGAAGCGGTCGCAGGAACCGTTATGACCGTGCATCCACGCTGCTCGTAGGGACGCGCGGCGCGCTCGTCGTCATTGCACGTAAAAAGGTAGGTGGGGATCTCCTGCGCGAGCGCAACAAAGTGCGATTCGAGCGGAATGGACAACGTCGAATCAACGGTAATGTGGGCAGGTTGATGAGGATGTTCTTTGGGAATACGGGCAGTGAGCGCGGGATCATCGATCATGATGGTGTTCTTCCCCACCATGACAGCAGCAAAGCGGGCACGATCCCGATGAACCCGCCCTCGCGCCTCCTCGCCGGTGATCCACTTCGACTCTCCCCGCTTCGTTGCAATCTTTCCGTCGAGCGTCATGGCGTATTTCGCGATCATGAGCGGTCGTCCCGTGGTGATATATGTGAAAAACGGTGCGTTCAAGCGGTCGCAATCCTCTTCTAAAAAGCCTGTGCGCACCTCGATCCCCGCTGCGCGCAACCGAGCGATGCCCGCACCGGATACCTCAGGATTGGGATCGGCGGATCCCACGACGACCCGAGCGATACCCGCCTCAATGAGCGCATCGGTGCATGGAGGGGTCTTTCCCGTGTGGTTGCACGGCTCCAGCGTCACAAATGCGCATGCTCCCCGCGGATCATGCCCACGCCGCTTACAATCAGCGAGCGCCTCACGCTCCGCATGCAAGCAACCGAACGCATGATGCCACCCCTGACCGATGACCATGCCATTACGCACGATCACACACCCGACCTGCGGGTTGGGATTCACCCATCCCTCTCCGCGCTTTGCAAGCTCAATGGCAAGGCGCATGCATGCCTCCCCATCAAGCCGCCCATCAACGCTTTGTGCTCTGTCATTTACTTCGGTCAAAGGTGAAAGCATCCTTTCACATAATGCCGACGCGCTCGTGCAACAGCGCGCCTTTGTCATCACGATGAGATGATGCAATTATCGCATAGCCCAAAAGCATAGGCTTTCGCGTCCGAAAAGAATGAGCTGGGTAGGTGAACAGAGCGTCCGTGCGAGCTAGATGATCACAAGGTCGTGCGTCGAGCGGGTGAAACATGAAAATCCCTGCTCGTCGATCACCCCGAAATCCTCAAGGCGCATACCGAATTTTCCTGGAAGGTAGATGCCCGGCTCAACGGTGACGACGTTGCCAACTTCAAGTGGCTTCTCATTGCGCGGGGACAACAGCGGCAACTCATGCACTTCGACACCGACGCCGTGCCCGAGCGCATGTCCCATCGCATCTTTGAAGCCGCCCTCATCGAGAACCGCAAGCGCACAGGCATGGGCGGTCGCCCCCGTGACACCGGGCATGAGCATCGCCTGGACCGTTTCATTTGCCCGCTTAAGCGTCTCCCATGCCTTGAGCATCTCCGCATCGGGACCTCCCAGAAAAACCGTGCGCGTCATATCCGAGCAATACCCCTCGAAGCAGGCGCCGAAATCCATGACCACACACTCACCCATTTCAAGACGCTTGTCGCTCACGATGGCGTGTGGCGAAGCTCCGTTTTCTCCCGCAGCGACGATCGTCGGGAACGCGAGCGCCGATGCCCCGTTTGCGAGCATGAACTGATCGAGCTCGAGCTGCACCTCCCGCTCTGTCATACCCGGCTTCATGAAACCGATAATGTGTTCGAAAGCGGCGTCGGTGAGTGCTTGCGCCGCTTGCATGCGTCGCAGTTCGGTATCATCCTTCACCGCACGCACGCCGATGATAAGTCCGTCGGTCTCAACGAAAGGAGGAGTATTGCCTTCATCGGTAGAAAACGCCTCTTCGAGTGCCCGATAGCGCTTAAGGCTCATAGCATCTTCAAGGGCAAGACGCGCGGATGTCGGATCATCTCTCTGCGCACAGACACGCATCCACTGCTCATGCGCCCACGTAGAAAGCGAACTTCCATCGCAATCAATGTGGAACTGCGTCTCGGCGGCTTCCCGCTCCATCGCTGTGACATAGCGCGTGTCGGTATGGATAAAGACATCCTTGTCATGCGCGGAGATAAAAAGAGCATGCGCCTGTTCCTCGTCGAACACCCCGCGAAACGCCGTGAGCCATGCAATGGACGACGTGTCGCAGATGAGCATGGCGTCGACAGAGCGGCAGCGCAGCTCTTCCTGCACACGCTTGACGCGCTCGCGGGCGCAATATACCTGCGGCCTACCGCTCAAGGAGCACATCGAGCGCCTCCTTATACCCGTCGCGCCCTTTGCCTTTGACTACGCCTGCGCGAACGTGCTCGAACACGGAGATGTGCCGGAAATCCTCACGCGCATCAACGTCCGAAATATGCACTTCGACCATGGGAACATCAACACTGCCCACCGCATCTGAGAGCGCATAGGAGTAATGCGTATGGGCACCGGGATTGTAGATAAGCCCGTCATACACGCCATGCGCTGCATGGATCTTGTCGATGAGCTCTCCCTCGTGATTCGATTGAAAACAATCGACAAGCACGCCTTTGCTCTTCCCATACGCAACGACATCCGCTTCGATGGATGCGAGCGTATTACGCCCATATATCTCCGGCTCGCGCACGCCGAGCATATTCAGATTAGGACCATTCAAAAGGAGAAACCGTTTCATGCAACCTCCATGACCGTTCGTTTGAGGGCGAAATAATCGCCGAGCGCTTCAAGGATCACCTCATCGTCGACTTTTTCCACAACCCAGTTCCCGACATCCTTTGCCAAGACGAAGCGCACGGCACCGCCACGCGCCTTCTTATCCTTCTTCATCGTCTGCAACACGCTTTGAGGATCGACGAACCAATCGAGATAGGGAAGTTCGAGATCATCGAGCAAGCTCGCTTGTGCTTCGGCGAAATCGGCTTCCGTGCCAATGAGGCGCTGTCCTAAAAACGAAGTGAAGCGCATGCCCTCGGCAACGGCAGCTCCATGGGAAAATGTTCCGTATCCCGCAAGCGACTCGATCGCGTGCGCAAGGGTATGCCCGTAGTTCAAGCATTCGCGGATACCCGCGCTTTCCGTCTTGTCCTGCGCAACCACATCCGCCTTGAATACGACAGAGCGCTTGATCGCTTCCGTGCAAACAGCTTCATCGCGCTGTGCAAGTTCTGTTGCGTGCGAGAGCATCCAGAAGAAGAATTCATCGGAATCGATGACCGAACACTTCGCGATCTCAGCACACCCGCATCTCCACTCGCGCTCGGGAAGCGTGGCGAGCGTGTCAGTGGACGCGCACACATAGGCGGGCTGCGTGAACGTGCCCACAAGGTTCTTGCCGCTCTCAAGGTTCACCGCGGTCTTGCCCCCGACCGATGAATCGACCATGGACAGAAGCGTGGTCGGCACTTGCACGACCGGGATGCCCCGCATAAAGGTTGAAGCCACGAATCCCGCGAGATCGCCGACGACCCCGCCTCCGAGCGCCACGACCGCGCAATCACGCGAAAGCCCGAGCTCCGCCATGGCTTCCCAGATTTCCGCGGCAACCTCCACGCTCTTCGACGGCTCACCCGCATCGATGGTGATCGCATCCACGCGATAGCCCGCTTCTTTCAATGCGTCCGCGACAACATCTCCGTACAGCGGCGCCACATTGGTATCGCTGATGACGAGAAACGCAGGCACGCGCGCAAGTGAAGCAACGTTCTTGAGCGCCTCGCCGAGTGATGCGAGCTGCCCCGAACCGACTCGGACAACATATTCATTTTCATCGGGAAGATTGACGATGATCCTCATCGCTGACATAGAACACCTTCCTTGGTAAGAATCCGCTGGACTTCTTTTGCAATCTGATAGACATTCTTGCCGATGGTATCCACGGTGGCATCGGCGACTTCTTCGTAGAGGGGCATACGGGTCGTACAGCGCTCGTCTGCCTCGGCAAGATCGTTGAACAAGGGACGCGTTGATGTGTCGCTGATCCGCTTTGACGCCTCAAGGGCATCGACGCGCAAATGGATAACGAATCCGCCTTGAGTAAGAACCGAACGGTTCTCCGCTTGGCACACGATTCCGCCTCCGCATGAGACAAGCATCGGATCGCGCTTGAAAGCTACGGTCTTGAGCGCCTCGGTTTCTATCGCACGAAATCCCGTCTCGCCAACTTCCGCAAAAATATCGTTGACCGCCTTGCCCGCACTGCGCTCGATATAGGTGTCAAGATCGAGCGATGAGACCTGGCACATACGCGCGAGCTTGCGTGCCACGCTCGACTTTCCCGCGCCCATGAAGCCGACGAGAAAAACCGGACGGGTAAGCTCAAAGCGGGGTTTGGTACTCGGTTGCCGCAATCCCACTGCCACGACGTTACCGACCCATCGTTTTGAGCCGCTCCCGATAGTGGGCAAGCGACGACTTGAGATCAGCCATGCACGTCGAGCCGAACGCCTTGACATAAGCGTCGGCAAGCACCATGGCAACTTCGCCTTCAGCAACCACCGCAGCAGCAGGAACCGCGCAGACATCGCTGCGCTCTTTAGATGCGTAAGCAACCTCGAGTGTGTCGAGGTTGACGGTCTGCAGAGGGTTCATAAGCGTGGGGATCGGCTTCATCGCCGCCTCGATCACGAGCGGCAGTCCCGTAGTCATACCGCCCTCAAGACCGCCCGCATTGTTGGAAGCGCGCGTGAAGACACCGTCTTCGAGCATGATCTCATCATGAACCGAGGAACCAACATGACTCGCCGCTTCGAATCCCAATCCGAATTCGACCCCCTTGATCGCCGGGATCGAGAAGATCGCCGATCCAAGCAACGAGGTGAGACGTTCGCGTCCGCTCACGAATGTTCCAAGCCCCGGCACGATACCCGTTGCCACAACGCGGAAGGTTCCACCCAAGCTCTCGCCCGCCGCCTTCGCCTCATCGATGCGAATCTTCATCTGCTCGGTGGCATATTCGTCGGGACAGCGCATTTCGGAAAACTCGATACGCACCGGCTCGTAGAACACCTCGTCGGTCTCAGTCATGCGCACATCCGCGACCGACGTGACATAGCTTATGACTTCAACACCCAGCTCAGCGAGAAACTCTTTCGCGATCGCGCATGCCGCCACTCGGGCAGCAGTCTCACGGGCACTCGCGCGCTCAAGGATATTGCGGCAATCATCCATGTTCGTGCGCAGCGCTCCGACCAGATCAGCATGACCCGGTCGCGGTGTGACTTCGCGCACAAGATCGGCAGGTGCTTTCCCCAGTGGATTCATCCGCTCTGCCCAATTGTCCCAATCGCGATTGGTGACCACAAGCGTGATGGGCGCCCCGGTGGTCATTCCGAAACGCACTCCGGACATGATCTGCGCGGTATCCTTTTCAATCTTCTGTCGCCCTCCGCGTCCATATCCCGCCTGTCGGCGCGCAAGATCGGAATTGATATTGTTGATATTGATATGAAGACCTGCTGGAACTCCGCTGACGATGGACGTGAGCTCCCGCCCGTGGCTCTCACCTGCTGTGATGTAGTGCATCTCTCCCACTTTCCCTTATACCTGAGGCAACGCCCACCTTTGGCACAGGCAAGACAGGCGGGCTCCTGCTTTTAATCAGGCTTTAATCAGGCGCTGAAATCGAATCCGGCAGCCTCTGCCATCCGGTCGAAAAGATCTTCATAGGTGTCATCGATGTCGATTTCGTTGACCTCGCACACCATTGTAGCCGTTATCACTGCCTGGGAAACCAGCATACCCCGACCGTCGAATGCCCGCGCCCCGGCGGCGCGCGCCGCACGGATGATCTCCGTTTCACCATGCCCGTACACGACATCGAGCACGATCTGGTCGGCATGGATGAGCGAGGTGTCGAAGGGAGCGCCATCACCCGGCTTCATCCCGAGCGGTGTTGCATCGATGATCACATCGCTTGCAAAAAGCGCTTTGGTTGAAGTCGTATAACTTCCGAAGCTGAACTCGGTCTTGTCATAGGCTTCCTTGAAGCTGCGCCGATCCGGATTGGCGGCGGGAAGCTGGATAGCGGTGGAGAGCAGGTGGTGGTAATCATCCAAATAGCGGGTGATCTGGGCGCGTGCACGTTCTTTATCGCGACTGAGCAACAACACTGAGCGCGCTCCTGCCTGCGCAGCACTATGCATGATCGCAAGGGAGGTGGGACCAGTTCCGCAGACCGCAACGTTTTTGCCCGCGAACGAAACGCCCGCGTGCTCCAGATATGCGATGCACCCCTCCCCGTCCACATTGAAGCCGATGAGGGTATCGTTTTTGTGGATGAGCAGGTTGACCCCTTGAGCGAGCGTTGCGCTTGCCGCTTTAATGTCCGCTGCGGCGAATGCGAGCGGCTTATAGGGCGTGGTTATATTCACAGAAAGATACGCGCCCGCACGCAGGAATGCTTGAGCGTCGTCCGCTTCTGGAATATCCATGAGATCGTATCGCCAGTCAAGCCCCAGGGAAGGATAGAGCGCGTTGTACATGGCGGGCGATTTCGAGTGCGCCACGGGATGTCCGACGATATACAACTGTTCACTCACCGCTTTGCTCCTTGCTCTGTGATGCCCATGCTTTATACGATCCGTCGGTCACACCCGCTGCGCTTCCGAGTATCATCACTTCGATCTTACGCAAGAAGAGCGTGTGTGCAAGATCGACCTGCGACAACGGCGCGATCAGATATGCCCGCATACCCGCACCGTGCGCCCCCATGACATCGGTGAGCAACTGATCGCCAATGCACACGCAACGTTTGCGCGGCACCCCGAGCGTCTTTGCCGCCTTGAAAAAACCGCCGGGCAGCGGCTTGCATGCTTTCGCTACGAGTGGAAGATCGAGCGCATCGGCGAAGTCATGTACGTTGGCATGCCAGTTGTTGGATAATAGGCAGATGCCGATTCCCGCTTGCCGAGCTTGGTTCATGAAGCGTTCAGCGCCGCGGTCGAGCAGACCGCTTTCACGCGAGCGGATCGTGTTGTCGATATCAAGGACGATGCCGCTGATTTCCTCATTGAGAAGGTCGGTATCTATTCTGATCTGGGAGAGGCTCGCAAAAAGCTTATCCGGCTTGAAAAAGCTCATCGGTGCGGTGCGGGTGCTAATTGCCGATAGCGCGCATATGGTCTTCGTAGGTCACGCTGAAATCATACGTGCCATCGCTTTGCGTGAAGAAGAACATATAGTCCGACTTCTCAGGATTGCAAACAGCGCTGAGCGCCGCAAGCGAGGGATTGCAAATCGGTGTGGGGGGAAGCCCAGAATTGCTATAGGTGCTGTAGGGCGTGTTCGCATGCACCTCGTCCCCGCTCGGATCATGTCCGACTTCGTATGCCGTGGTGGCATCCGACTCAAGATAAGGACGATCGGAGGTCAGACGGTTGTAGAACACCGATGCCACAAGCGGCATATTCTCCGTGTTCGACTCCTTCTCGACGATAGAAGCAAGCTTCACCATACCGTACAGATCGAGCCCCACCGAAGAGGGATAGGCAAGGTCAAGTCCCGCAGTTTCCGTTTGGAATTGGGTAAGCATCATGTTCACTACACTTTTTGCATCATCGGTTGCCGTGATGGCGTAGGTCTTGGGGAAGAGGAACCCCTCAAGGCTGTTCGTACCAACCCCGGAAAGGAACGGATAGGTGGCAGCATAAACAGACGCATCCGCTGACGCATCGAGAAACGCCTGCTTGCTGATTCTGCCCGCGGTTGCCGTGTCGATGAGCCCGGCGATCGCTTCGCGCGTAACACCCTCAGGCACGGTCAAGGTATCGGCTGTAGAAGCCGGTCCTGCCATGAGCGCTGCGAGAACCTGATCATTGGTCATGCCGCCTTTGAACAAATACGTGCCCGGAATGAGCGAGCCTGCGGCGTTTTTGCTGTTGACGAGTTCCAAGAACCGATCCGTATTCGCAATAACGTGGTTCTTCTTGAGATCCGTGGCAATAGCGGACGCCCCTGAGCCCTCCTCAACCGTGACGACAACCTCTTGACCTTCGGGAAGAAGCTCACCATCACTCGAGCAGCTCCTCACCACGAAAAAGACCGCCAGCGCGATCACCGCAATGATAATGACGCAGATGATGATCGGCAGCTTCGACGTCTTCGGACGTATTGCGCTCGTGTCATAGGTTTTGAATTCCTGACGCGCCCGCGCATGGGCGTTTCTCGCTGCCCGATTGTTCTTGGAAGATATAGGAACTTGTTTCGAGTGAAAGCCCACGTCACTCCCCTTCTTGCAATTGCCCGTCATAGGTGTCGAGCCACGCTTGCAGAAACATTGAGGCAGCAATCATATCCACTTTGCCGCGCATCCGCTTTTCATCATACCCCAATTCATGGAGCGTGCGCTTCGCCTGAGAAGAACTCATACGCTCATCGCAAAATATATGCTTGATGCCACAAGATTCTGTGATTGTATCAGACATCTGTCGAATATGTTGTGCCTGTTGCCCTTCTTCACCATCAAGCGAAAGGGGAAGTCCGCACAGAAGCACCGACGGCTCCCAGTCCTCGATCAGACGAGCGAAACTCTTCGCGCATTGAAGTACCTCAGGGGTGGGCAGAACAGCAAGCGGAGTAGCAACGCTGAGCGCGGGATCGCTGATGGCGATCCCCGTGCGAACATCTCCGATATCGAGCGCCATAACCCTCATGAACACCTCCGACATCCAAGCGACGCGTCGGCGAAAAAGCTACAGAAGCATGTTACGCGCGATCTCAAGCGCATCCTCGATCCCCGCGGGGTTCTTGCCGCCGGCCTGCGCCATGGCGGGCTTGCCGCCGCCACCGCCGCCGATCGCCGGACCCATCGCTTTGATCAGGCTTGCCGCGTCGAATCCCTTCGCAACCGCCTCGTCGGTTCCCGCTGCGAGCAGAACGACTTTGCCGTCATCCTCACCGATAACCACGAGCGCGCCCGGCTCACTCATGCGCGAACGCACAACATCCCACAGATGACGCTGTCCGCCGGAGTTGCGTGCGGGCGCTTGCGCGATGATGAGCGGATAGCCCGCAGGAGCCTGCACTGCCTGATCGAGCAGATCGTTGATCTTGTCGTCGGATACCGCCTCTTTGCCGCGCTTCGCCACCTGCTGCAGCTCTTTGAAGCTCTTCAGGTTGGATGCGGTACGCTCACTGACGTCGAACAGCGGCACCTTGAGCAGCGCCGCCGTCTCCTTAAGCTCAGCCTCGACTTTGTTCACATAGGCAAGGGCGCCGAAACTCGTGACCGCCTCGATCCTGCGCTGGTTCGCACCGATGCTGGATTCGCTGATGATCTTCAAAAACCCGATCTCGGACGTATTGCGCACATGGCAGCCGCCGCAGAGCTCGGAGGAGAAATCCCCCGCCTTGACGACCCTAACCACCTCGCCGTATTTTTCGCCGAACAACGCTGTGACGCCGTCCTCGCGCGCCTGGTCAAGCGATGTCTCGTAGATATCCGTAGGGATGGCTTCCATGATCTTCTCGTTCGCGATGCGCTCGATCTCAGCAATCTGCTCGTCGGTGAGCGCTTCGAAGTGGGTGAAGTCGAAACGAAGGCGATCGGGAGCCACAAACGATCCCGCCTGCTTGATGTGTTCGCCGAGCACCGTACGCAGCGTGGCATGGAGAAGATGCGTTGCGGTGTGATTGCGCTCGATTGCAGCGCGCCGGTTCGCGTCAACGATGGCAGCGACCTCGTCCCCGACAGCAATGGCGCCATCTTCGGGACGTACGGTGTGTGCGAAAAGCCCGCTTTCGGGCAAGGTGGTATCGAGCACGTATGCCTTGACCTCGCCGTCAACGAGCATACCCGTATCGCCGACCTCGCCACCCATCTCTCCGTAGAAGGGCGTGACATCGAGCACGACCTGCCCCGTGTCTCCCGCATCAAGTCGCTCGACGCGCTCACCATCTTTGACGATAGCAAGGATATGTGCAGACGAGGTGGTGGTGTCATAGCCCACGAACGAGCTTGCACCCACCTCGTTCAAGATATCGTTGAACACGCCGCCGTAGGTCGACCACGCCGCATCGGCATCTTTCGCTCCAGCAAGACGAGCGCGCTGGCGCTGATCAGCCATGCAAGCATCGAACTCATCCATATCAACAGCGATGCCGCGCTCCGAAGCGATCTCAGAGGTGATCTCAACGGGGAATCCGTAGGTATCATGCAGCACGAACGCGACCTGCCCCGAGAGCACCTTGCCCTCGAGGTCGGCAAGCGCATCCTCAAGATAGCTCTTGCCCTGGCGAAGCGTTTCGCCGAACCGTTCTTCCTCCGCCAAGATGAGCTTGCGCTCAAGTTCGCGATTCTCAACGATCTCGGGATAGGAGCTGCCCATAAGGCGAACGACCTCGTCAACATACTCATTGAGGAACGGTCCATCAAGCCCCAGAAGGTGCGCCTTCATGATGGCGCGGCGCAGCAGCCGGCGCAAAACATAGCCGCGTCCCTCGTTAGACGGCAGAATGCCATCGGCGATCATGAAGGTAACCGCACGGCTGTGATCCGCCATGATCCGAAGATTCAAATCGACGGTATCGTCCGTGCCATATTGCTTGCCCGTCAAACGCTCGCCCACGCCGATCAATGAGCGCAGGACATCCGTTTCGTAGTTCGATTGTACGCCTTGCAGGATGGCAGCGATCCGCTCAAGACCCATGCCGGTGTCGATATTCTTCTTCGGCAGCTCGACGAGGCTCCCGTCCTCTTGCCCGTCATATTGCGTGAACACGCAGTTCCAGTATTCGAGATAGCGATCGCAATCGCAGCCGGGCGCACAATCGGGGCTTCCGCACCCGAACGCTTCGCCCTGATCGTAATAGAGCTCTGAGCAGGGACCGCACGGACCAGTTGGACCGGCGCGCCAGAAATTGTCATCCTCCCCCAGTTTCGAGATATGATCCTCAGGGATGCCGAGACGCTTCCAGATCTCGATCGTTTCGTCGTCATCCTCATAAACCGTGAAGTAGAGTTTCTCCTGAGGAAGCCCGAGCACGTTTACGGAGAAATCAAGCGCCCACGCGCACATCTCTTCTTTGAAATACTCGCCGAACGAGAAATTGCCGAGCATTTCGAAAAAGCTCAGGTGTCTGCCCGTAGTTCCAATGATATCGATGTCATTGGTGCGCACGCATTTCTGCACCGTCGTCGTGCCGATGTAGGGCGCCTCAAGCTGCTTTTGCTGGAGGAAGTACGGCTTGAATTGCACCATGCCGGCGCTCGTGAGCAACAATGACGGATCGTCGGGAATGAGCGAGGAGGAGGGCATCCGTTTGCAGCCCTTTTCCTCGAAGTATTTGAGGAATGTTTCGCGTATCTGCGCCGAAGTCATGTATTCCATGCGAGGTTCTTTCTATGAGGGTGAAGTGCAATTGCTGATTATATGATAAATGCTCTCTCTTAGCTTCCCCCGCGTGCACCTTCGTCATCGGCGTGAGCGCGCTCGGAATGCCCTTGGGTCTGAGCGGTATCGGACGAGGAGCTTGCCTTAGCAATCGGCTCGGTTTTGATCGGCACTGCATCTTTGCCGCGCGCCGCATCTTCGTCATGCGCCACATCTTTGTCATGGGCACTCTTTTCGATATCCACTTCGATGGATTTCTCGACCCGCTTGAGCAGCGCTTTATGCTGATCTTTCTTATCGAGCTTGCTCGGCGAGGTTGCATCAAAGAGCGGATCGACCTCTTGACCTTGCGAAGGAGAACCCTTGAAGAACACGCCATCCTCAGAGACCACACGCCGCCCTGTTGCCTTCTCGAAATAGTAGACGAAACACGACTTCATGACCGCCACAGCGGGGATGGAGAAGAGCATGCCGACCAGCGACCCCAAAAGCCCGCTCATGGCTCCGCCGATGGCAGAGCCGACCATCATGGCAACGAGCGTGAGTGCCGGATGGATATCAACGGAATCGGACATGATCTTCGGACTCACGAACGTGTAGACGAACTGCTGGATGATGATCGTTCCCACCAAAGCGATAATGGCGGTAAGCGGGCTCACGAAAACCGCGGTAATAGCAGCGACCGCACCGCCGAGCCAGGGACCCACGATAGGGATGATATTGAGGGTACCAGTAATAACACCAAGCGCGGGGGCATTTTGCAACCCCACGATGGCGAAAAGGATGCCGCAGCCCACTCCGATGATGAAGCACTGAATGAGTGTGCCTTTGATATACCCGCCCATGATGCGCGTGAAGGTGATGTGCAGAAAATGTGCGTCTTCATAGTGACGCGGAGAAATGATGCGCTTCATCTCGCGACCGATTGCGGGCAGCTCCATGAGAATCCAGAATGCCACCACGAGCGCGAAACCAATAGCCATAAGCCCATTCGCCACCGCGGTTCCAAAATCGACGACGGTGCTTGCCGCGCCTGAAGCCATAGATGATGCCCAACTTGAAACGGATGCGCCGACACTGTTGATGATGTTGTGAACGGTCTCATTGTCGAGCCAAGACGAATACTTGCTGTACAGGTCGCTCAACCATTTCGAAGTCTGCTCAACATAGACAGGGATGTTCGTGAGGATGTCGATGAACTGGTCATTGAGACCGAACATCGGCGAGAAGATCAAAAAGCCGACCGCGCCTACGACAAGAAAGAGCACGACATAGGAAAGGGCGGTTGCCACCACACGGGAAAGTCCCTTTTTCTGAAGCGTATTGACGATGCCGCGCAGGCAGAAAACGAAGACGAGCGTCCAGATCAGCATGGACATCGGAAGGGAGAGGATGTTCAGCAGATAGATGATGACACCCACAAGGATGCAAGCGCCCACACAGGTCCAGACGAACAAAAACGCCTTCTTGAGCTTATCCTTCTTTTCCACCGAGTCGAACATATGACCTCTAAGCCTATCTGGGCAAAGACAGGGTGCGAACGAACTTAGTAGGTGTTTGAGTCAGCATCGACATTGCCAAGGACATCGTTGACGATACGCGTGGAAGACGCATCCATTTTCTGGGTGCGTGCTTGCCTTTGCAACGTCTGCGCCTGCTCCTCATCACGCCTCCGGGCATATGCCTGCGCTTCTTCATGGATGGTTTGCTCAGCAACACTGCCAGCCGTATCCACGAAATCGACGATGGGGTTCACGGGCTGCTTCTGCACATTCGCGCTCCCCAAATCAACCGATTCGTCAGATGCATATTTCGGCTTGAAGCGCTCGCGTACCTTCTTGGTCACGTTGGTGACGATGTCGAGCGGTGCGCTTGTTACGGTATCCACCGCGCCCACCGTCTTCGACACACCGGACGTGATCTTACTGACGTCTTCCAAGATGCCATCCACCCGCATGAGCTCTAAGTTCACCGAGTCGACCGTGAGGGTCACGCGGTCAACCAAAGGATCAACCTTGCCGAGCGTCGGCTGAAGCGTATCGATCATCTCATTGACATTCGCAACTGTAGGATCGATCTCCGCCTTGAGTTCTGCAATCGTCTTGCGCGCTTTTCTGACCGTGACGGCGAGCTCGCAAATGAACCAAATGAGCGAACACGCGACGATGGCATATGCTATCGGGATGATGATATTAAAGACGTTCATGTCGATCTCCTCGGTGTCTTTGCTTTCAACACATCGATATGGTAGCCCAAGATGGCGCTCCATCGATCAGATAAGATTCTACTTGTTGAACAAAAGAGACGACAGAATATCTCAGGGAGAGTTTCCGATTCGTTAGACCGAAGGCAAAAAAGCGTATCTCCAGCAGGTTGCCGGCGAAGTTATTTCCACGGATCCTCTTCGAAAAGCTGCTCGGTGGGCACGCGATCAGAATAGGGGTCGTATCCGTCATCGTCTTCGCTCTCCGCACGGATGCAGGGATCAACGTTTTCCTTCTTCGGCGCATCGGATGGGTCCGATGACGACCTCAGCGGTTTGTGCTCAATGGTCACAAGATCGTTCGCATGCTCTTTGAGAAAGGCGCCGAGCTTCTCGAAATCGGCTTCGATCTTCTCGCGCTTGGTGACGTCGTAGAGCGCCGCCGCTGGATGAAAGGTTGGCATGACCTTGAATTTACCCGCATCGAAAAACTGTCCGCGCAGTCCCGTGATCCCGCGGTCGGTCTTTAACACGAATCGGGTGGAGAAATTCCCGAGCGTGACGATGACCTCGGGATCGATCGTGCGCGTTTGCTCGCGCAGAAATGGCGTGCACGCCTGGATTTCTTCAGTAAGGGGATTGCGGTTATCGGGAGGACGGCACTTGAGAATGTTCGCGATGTACACATCTTCGCGCTCAAGTCCTGCCCGCACAATAAGCTCGCTTAAGTATTTGCCCGCAGCCCCCACAAAGGGCATGCCCTGCAGATCCTCATTCTTACCCGGTGCCTCGCCGATGATGAGTACCCGCGCGTGCTCGTTTCCGCTGCCGAATACCACGTTCGTGCGTCCTTCGCAAAGCGGACAGCGCCGACATTGCTCGACCTCGCGCCGCAACTCATCAAGGGGAATCTTCGGTTTCGCCATGCTCACGCGCTCCTCATCTTCGAACATGCGTCAATTATGTGGTGTACAAGCGCGGCAGACGCGAGCAGCCGAATCCGATGCAAACCTCATGGGGCACCGTTTTGAGCACATCGGCCATCTCGTCGATGGTGACCATGGCATTGCCATCGATCCCCGCGATGATCACCTCGTCCCCGACCTGAGGATCAGGGGTGCCCAGATCGCGATGGGTGCGCAAATCAACTTCGAACATAGCTTGATCCATACAGATCGTGCCGACCTGAGGATATTGCACGCCGTTCAAAATGACGTCGATCCGATCCGAAAGCCCGCGCCGATACCCGTCGGCATAGCCGATCGGCAGCGTACAGACCCGTGCAAAACCACCGCTGCGATGCAAGAGCCCGTAGCTCACTCCTTCGCCCACAGGCACGTTCTTCACCTGTGTGATGCGCGCATGCACGCTCATCGCAGGAGTCAGATCGACGAGTCCATACGTTTCGGGGCAAGGGTAGAAGCCATAGAGCGAGAGTCCTAGCCGCACCATGTCGAAATGAACCTCGGGATAGCGGATGATGGCAGCTGAGTTCGCCGCATGTACGATGCCGGGGTCAACGCCATAGGCGCGCATCTCCTCGATTGTTTCGACAAAATGAGCGACTTGGATTCGAAATTCCATTGAGTCAGGCGTGTCTGCCGTGGCGAAATGGGTGAACGTACCCACCAGATCGAGTGCGCGGTGGAAAGACACGCGGCGCAAGAACTCGATCACCTCATCGAAGCGCACGCCGATCCGGTTCATGCCCGTGTTGACCTTCAAGTGATACGGCGCACGCATGCCTACCGAATCCGCCGCTTCGCCATAACGCACAGCGAACTCAGCGGTATAGATGGTCGGCATGATGCGGTATGCCAGCAACAGCGGGATGGTGGTCGCAGGCGGCTCTGCCAGAACGAGAATGGGCGCGCCGATATCGGCTTTGCGAAGCTCAATGGCCTCATCAACCGTAGCGACACCCAGATACTCAGCTCCCGCGTTGAGCGCTGTTTTCGCACAGGGCACGGCACCATGACCGTAACCATCAGCCTTAACCACCGCCATGAGCAGTGTGTTTGGAGCAAGCATCCGCTTGATAGCCATCGTGTTGTTCTGGATGGCGTTAAGATCGATCTCCACCCACGCCCAACGCCGTTCGAGCTCGGGAATCTCCTCAAGCTCTCTGTAGTCGAACACAGGCGCGCTCTGCCCTTCATCCACATCGGGCACTCTCAAAAAGCGGCGCATATCGGCAGGATAGAATTCCTGTCCCCTGCTCAAGGAGCGCTCTTTGTACCCGGTCACAGGGCTTGTATAACTCGGAACCTGCCACCCGGCTCGCGCAGAATGCTTCTCATGCTTCTTGAAGTCGGTGCTCACATTCCCGAGCTCTGCGGCAGTACGTGATTTGCGCATCGCGTCTCCCGCGGACACGAATCCCGGCTTGCGCTTCGAGAATCCTGTGAAACCGTTTGGTATATCATCCATCACAACCGCGCCTTTGTCGTCAACGTATTATTCATGCCCTTCGGCAGCCATCATGGAAACCGCATGCGGGAGCGCCTTGACCACACCGTCCCAATTTTCCGTTGCTGCCTTCGTCGAGCCGGGAAGATTGATAACGAGTACCGTACCGCGCTGCATGCAAAGCGCTCGAGAGAGCATTGCGTATGGAGTGATCTGGAGCGAATGCCAACGCATTGCCTCCGCTATTCCCGGCACTTCCCGATCGCACACATCCCGCGTCGCCTCCGGCGTGACATCACGCGGCGAAAGACCGCTTCCGCCGCAAGCGAGCACAACATCGCAGGGCAGCTCGCATGCATCCACGATCGCGCGGGCAATCATGTCCCGCTCATCTTTGACGATCACGTGGCTTGCGCATTCCCAGCCCGCATCAGCGATGAGTTTCTCAAGCGCATATCCTGCCGCATCCTCGCTCAGATCGCGGGTATCGGAGCAGGTAACGATGCCGAATCGAATGGTCCTGTCAGTCAACGAAGCCTCCTTGTTACAGAGGGATATCTTCCGAAATATCCATCATGATGCACTCAACCATACTGCCCGCCTCGGTCGTTCCCGAGCCTTCGGGGAGGATGATCATGCAATTACTGTGCTGGATGACGCCGAACAACCCCGAGCTTTGGTTACGCGCCGGAGTGACCACGTACTGACCGTCCTCTTTCTTGAACGTTGAGCGCATGAGCGTCAATCGAGGATCTTTCTTGAATACTTCCTCGGTCAGCCGTGCGCGGAGAACGGGGAAATCGATATGGGCATAACCCTGCATCTTACGCAGTGCCGGGCGAATGATCATCTGGAACCCGCAATAGGCAGCCGCAGGATTGCCGGGAAGTCCGAACACCGGCGTGCCGCCCACCTTGCCGAACGTCTGCGCCTTGCCTGGACGCATATTCACGAGCGTCATGTAAAGCTCGCCCGTGCTCTCGACAACCTTCTTGATGAAGTCGTAATCACCATTGGCAGCACCACCGGTAGTGATGACGAAATCATACTCAGCGGCTGCCTTCACAACCGCATCCGCCAACGCCTCGAAGGTGTCTTCGACAATGGGGAGCCTATAGGGAATCGCGCCAGCTTCTTTGATGCATGCTGCCATGGCGAAACTGTTCGACTCGCGAATGTGCCCAGGACCGGGCACGACACTCGGATCAACGAGCTCACTTCCTGTTGCCATGATGGCAACGCGGGGACGCCGATACGTAGCAATCTCAAGGTTTCCGCAGCTTGCAAGATAGCCGACACCCGCACTCTTGATGACCTCGCCCGCGCGAACGACAACTTCGCCCGCACGCGCCTCTTCACCTGCAGCGCGCACGTTCGAACCGAGCTTGCACGGAGACGAGAACGAAACGACTGAGCCGGTATGCCCGTCGCCCTCGACATTCTCGACGATCTCATATTTCACGACCGAATCAGCGCTCGACGGGAGTTCCGCACCCGTCATGATGCGAATACATTGCCCCGCTTCGAGCGGTCCGTCGTAGACATCCCCCGCACCGATCTCGGCGATCACCTTCAGGTGCACGGGCGCTACTTCGCTCGCCTGGGCGATCTGCTCTGCCTTCAGGGCAAACCCATCCATCGCCGAATGGGCGAACGGCGCAACGTCGATATCGCTCGTGAGATCCTCGGCACTGACGCGATCGAGTGCCTCAAGAATGGATACAACCTCGGTATCCAGAGGCTCGATGTGTGATAGAACGAGCGCGCGTGCTTGCTCGAGTGATAGCATCTCAGTCGTTTGCATTATTCACCTTTGATATTGTAGAACGCGTCGCGCCCTGCATAGGCTGCCTCTTCGCCAAGCTCCTCTTCGATGCGGAGAAGCTGGTTGTACTTGGCAACCCGGTCGCTGCGTGCAGGTGCGCCCGTCTTGATCTGACCGCAATTCGTAGCAACGGCAAGGTCCGCGATCGTCGTATCCTCGGTCTCGCCGGAACGATGGCTCATCACGCAGGCATAACCGTGCGTCTTGGCAAGCTCGATCGCCTCAAGCGTTTCGGTCAGAGAGCCGATCTGGTTCACCTTGATAAGGATGGCATTCGCGCAACCCATCTCGATGCCCTTCGCAAGCCGCTTGGAGTTGGTAACGAACAGGTCGTCGCCGACAAGCTGGACCTTATGTCCGATGCGCTTCGTGAGCTCCCGCCAACCTTCCCAGTCCTCTTCCGCCATACCGTCTTCGATGGAAATGATGGGATGGCGCGCGACGAGCTGCTCCCAATAATCGACCATTTCACCGCTCGTAAGTTCGCGTCCCTCACCGGCGAGCACGTACTTCCCTGTCTCTGCGTTGTAGAACTCCGTCGAGGCGGGATCCATGGCGAACATGATGTCTTTTCCGGGTTTATACCCAGCCATCTCGCACGCCTTCTCGATGTAGTCGAACGGCTCCTCATTCGTTTTCAGATTGGGAGCGAAGCCACCTTCGTCACCAACACCGCCACCCAGACCAGCATCGTGAAGGACCTTCTTCAGTGTGTGATAGATCTCAGCGCACCAGCGCAGTCCCTCTTTGAAGGTGGGAGCGCCGACCGGCATGATCATGAATTCCTGGAAATCCACGTTGTTATCGGCATGCACACCGCCGTTCAAGATATTCATCATCGGCGTGGGAAGAACGTGTGCGTTAACACCGCCCACATATTTATAAAGAGGAAGCCCCGCCGACTGGGCACTTGCCCGTGCCACCGCAAGAGATGCGCCCAAAATGGCATTCGCGCCGAGCGCGCCCTTGTTATCCGTTGCGTCGACTTCGATCATGTCGGTATCGACCATGCGCTGGTTCGAGCCATTGAGTCCGATGAGCGCCTCTGCGATCTCATCGTTCACATGTTCAACCGCATCTTCGACACCCTTGCCCATATAGCGTTTGATATTGTCATCGCGCAGCTCGACCGCCTCAAACGCTCCCGTTGATGCACCCGAAGGCACGGCAGCCCTGCCGATCGACCCGTCCCCGAGCATAACCTCCACCTCAACCGTTGGATTCCCGCGGGAGTCAAGGATTTCCCTACCGAATACGTCCATAATCATCGACATCTAAGGCCTCCTGACAATTGTTTTTCAGCATGCATAATAATAGCATTCCGACCGATGAAGCTTTTCTACATGAACACAGATGAACGGCGAACTCTTTAGAGCTCGATCCGCTCGAAAAAGTCGACGCCCGCGCCGCAGATAGGACACGTGAAATCAGGAGGAAGTTCCTCGCCTTCATAAATGTATCCGCAAATCGTGCAGCGCCAGCCGATGCGCGCCTTGCCCGATGACGCCGCCTTGACATCGCTGCTCTCGTCTTTCGCCGCCTGCTTTAAGCGCGTCTCGTTTTCCTCGGGACTCGTAGAGGTCTCCTCGATGTAAGTGACCGCGCGTGGCGGAGTCTTGCCTTTCAGATGAGAATGGTAATACTCGTAGGTAAGCGCTGCATCGTCAGAGAGTACGCGCGACGCGGTGACCGCTCCCACGAACAGAAGATGGCTGCCCACATCGAGCGTGTCCTGCACCGTGGTTTCGAAGGCAGCGATGCATTCCTGCACAACATACGGGACGCCGTCATCCCACAGCTCATAGGAAATGCCTTCGTACTTGTCAATATCGTAGCTTGATTTGAATCCGAATCGCCCGATCAGCTCCATCGTGGCATTGATGGAAAGAACACTGACGGAGAAAACGCCCGTCGCTCGTATTGCCTTGCTCGTCGCGTTATCTTTGTTGAGCGCGATGGATACCGTCGGGGGATTCGATGCGACCTGCTGGAAGGTATTTGCGATACAGCCGACCTTGCGTCCATCCCCGTCAAGCGCTTCGATGATATAGAGCCCGTAGCTCACTGTATGGAATGCTTTTTTGTCGATCATGAAGAACCTCCTTGATGTTAGGAATGTGCAAAGACAACGCATTCACACGATAGCAGATATGCCACGTGCGACGCCGGGTGCGCAAAGATTGGTCTTGAATTGCAAATGAAGCACGGGGTGCGGAGGTGCGCAGGGAAGCTATAGAACGTGAACGTGCATAAGGGAATTAGAAAGCGCGAATGACACTGCGCGAAGGTGCGCGGTCATCGACACTCTTCCGTCCCTCCCCTTCTCTCTCCGCGAACAGCAGCCTTTACAGAATGACCGCTCCCATGAGGCAGAATGCACAAAGCACACAGCAAAAGACGCGCGATAAGATCGTGCTCTTTTCTGCAGGCAATGTCGTACGCACAACGCTGCGCATAAGCCCATAGCAGCGAACATCCATACATCGCGCCACCGTCTCAGCACGCCTGAACATTCCCACCAACAGCGGCAATATGATCGCGGAATACGCTTTGACGCGGCAGATAACCCCGCCTTGATCAAACAACGCACCGCGCGACCACTGCGCCTCTTTGATTGAGAAGAACTCCTCGGCGGTAAGCGGGATGAAACGCAGTGCAAGCGAAAACACCATCGCAATATCATCGATAGGAACCTTGAACGTGCGAAGCGGCGAGAGATACCAACAAAGCGCCGTCGTGAGATCAGTTGAGCGGGTGGTATAGCACAGGATGAACGAAGCTCCGAGCAAAAGAATGATACGAACCGCAATAAAGAGCCCCCGAGAAAACCCCTCAGCTGTGTAGACAAGAGCCGTTCCGTCCCACGCGAATGAGGAGCCGAGCAGCGTGAACGCAACAATTATGAATGCAGGAACGAGGGGAATAAGCATCCGCTTCGCATTGATGTGTGCAGCGCACATGATGATGAAAAACATCGCGGCGAAAGCGAGCATGCCAACCCACGTGTCAACAAAGAACAGACATACCGAATAGATAATGAGCGTACATAATTTCAGGCGCGCATCACATCGATGCACGCCTGAATCGCGATCGAGATAGATTAAGGGAAAGTATTGCGACAAAAGCTATTTCGCTTTTTCGTCGTCTTTCGCCTTGCGGCTCTTAGCTGCGGCATCTTCTGCCTTAGCCTCTTCGGCTTTTGCCTCTTCCTCACGAACCTCTTCAGCAGCCTTTGCTGCCTTCTTCTCAGCCTTTGCGTCTTCGCGCGCAGCCTCTTCTTCCTCCGCGGCGAGCTGCTCCTGTCCTTCTTCCTGGACCTCAGCAGCGAAGTTCTCCTCAGCAGCCTCAACGGAGTCTTTGATCTCCTCGATCACGGTCTCGTGATCCTCAGCTGCTGCCTTCTCTTCTGCCTTGATAGCTTCCTCTTCCTTCTTCACTGCTTCTTTGGAAGCCTTCTTCGGCGTTGCCTTCTTCTTTGCCGTGGTCTTCGAAGCTGCAGCCTTACGCTCAGCTTTCGGTACGCACTTCTCGGTAACGAGCTCCATGATCACCATGGGAGCGCCGTCGCCTTTGCGCGGACCGAGTTTCATGATACGGGTGTAGCCACCGGGACGGCCCTCGAACATGCCCTGCGAAACCTTCTCGAAGATCTCACGTACGAGCTCTTTGTTGTTGCCGAGTGCAGCGATTGCAAGACGACGGGAATGAAGATCTCCGCGCTTTGCAAGAGTGATGATGTGGTCGACGTCGCCGCGGATCTCCTTCGCACGGGTTTCCGTGGTTTTGATACGGTCATTCAGAAGCAATGCCGTAACAAGAGAGCGCTTCATTGCTTGGGTGTGACTCCAGCTGGTTCCAAGCTTGCGACCTTTGTACTTGTGTCTCATGATCTTGTATCTCCTATAGCTTCAAATTAAGGTCCATGGAAATGAGCTTATCCTTCACTTCCTCGATGGACTTCGCCCCGAAGTTCCTGATGTTCAGCAGGTCGTTCTCTGAGAACTCAACGAGCTGGCGCACGGAGTGGATGCCGGCACGCTTGAGGCAGTTGTAGGAGCGGACCGAAAGATCCAAATCCTCGATCTGCTTGTCAAGCTCAGCGTTGGTTTCTGTGTTCTCAGGAGCAAAGATGGAAACTGCTTCCAGCTCCTCGTCGTCGCCCGATTCGGACAGCGAGAGAAATGCACCCATGTACTGATTGATGATGTTCGCACCACGGCAGACCGCCTCAGTGGGGGTCAGGCTGCCATCGGTTTCGACTTCAAGGATCAAGCGATCGTAGTCGGTGCGCTGACCAACACGCGTGTCCTCGACGTTCATCGTGCAACGACGAACCGGGGAGAAGAGCGAATCGACCGGAATGATGCCGATAGGATCTTCCGTGCGCTTGTTGTTGTCAGCGGAAACATACCCGCGTCCCACACCGATGCGGATGGTCATATCGAGCTGTCCGCCATCGGCGACGGTGGCGATGACATGCTCGGGGTTGATCAGGGTGAACTCCGTGGGAACCTCAAGATCAGCACCGGTCACCACGCACGGTCCCTCAGCGGAAACATGTGCGACCGCATCGGTGATCTCGTCCGTGAGTGGGCTGAAAACGAGCCCCTTCACATTCAAGACGATATCAGTGATGTCCTCGATCACACCCTCAGCGGTGGTGAACTCATGCTGGACGCCTTCGATCTGGATCGCAGTCGCTTTCGCTCCATCGAGTGAAGAGAGCAGTACTCGGCGCATCGAATTGCCCAGCGTGTTGCCATAGCCACGCTCGAGCGGCTCGACGATATAGCGAGCAACAGTATTGCTGACTTCTTCTGTTGTAGCAGTAGGCCTCATGAACTCTGTCATGTTTTATGAGCCTCCTTAAAAACCTTGGGTTATTTCGAGTAAAGTTCGACGATAAGCTGTTCGCGGATATCGGAATCGATCTGATCGCGCTGCGGAAGAGCCAAAACACTGCCCTGCAGCTTTTCGATATCAACTTCAAGCCATGCTGGAACCTGAGTGCGCTCACTTGAGATCAGCGCGCTCTTGATAACGAGCATATCGCGAGCTTTCGGTGCAATCGCTACCAGATCCCCCGGACGAACCCTGAATGAGGGGATGTCGACGCGATGACCGTTCACCAGGATATGACCGTGGCGCACCTGCTGACGCGCCTCGTTGCGTGACTTGGCGAAACCAAGGCGGTAAACGACATTGTCAAGACGGCTCTCGAGGATGCGGAGCAGGTTCTCACCCGTAACGCCCTGCTGACGATTTGCCATCTCATAATAATGATGGAACTGCTTCTCAAGGAGACCGTACATACGCTTGGTCTTCTGCTTCTCACGAAGCTGCATGCGATATTCGCTTTCCTTGATGCGCTTGCGTCCGGCTTCGCCCGGAGCATACTCGCGGCGCTCGAAAGCGCATTTATCTGTGTAGCAACGATCGCCCTTAAGGAAGAGCTTGCACCCTTCGCGACGGCAAAGGCGACAGGTTGCTCCTGTATAACGTGCCATAGAATGGATCCTTTCTATCTACACGCGACGACGCTTGCGCGGACGGCAACCGTTGTGCGGGATGGGAGTGCAATCTTGAATGCTGGCGATCTCAAGCCCCGCCGCCTGAAGCGTGCGGATGGCCGTTTCGCGACCGGAGCCCGGTCCCTTGACGAAGACGGAGACCTTGCGAAGTCCGTGCTCCATGGCGATCTTCGCACACGCCTCAGCTGCCATCTGAGCAGCGAACGGCGTTGATTTACGAGAGCCCTTGAAGCCGACGGTTCCGGCTGATTGCCAAGCGATCACATTGCCCTGCGGATCCGTGATGCTGATGATCGTGTTGTTGAACGTAGACTTGATGTGAGCAGCACCCACGGCAATATTCTTACGTTCAGAGCGCTTGACACGCGCAGTTACGTTCTTTTTAGCCATTATGCTTCCTCACTTACTTTCTTTTACCACCGATTTGCTTACGCGGACCCTTGCGGGTGCGGGCATTCGTATGCGTCCGCTGTCCGCGGGTCGGAAGACCCCTGCGATGACGGAGACCGCGATAGCAGCCGATTTCCATCAGGCGCTTGACGTTTTGCGAAACCTCGCGATGCAGGTCGCCTTCGACCTTCAGATTGTTCTGGATATAGTCGCGAAGCTTGGAAAGATCATCTTCGGTGAGATCCTTCACACGGGTGTCCGGGTTCACGCCGGTTGCAGCGAGAACTTCTTTTGATGTAGTAAGACCAATGCCATAGATGTAGGTCAAGGCGATTTCGATGCGCTTGCTCTGTGGAAGGTCTACGCCTACGAGACGTACTGCCATAACTTATTTCCCTCCCTTATCCCTGGCGCTGCTTATGACGCGGGTTCTCGCAAATGACGAGCACCTTGCCATGACGCCTGATGATCTTGCATTTGTCGCACATCTTCTTGACCGAAGGACGTACCTTCATTTCATTTCCTTTCGGTTGATGTTTCCTTCTATACGTACACGCCCAGCCGCTGGCGATGATTTGCTTTTTTCCGTGCTTGCTCTTCCTCTTCCGACCAAAGAGGAAAAAGGGATACCCGAAAAGATATTCCCCCGTAAAAGATACCTATTTGAAACGATACGTGATTCGCCCGCGGTTCAGGTCGTAGACGGAAAGCTCCACCGTTACCCGATCTCCCGGAAGGATCTTGATGTAGTGCATGCGCATCTTGCCAGAAATATGAGCCAAGACCTCATGCCCGTTCTCAAGTTCAACCTTGAACATAGCGTTCGGGAGCGCTTCTTTGACGGTGCCCTCGAGCTCGATCACATCTTCTTTAGCCAATGACCTGCCTCCAAATAGGGTCGCTTATACACAGCAAACATAAACTTTAACAAAAAAGAAACCGAATTTGAAGAAAAAATCGAAAAAAGGCGCACGAAAGAATAGAAACCGGATTGGCTGGTTTTTAAAATACCTGCATGTCAGGCAAGCGGCTCGAAGCCGCGCAACCCTCGATCTTGGAAAGATGATGAGCGGGGTCGCCAGGTTTTCGCGCGATCGCAATCGCACTGCCGCCTTGTCGGCGTGCACATAGTATCAGACACCAAGCAATGATTGCAACAACGTTATAAAGAATGTTGTTGATGGCGAAGGGACATCAGCGCATCACAGAACCTGTACGAAGCTTGCGATGATCGCGACTGCCTCACTTGCCTGCTGGTTCGTCATGCCTCCTTCAGGAACACCGCAGCAAAACGCGATGTCACCGCCATAGGAGAAATACGGAACACCACCTTTGACGATGATATTTTGCGGATCATCGAGCGCATGCGCGGACAGAAGGCAGATCGCCTCTGAGGTGGATACGGTTCCGTCCATGAAATCTTTCGCCGTTCCCGACTGCAATGCGACGCCCGCAACCACAAACGACCCCAAGGAACTGAGATCAATGCCCCGCGAAATGGATGGCGTGAATGATGCGTCACGGATCTTATCAATCGAGGAAACGATTGTCCGCGGACCGGTAGTTGAGGCGGGATACGCATAGAACGTGACTGCGATTGCGCGGTCGCTCTCGTTCACGAGCGAGATCATTCCGTCCTCGGATTTCGACATATCAAGCTCCCAACCCGTTGGATAACGGAATTGGAAAACGGGGTTGTCCCCTGCAAGCGCCGGGTCGGAAGTCGTCAGCTCATACGCCATGGTCACCGGTTGCAGCTGCTCATAGCGAAGATCCTCTTCCTGCTCGATCGCGGGCTCGTCAACCACATCCTCTCCCGTGCTCACCGGTGTCGAAACAACGGAGATGACAAGGATGGCTACCAGGATGATTACGATGAGCGCTCCCCCACCGATTGCGATCATGATGTTTCCCGAGGACTGCGGGGTTCGCGCATTTTGCACTTTGGAAGCGATATCCATGCTGGTCGGACGCTTGAACGAAACGCGTGCTTCGCCCGATTCCATGATCGCGAGACGGTTGATGCCTTCATCATCCGGATCGAGTTCGTCGTCATCCTCGTCAATATCTATATCCACATCGTCTTCGGAGTCTACATCGTCGCTGTCATTGTTTTCAGATTCATCTTCTGCTTCTTCGAGGTCTTCCGTATTGTCATCGAACGTTTCTCCGGAATCATTATTGTCACCAGACAATTCGCCTGAAATATCATCGAACGCTTCTCCCTTATCTTCGGGTTCACTCGATGTATCATCAAAGCTATCTTTATCATTAAGCGCGTCTATTTCGTCTGCCTCATCAACTACGATGGGCGCTTTTGCACAAACAGCTTCTTCCGTCTCATCTATTTCAGGAACGTCTTCGGGCTCATCTTTGATTTCAGATACGACGACATCGGTCTCTTCCTTGGCGCATGAGCGTGTCTTGCGCGCATACTTCCGAGTGTTTAACTGATTTGGTTGCTGCGCCGCGACGCTTTGCACGATCTTTGCAGAGATAGTCGGCTCAAAAAACGGAAACCGACTCATGCGTTTTTTCCGATCTCGACATAACCTCATCCTGCAAGGTATCCGATGCGTACTCATCAAGAGGAGCATTATCCGTTTCAGCGACAGCGTCAGGAGTTAGAACAGATTCTGATTCGGAAGAGAGCGCGATCGGCGGGAACATCGGAGAAGAAACGCTGCGTGCGATCTCATCTTCCGAAATAAAATCGTGCAGCGCGTGTTCGTCGTTATGTTCCTGTGCATGGGTCATAGTGCCAGCCTAGTGATCGATCCATCCACTGCGGATAGGCCGACGCTTCATATATGCCAGATGGCTTCAACCGCAGCGTGCTTTCAATTATAAAGCAACTCAGTTTTAAGGATCTCATGGCGAAAACGATTGGGATAGATATTGGGATTGAACCATTCGTAACCAACAGCGAATCAATTCCAATAATGATTGGGTATAGACGCAGGAGCGAGATAAATCTCGCCCGCAATGGTACGTTATCGGGGTTGTTGCGGTTTGGGGTCACCATTGGCACAACGCAATCACCCGATGATTCATTATTGGGGTCGTTGCAAGACGGGCGAGATGAATCTCGCCCCTCATATGCCCATCGAGATGTCAATTCATTGGTT
>CAZFGW010000007.1:0-74469 GCA_964518575.1 uncultured Eggerthellaceae bacterium
TTGAACTTGTGACCCCTACCGTGTCAAGGTAGTGCTCTCCCCCTGAGCTAATCGCCCGTCTCAGATCGACTGCGAACCAGCAACCCGATATCTTATCAGATGTCATCTTCACGTCAATATCGTTTTCGATATTGACGGCGAACGCGCGGTGTCCGCCTATGGGAGCAGGATGGAGATAATGCCATCTCTGCGCATCGGTACAATCGGTAGAGCGGAGTGAAGGCTGCGGAGCTTCTGAACGGAGCTCTGCCGATTGTACTAGTGGAGTATCGGCAAGAATCGGTCGGGTTGACAGGTGTTCGCTCGCATCAAGGCACGCTTCGCTCTTCGGCCTTGACCCTCGCGGCTGGTATGCGCCCTCATGGTCGCATACCGGTGAACCTGCACGGTTCAAATCCTTTTCGCTGCGCTCAATCCTGCTCAAGCAGGATGTCACCCCTCTCACAAAAAAAGAGAACCCGAAGGTTCTCTTTTGTTTTCTGGTCGGGTTGACAGGATTTGAACCTGCGACCCCTTGACCCCCAGTCAAGTGCGCTACCAAACTGCGCCACAACCCGTAATGCCTTTAAAAGACCTCGAACATTCTAACGTTACCCACAAAATGATTCAAGCACTGAAAATGCTATTTGGCTTTTTTCCACCTGTATACGCCGAGACACATGAAGGAAAGAGCCGCAATCACAAGCAGAATCCCGATGAGCATGAGCTCCTCATCACCCGTGGCAGGAAGATCCCCTCCCACGGGCTTCTCTCCCGGCTGGGGCGTTTCTTGCAACTGCTTCTCGCTGCCCAGATATGCCGTGAACGGTTTTTCGAGGTACAGTTCATCATCGCTATTCTCCGTATATCCGTTATAGACCGTCTGGATAGCCTTACCGCCCTCGGGAATACTCACCGTAACCTGCGCGCCAGCGCTTTTCTGGGTATCAAGACCGAGCACGATCTTGCCAATGTAGAGGGAGCCCTGGGCGAACAGATCGTTTCCACCAGCAATATAAACACTGAGCAGGCTCTTCTCGTCGGAGACCGTATCAACGCGGTAATCATGGATGCGAGACGCATTCTTCACTGCATCGCTGAAGTCGAAGCGCACCGTGACCGCATCAATGCTGTTCGCCTTCACATTCAAATTCAAGTTGAGCGAAAGCGCACTTACATCGGTCGCCGATTTATTGATGGTCACATCGATATCGTCGCCGCTTTGAGCGAGCACAACCTCGGGGTGAGCCGGAGCAGCATATGCAGGATGGACCACACATAAGCTGACGAGCATCAGAGCAAAGCACCCGATGAGGAAATTCTTCGCGTACGTTGTAATCATCTTGTTCTCCATTTCCTTGCGTGCTTGCCTAGTTCGCCTTGAAGACGATGGTTGGAAGGGTTGATGGGATGCTCACATAGAGCGAATCTGCAACGAGACGCTGCCCCTCATTGGTAAGAGCATTGTCAACACGATAGAGTTCTGCCCGGACCTTTCCCTGGATCTGGTTGTCAGGCGAGATCCAGTAGACCCACCTGCCGTCAGAGGTCTCACCAAGAAGCGCATTGCCCGGATCCTCTGCCAAAATCACCTGCTCAGCGATGAGCTCTTCGCTATCACCTACAACCTTGGTTCCGCCGACGATCTTACCTGCTTCGTCATAGAGAACAACCACGTTATAGGCGGGGTTGCCCTTGTAGCGACCGGTGAATACGATGCTGCCAGCAGGAATGACATTCTCTGTATGATGGTCGCCCGCCTCAAGCTGGTAGTCCTCACCGAGCACGCCGATCACAGGAACGTCCTCTTCGCCTTCAACAGCGAGGAAGTCAACATCATCACCGGACGGTCCGAAGACATTGATCGAACCGATGCCGATCTTCTGCCCCTGCGCGCCTACTGCAGTGATGCGGAGATAGCGCGCTGTCTCGGTGGTGATCCAAGGATTCGACACACCACCCTCTTCGCTTTGACCATAGAAGTAAATCTGCGCATATCCGTTCTTCGGATCGACCGAGAACGTACCGCTGGCAATCTGCGTGAACTTCATGTTATCTAGGCTCGACTCGATCTTATACCCCGTGATGGGCGTACCCGTCTGCGCTGGCGTATAGCGAATGCTCGAGATCGCACGTGCCTGCCGCATGTCGATCGCAATCCACGGATCAGCGTCAGCTGCCGTGCCCGTGAAATCAGTCTCCAGGCTGCCCGATACGAGGCGCTCAACAGCGCTTACAGTATTCTTCGAAAGCTCATCGGCACACTCGAAGTCACCTTCAACGGGAACGGTTGCTTGGACCTGGTCCTGATCGGACGTCATATTGGAGCTTGCCGCCCAATCCTTCTGGTTGTACATGCCCGCACCGTTGAGCTTGATCTGGTCCGTCTTGAACTCATTGGAGTAATTCAGGAACTTGTCGACCGCCTTAACGGAGTAGATCACCGCACGGTTACCCAAAAATCCTGCATTGTCCACAAAGGTTGCAGAGCCATCAGTGGTGGTGGCGAACCCGACGATTTCGGATGAGGGCTTGCCCTCAGCGTAGGTTACCCGGGAGATCTCATAGCCCAAAAGCGAGTTCGCACAAGCGGGATCGGTCGTTGACACAGTCACCGTAACAAGGTTGTCCTTCTGGGAAACCGAAGCAGCCACGACATCACGCGAAACAACCTTCGCCGCACCAGGATTCGCCCGCGTCCACTTGACCGCGTCATCGGTCACATACTGGAGCGCGCGTGTCTCCTCGGGGAACTGCGAGATATAGCGCATCGTTTGCTCGTTGGGAACAAGACCCCAGCAGGTGAAGAACTTCGCCAGATTCTTCTGGGCTGCTGCAGATGCAAGCCTGATGACATTTTGGCTCTCACCGCCGTCAAGGGCAAGGGCTACACCGTCAGGAGCAGGGGCTGATGCGGGAACGCGTGCATAGCTGTCCATGCGGGCAACGATCCTATTTGCGAAGATGCTGTCAGGGTCGTTATAGATTGTATAGATCTCATTGTTGTCATGCGCAAGCATAAGCTGCCAGTACATCGCGAGCTGTGTGAACACATTGCCGCTGCGACCCTTGGCGCCCGAGGTCACCCTATCATAAACCTTGTCATAGGTGAACCGTGTCGTACCGTCATTGATCATACGGCAGAGTTGTGCGAAGTAATTGTTCGTCACCTCAGCGTAGGAGTACCGACCATCATTGATGTTATGACCGATCTCATGGGCAACACCCCAGCCGAAGTAATTGCCATCGCCCTGAGACCTTGTCGCACCGGGCGCGGTTGCTGCATCAGAGATGGGTCGCAGTCCTGCGAAATTACCGGATTGCTGATAATCGACGCCAATATGGTTACCCGAGGCGTACATGAACGCACCGGCGAACATGCGCATCTGGCGGATGTTGAGATGGCGCGCGGGTACCGTATTCGCCTTTGCAGCACCCATGCCCTCAGCTGCAAGACCTTTGTGCTGGTAGAACAAGGTCATCAGCTGATCGGTGCCATCCATCGTGGCGAGCAACTTGGAAACACGTGTCGCCATCGGATCAGTGCGCGAACCACAAGCACTGATAGCCTTGGTAGCGGCAACGGAGTAGAGCATATAGTCCGTCATGATCTCAGTAGAGTTGAGGATGCAGCTCGCATCAGCGTAGTCATTCTCGAATACGTTGACATTCTGCTCACCAAGGTCGTTCACAGATTCGCTATGGAGCGCATCATGTGCTGCCTCATCGGCTTTTGCCTGCGCAAGCTCATCCACGCGCTCATCAAGGGCGTTGATGTACTTCTCTGCTTTCGCTGCACGCGAAGCCGGATCATGGTCTTTGTAGAGATCGAGATACGGGCTGCTCGTGGCACCCATGACGCGGATGTACCACTCTTCGTTCGTATTCGAGCCCGCATACTGGACATATAGCTGACTTCCGCGCTCAGCCGTATCCTTTGTGACCCGCTGCGGAACGGAATATTGCTGACGTCCGACGGGGAACACGCCACCATAGGAAGGCGGATTCGAGGACTCGGCGTAATGTTGACCGACATATATCTGCACCTTCGAATTAGAGGTATTGCCGACCGTCTTCACGTTCGGGGACGCCACATAGGCAATGATCGTGTCATTGGCGGCTGCAACCTTGCCGATCGGCTGCCATGCATTAAGACCGCCAATGCCGAGGTTCTTGCCATTATCAGCTGAATCATTGAGCTCGGTATGGATCTTGATGACTTCACCCAAACCTGCCTGCTCGTCTTCATAGAGCTTCTTGGCGAAATCGAGTTCGCGCTGAGCGCTTGCACGATAAGGATAGTAATCGCCGTTGGGCTCAGGTGTATCGAGCTGCGTCTGAAGCTCTTCGAAAATCGCCGGATTATCGCGAACGGATTGCTTGAGCGTGATATGCATATCATCGCCATACAAGTCATTGATTCGATCCTCGATATCGTTGTACCCATGGATACGCATCTCGGCGATATCGATATAGCGCACATACCGGCTCATGCCAAGCAGGATCTGATCGGTTGTAACACCGCCCGGAATCCTCACGAGCACATAGCGCCTGCCGTTCGAGCATGTTTGATAGGTATAAGAGATGTTGTTGACAGCCGTCATAACACCCTCGGCATTGCGCGCGAAGAGCTTGATCGCAGAGTATTCGAGGTTCTGCGTTGATGCCGCGAAGGACACGAAACCGATCGTCTGCGGAGTGGTGAAGGAGACTTCAACACCGTGGTTACCCGCATTGTAGGCGCAACCCATGTCCCAGTCCTGCTTCATCATGTACGACGTGTAGTCATTGTCGAAGATACCAAGTGCCGTGCCGTTCGTATCAAGGGGCGAATCGACCATGGTGCCTGATATTGCACGTACACCAGCGATATTGTTCATGTAGCGCCCATCGCTTGTTTGCGAATTGATCAAGCGGTAGGTTGGCAGCTCTGCGGGATCGATCGTGGTTGTCGTTGCAGAGGCGGTATCGGAAGGACGGCTCTCACCGATAGCATTGATACCCGTCACATAAACCTGATAGGTTGTCCGATCGAGCAGATTCGAGATCTGATAGCTGTTCGTTGTAACATCGGTGATAGTCTTCCAGTCATTCGAACCCTTGACGGAGTAATGGATCGTGTGCTTGTCCGTATCCTCCATCATCTTCCAGCTCACGGTAATATATTTGTATCCCGGAGTCGCATTGACATTCTCAGGCGGATCGGGAACCTTTGTCGCCATCGGTTTCACCGTGATGGGATCGCACCAACCGCTGCGCCATTGCCCGTTCATGGACTGAACTTTCACCGTGTAGATAACACCGTTTTCAACTTTGCCCTTTTTGCCATAAGCGAACTCAGTCACGACGAGATTGCTGTTCTTCGTCGTCATGATCTGATGCTTACCGTTCGCCTCAATGAACACCTCATAGCCATGGACGTTGCCTTCGGGCTCGGGATTCCAGCTGATGCTGAATTCTTTCGACCCGGGCTTGCCCGTCAGACCAGTGGGGATATTCATCTCTGGAGCCGGGATGCGATCTTGCATCTCGTTCAGGAATTCAACCGAAGAAATCTCAGCCAGATTCAAGTTCTCGTTCGCAACCTTGGTGATCTTGAGCGTCACTTTCTTGATTGCGATCTTGCGACCGAAATCGACGATGATGTTGCCATTGCTGTCGATGACTGCGCTCGCAGCCTGATCCGCATAGGCCTTCTCAGGAATGATGCCGAGTGCTTGCGCAATATTCTGCGCGCGCTCGGAGAGCGTGGACACTTCGTTTTGGTCGCGGAAGGTAAATTCGAGATACTGTGTGAAACCATTGGCGTCATCGTATTCAGCCGTAATGGTTCCCTCGCGAGGACGTGTATCGGTGGTTGCATCAGCGCTCTCTACATGGGGCGGCTTGATGACCATTGCCTCAACGCCATCATTGCTGACGTCTTGCAAGTTATTGAACACGAGCGATACAGGATGCTCTTGACTGATCGGCTCATTGCTCTTCGTCTTGACTTTGACACTTGATTCCTGATCGGGGTTGCCAATGACCTCTTGGAGCGGAAGGCTTTGCGGGTCATCTTCAACGATCACAACCTCTTCAGTCACTTCGACATTGTTGAGATTGTGGGAAAGCATGCTTGAAGCGGTGGATGACAGGACATCTTCCCGTCCGTACGCTTCGGCAAGAACCTGAAGATCAACAAGACTCACGGTACCCGTGCCCGTAAGGTCGCGCGTCGACTCGCTCGAGCCGGTCTGGATCGCATCGATCATCACATCAACGTCAGCGTTGTCAATAGCACGGTCACCCGTGACATCGCCATAGAAAATGATACCGGGATGGTTGACCTCACCGGAACCGATCGCATAATCCCAGGTATAGAGCACAACGCGATAGGAACGGATAATATTGCGACCATCGTTTCCAATCTCATCAGAAACATAGATGGTCTGCTTGTAATCCTTGAACTTAGGACAGGACACAACGAGGTCGTATGAACCCGGCTCGACATCATTAAAAGTTACAAGACCATGATAGTATCCATCGATCGTATGATGCGTATCGATTGCATCAACGCCATGCTCGCCAAGCGCGATTTGGAAGTGGAGTTCGGATCCCTCTATGAAGGGGCGCTGATCAAAGATCTCGATACTGACTTTATTAGTAAGATTCTGATCATCCTCGGTCGTCTCTTCTGAGGGCACCGTCTTGGTCGCGTCATCGGAAGCTTCCTCATCAGTTGCTTCGTCGGAAAGATCGGTTTCTGAACCGTCCTCCTGCGCGTTTTCGTCCAAAGACTTATCCGTCGCTTCATCAATGGTTGCTTGCGTGGAATCAGACGATGCCTCATCGCCTTCTGCAGCAAAAGCAGGGATCCCAAACAAGGACGTCACGAGAGCGAGGGAAAGGATGGTGGATAGGATACGAGTTCGTGTGCGTTTCATGGCTCTATCCTTTACGAGCAAATCTTACATATACCTTACAAATTGTAAACGATTTCGTTCATCCCCTGCAATTTGAAGCGGCGATTGAAAGCCTATTTGACAGGGTAATAAGATGCTGCTGACCACGGCATTGATCATGAAAATGAAAGCGGTTCCCCCAAAGTGGGAACCGCTCCGAAAAATTCTCTACAAAAAATCCGCGTTAGGAACACTTGAGAAGATCCTTTGCGGTATCTATGACAGCCTGCGCGGCGTGGCGTTTCAATTGAGACGGGAGTTCAACCGCGTCCGTCGCCGTGACAATTGCGATCTCGGTTTCATCTTTGCCGAACACCTTCCCACCCGAAACATCATTGGCAACAATGGCGTCAACGCCTTTCGCAATAACCTTACGGCGTGCTTCGTCAATCACTTTGTCCGTTTCAGCGGCGAATCCGATGATCACCTGTCCAGGACGGCGCTCAGCTGAGAGGTTCGCAAGAATGTCAGGGGTGCGCTCGAAATCAATATGGGCAAGCGCATCATCATTGCGATCCTTTTTCAATTTCCCCTCAAAGCGCTTCTTCGGAGCATAGTCGGCAACCGCTGCAGCGCAGATGATGATGTCGGCATCGCGACCGTGCGCAAGCGCCTGCTCATCCATCTCTTCGGCGCGCTTAACTCGAATAACGTCGGTGCCCTCCGGATAGACAAGGTCAACCGGTCCCGATATCACGCACACCTCTGCTCCCGCCTCACACGCTGCTCGCGCAAGTTCACAACCCATCTTTCCGCTCGAATGGTTGGAGATATAGCGCACCTCGTCGATGGGTTCTTGCGTTGGTCCCGCTGTGATGAGCACGCGCTTGCCCTCAAGCGGCTTATGCTGAGACGAAAGAGCTTGCACGCAAGCATCCACAATCACCTCAACACGTGCGAGCTTTCCTTTCCCCTCATCTCCGCACGCCAAATGCCCCACCTCCGGCTCGATGAGCTTAATACCGCGCGCGCGAAGAAGCGCAAGGTTCTCCTGCGTTGCTGGGTTTTCATACATATTGACGTTCATGGCGGGCGCGATCATGATCGGGGAAGGACATGCAAGCGCCACCGAGGTCAAAAGGTCATCAGCAATCCCGTGAGCGATCTTCGCGATCACATTCGCTGTGCAGGGCGCAATCAGAAATAGGTCGCAGCTTTGCGCGAGTGTGATATGGGGTATGGGCAGAACGTCCTCGAAAAGCTCCGTGGACGTCGGATGCTGACAGAGAGCATCGAAGGTGGCTTTGCCGACGAACTTCTGGGCAGAGGCGGTCATGACCACCTGAGTGTCGAAGCCTGCCTTTTGCAAGCCGCGCACGATCTCGCAACTTTTATATGCTGCAATGCACCCAGTTACTCCAACGAGTACCTTTTTCGTGTCGTTCATGACCATCCTTTCAAGAACTGATAGCTATCCGCGTAGGCTTCCGTGACCCCACATCCGCGCTCCTCAATCGTCTCAAGCGCACGAGCAAGGTCGGGATAGAGATGATCGGTAAAAGAGAGGGTCTCATCATGGCAGGGATGCTCAAAAGCAAGTGCGTAAGAGTGAAGGAATTGCCGATCCAAGCCTAGGGACGCACATCCGGAGCGAGGGCTATGGGTCGTATACGTTTGATCCCCCACGACCGGGTGTTTGATGAATTGCAAATGAACGCGAATCTGATGGGTACGCCCCGTGTAGAGCTTGCAGGAAAGAAGCGTATATCCATCATCATGTGCCGAGCTCTCAAAGCGTTCGATGACCTCGAAAGTCGTGATCGCCTCGCGCGACGAAGCTCCCTCTCCCACCGCCATCTGGGTGCGATCTTTAGGATTGCGCATGATGGGTGCATCGATCATACCGGTCTGCTGATCGATGATGCCGTGCACGAGGCACAAGTATTTCCGCTCAACGTCCTTGAGCGCGATCGCATCCATGAGCACGCGCCCCGCTTCATCGGTTTTAGCAGCAAGCATGAGACCACTCGTATCGCCATCGAGCCGATGCACGATGCCAAGACGGTCATCTTCGCCCTGGACATTGCACAGATGCTCACGTCCGCAGTGGTGGATGAGCGCATTGACGAGCGTGGACTCACGGTGATCGGCGCTGGGATGGCAAATGAGACCCGGTTGTTTCGAAAGCACGATCAGGTCATCGTCTTCGTATCTGATATCGAGCGGGATCGGTTCGCCCATAAGCTTGCAATCGCCGGGCTCCTCATCAAGCTCGCAATAGATGGCGTCCCCCGCTTTCACAATGGTGCGCTTCTGCACGGGATTGCCGCCCACAAGAACGCGTCCGCCCTCGATCGCGCGCGTCGCGCTCGATCGGCTCGAGTACCATCCCCGCTCAGCCAAGACGACATCGAGGCGCTTGCCCGCATCACGCTCGTCGGCAAAATGACAGATCGAACGCGCCATGGGCGATCACCTCCCCCCTTCAGGCTCGTCATGTGCATCATGAACATCACCGTTTGCATGCTCTTGTTTGTACGTGCCTGCAAAAAACGAGATCAGAAAGAGCACGACACCGCACGTGATACCGATATCGGCGATGTTGAAGGTCGGAAAATCGATGAAGACAGGCTGGATGAAATCGATGACATAGCCATAGACGAAACGATCGGACGCATTGCCGAGCCCTCCGGCAAAGACAAGCGCGAGCGAGATCATCGATACCGTATTCAAATGCGTGCGGTACCGAAAAGCAAAAACAAGGATGAGCGCACAGACGAAGAGCGAGAACAAACCGAGCACAAAGGTCATATCGCCAAACATTCCCCACGCACCTCCCGTGTTGTGGACGAGTCTAAACTCGATGAGTCCGCAAAACGGACCAGCGATGCGCTCGCCCAAGGCATGCGCATTCATGATGCGTTTCGTGATCAGGTCGAAAAGAAACCATGCAAGTGCACCAAGAGCGAACAGAACGAGCGCGTGCTTGTTTGTCCCTGTTCGCTCTTTAAACGCCATAGTAATCTATGGTGATATCAAGCCTGCTTGGCAGGGTCAATGTCGAGGGATGTAAGGACGTCCTCACACCGAGCGCAAACCTTGCCATAAGGAGAGTCAGTAACGAGCTCACGATGATTCCAGCACCGCTCGCACTTATCAAGCATAGTGGCTTCAACCGTCGCAGAAAGTTCATCCCCTTGTACAAACGCAATCTCGGCGATGATAAACATCTCCGTGAAAAGGTCACGGTCATACGAGTTAAGAACCTCCAGGGTATCGGCAGGAACCGTACACGTTACGGCTGCCTCCTGACTCTTCTTGATGATCCCATTCGCGCGCGCCTCTTCAATCGCCTTGGTGACCGCATCGCGCATCTCAAGAATGGCTGCAAAGTCCTGAGAGATAACCGAGCGCTTTCCTTCAGGCATTGCAGGTACCATCTCGTCCGCTTTCGGCCACCCCGCAAGCTGCACCGAAAGCGGGCGGTCTGCACGAGCGCGCATCGCAGGCGGATAGCATTGCCACACCTCTTCAGTGGTGAATGACAGAATGGGACTCAGCACACGTACCATGATCTCAAGGATATTCATAAGGATCGTCTGAGCTGCACGACGCTTCTGAGAGTCCCGAGCCTCAGAATAGAGCCGATCCTTTGCTGCGTCCATATAGATCGAGGACAACGTATTGGTGATGAACTCATAGATCGAGCGGAACACAAGATGGAACTTGTAATTTTCATACGCCTCGGTCACGTCATCAAGCAGCTCGAGCGTTGCCACATAAGCCCACTGATCAAGCGGCTCAAGTTCATCCCATGAAGTTACGCTGTCACGCTCATCATCGAAATCGTCAAGGCTGCCCAACAAAAACCGGAACGTGTTACGGATTCTCCGGTATGCATCTGAGGTACCTGCAAGGATGTCATCAGAGATGCGCACGTCTTGGGAGTAATCGACGCTGCTGACCCAAAGTCTGAGCACATCGGCACCGAACGCATCGATGACCTCCGCCGGATCGATACCATTGCCAAGCGACTTCGACATCTTGCGTCCCTCAGCATCCACCGTGAATCCGCAGTGCATGACAGAGCGGTACGGCGCCACGCCATAGGCACCGATCGAGGTAAGCAGCGATGACTGGAACCACCCGCGGTGCTGGTCGGATCCCTCAAGATACATATCGGCAGGAAAGGCAAGTCCCTCTGATGCGCGGTGCTTGAGCACGGAGGTGTGCGAAACGCCCGATTCCCACCACACATCCAGAATGTCCTTTTCGGGCACGAGTGTCTCACACCCGCATACCTCGCAGGCGATGCCATGCGGGAGATAATCCTTCGGATCATGGGTGAACCAGGCGTCCGATCCATCGCGCTTGAAAAGCTCGATCACCGCATCGAACGTCTCGGCATTCGCAACGGTATTCCCACACTTCTCGCATTTGAAAACAGGGATCGGAACACCCCACGACCGCTGGCGTGAAATACACCAGTCGGGTCGATCGGTGACCATCGCTCCAATGCGGCGCGATGCCCACTCAGGAATCCACTTCACCTCATTATTGATCGCAAGGCATGCCTCTTCGCGCAGCGCATTCTTATCCATCGAAACGAACCATTGGTCGGTCGCACGGAAGATAACAGGCTCATGGCAGCGCCAGCAATGGGGATAGGAGTGCTCGATCTCAAGGCTTGCGACGAGCGTACCCTGCTCGCGCAACCACTCGATGATCTTCGGGTTTGCATCCATCACAGAAAGACCTGCGAAGCCACCCGCTTCTTCGGTAAGCACGCCGTTGTCATCAACGGGCATGAGCAGCGGGATGTCGAATTCGAGCCCGACCAGATAGTCATCTTGACCATGTCCCGGAGCGGTATGCACAGCACCGGTTCCCGTATCGAGCGTAACGTGGTCGCCGTAGATGATCGTACCCTTGAGGTCACGCCGGATAGGAGCGGTATAGGTGAGACCGAAAAGCTCCTTGCCCGTCAGCTTGACAACCTCCCCCGCCTCATCGCGCACAAGCTCGTACTCATCCCACCCAGCGATCTCGGCTACTTCTTCAACCTTTGCCTCGGCGAAGATCATATTGCGCCCGGCAGCCTTGACCATGACATAGTCGGCATCGGGTGCCACCGATACCGCTGTGTTCGCTGGCAAGGTCCACGGTGTCGTCGTCCAGATGAGGATGTCCGCCTGACCCGTCACGCCTGCAGCTTCGAAGACCCCGGGGATCGTATCAAGGACAAAACGGACGTAGATGGAGGGCGAAACCTCATCGGCGTATTCGATCTCCGCTTCCGCAAGCGCGGTATGGCAATGCATGCACCAGTGGATCGGCTTGCGTCCCCGATAGATCGAACCCTTCAAATACATATCCTTGAAGAGCTCAACATTGCCCGCCTCGTAATCAGGCGTGTAGGTAAGATAGGGATGCGCCCAATCCGCATTCACGCCGAGGCGCTTGAACCCTTCGCGCTGGATATCGACATATTTCGTTGCCCAGTCGCGGCAGAGCTCACGCAGACGCGGTAGTGACGTGCGTGCCATCTCGTCAGGGCCGAGTGTTTTTTCGACCATGTGCTCAATAGGCTGGCCATGGCAATCCCATCCCGGGATATAAGGGGTGTAAAAACCCCGCTGCGCATGGCTTTTATTGACGAAATCCTTGAGGATCTTATTGAAAGCATGACCGATATGGATCGGACCGTTCGCATAGGGCGGTCCATCGTGCAGGATGAAGGGCTTGCCGTCCTTGTTCTTCTCCAGCACTTTCGCATAGATATCGATCTCATCCCACCACGCCAGGCGCTTGGGCTCGTTCGCCGCAAGATTGCCCCGCATGGGAAAATCGGTTTTGGGAAGGATCATCGTATCTTTGAAATTACTCACTGCTCATTTCCTTCGTTTCATGCTCGATCTTGACTGAAATGCCATTGACAGTATAGAAGATTACACCGATGAGATACCCCGTCTGTTCAAGAGAATGGCATAATAGTGCGTATAGAAAACACGAATTGCATCCGCATCCCTCACGTCGACGGTCGGATGCCGCCCGCACCAGCTTTGCGAAGCACTTCGACGAACCGAAAGGCATGCCATGGGATTCAAGATCGTGACCGACTCAAGCTGCAACCTTCCCGAATATATGATCGATGAGTTCGATCTGACCATCTTCCCCTTGACCTTCATGATCGATGGTGTCAGCCATCAGAGCTATCTCAAAGGACAGGTGACCGACCTCAAACAGTTCTATACCATGATGCGCGAAGGCAAGGTGATCACGACCTCGCTCCCCAATCTCGGTGAAGCCGAAACGGCGCTGCGCGAAATCCTCTCGGGCGACGATGATGTGCTCTACATCGGCTTTTCAAGCGGACTTTCGGGCACGTACGTCGCGATCGATCTGCTCTTACGCTCATTGCAAGAGGAGTTTCCCGAGCGCACGATGTATGCCGTTGACACTCTTGCAGCTTCCGGGGGCGAAGGCTTACTCATCTGGCATGCCGCCCAAAAGAAGCGCGCCGGTGCATCGATTGATGAAGTGTATCGGTGGGTCGAGGACAACAAATTGCACATGGCGCATTGGTTCACGGTTGAAGATCTCATGTTCTTGTTCCGCGGTGGGCGCGTCTCTCGTACGAGTGCATGGGCGGGAACGCTTCTGAATATCAAGCCGGTCATGCATATGGATGACGAAGGACATCTCATTCCGCTGGAGAAAGTCCGCGGACGCAAGAAATCGCTCAATGCGCTTGTCGATCATATGGCTCAAACGGCAAACGAGCCGATCAGCGACCAGATGGTGTTCATCACCCACGGTGATTGCATCGAAGATGCGAACTATCTTGCCAATCAGGTGCGCGAGCGCTTCGGCGTCACGAATATCATGATCAACTACGTCGATCCTGTCATCGGAGCACACTCCGGTCCAGGAACGATGGCGCTGTTCTTCCTCGCAAGCGAACGATAGACAAAACGATACGTCGCGCGATCAAAATCAGTTGAACTTGAAGACCTTCTGAGCGAGGTGATAGCCACCAAGTCCCGCCTTGCGCCCGATCTCGGTCGGCATATTTGTGCTCAGGTTCAAGATATTGGTGCGCACACGCCTGAAGAGCGCCGGGTCTTTCACTTTGAGATATTCCCAGATCTCCGCCAGCTTCTCATCATCTTCATCGGTGTTGCGCATGCGCAAAAATACCGTTGCGATACACATCATCATGGAAAGGTAGCTCTCCATATACTTGCGCAGCCGTCGCGGTTCGACCTTCATGACGTCAACGTCATCGATCATGATCTTCGTCACGCGCAGGTGCTGGTCGATGCGCTTCATCATGGTTGTTTCATTCACCGATTGGTCCTCACGCCCGATGAAGTACCGGTACATGTTCACATCCATGTAGTACATGGTTTTCACATGAGGAAGGGGCACGTACACAAAGATGTTGTCGACATAGAAGCAATGCTCGGGAAGGGTGAGGTTGATATCGCGCAAGAGCTCCGTGCGATAGATGACCGAATGCATGAGCAGGTACTTCGAATGGCTCAGCGTTCCGATCTCGTCCCAGCCAAACTCCTGTTTCTCAGGAAAGATACCCGTATAGCGCATGGGAACGCTCTTGCCCTCATAAACCTTCTCATACACATAGTTGGCAATAACCATATCAGTCGGCTGAGGACGATCAAGTTGCGCGCGCAGATATGCCATGACTTCGAGCATTGCGCCGTGATCAAGCCAGTCATCGGAATCAACCACCTTGAAATACAGACCCGTTGCATGCTCAAGTCCTGTATTCACCGCTGAGCCATGACCGCCGTTTTCCTTGTGAATAGCGCGGACAATATCGGGAAATGCCGACTGCCACTTATCAGCACGCTTAGCTGTATCGTCTTTCGTCGACCCGTCATCAACGATGATGATCTCGATATCGCTTCCGCAAGCAATAAGCGATGCGATACAGGCATCCATATATTCAGCGGAATTGAAACAAGGGACGGCGAACGTGATCGTTTTCATAGACGTGCTTCCTCAAGTGAATCGAATGTATCAATTAGATCAATCTAGCAACTCATGTGCCAGTTCGAGTGCGAGGCTCACGATCTTATCCATATTGTAATAACGGTATTCCGCAAGCCTGCCGATGAGATGGAAGTTCGGCAGTCCCTCAGTAAGCGCCCGATAGCGCTCGTAGTGCGCATTATTCTCTTCATTGATGATGGCGTAATAGGGAATCTGCGTATCGGGATCGGTATAGGCTTTCGAATACTCCTTCATGATCGTCGTGTTCGGCGCCTTCTGCTTCGTCATATGTTTGAACTCGGTGATCCGGGTGTAGTCCTCCGTCACCGTGTAGTTCACCGTTCCACACGGAAGCTTGTATTCCTCATCATACGTTTCATAGACAAAATCGAGGCTGCGGTAGGGAAGACGCCCGAAGCGAGCAACGAAGAGCTCATCAAGCGGACCGGTATAGACGATGATCCCCTCGTAGGGCTTGTCTTTGATCGTGATAGCCGTAAGGCGCGCATCTTCGGAATCATCCTCGAACTCGAGTCCGAACACGCTCGTGGCATCGGTGTTGAGGCAAATGTCGATATTATCATTGCCAAGGATCTGCTCGAACAAATCGGTGTAGCCGTTCACAGGCATACCCTGATACAAATCCTGGAAGTATCTATCATCCCGGGAGATGAACACGGGCACGCGCGCCGTAACCGACGGGTCCACCTCTTCGGGCGTTTGTCCCCATTGCTTCTGGGTGTAGTAAAGAAACACGTTCTTATAGACGAAATCCGCAATCTCAGAAAGCTCAGGGTCGTCCTGCTGACGCAGCTCGTTGATAGTCACCTTGCGCTCATCGCCAAAGGTATCGATAAGCTTCTGGATGAGCTTTTGTGCGCGCTCTTCGCCAAACGCGATCTCCATGCTCGTTTTGTTGAACGGCACGGGCATGTAGGTACCGTACCAATCGGCAAGCACGCGATGCTGGTATGAGAGGAAACCGGCGAAGGAGCGAAGGTAGTTGAACGCCTTTTGATCGTTGGTGTGGAAGATATGCGGACCATAGCGGTGTACAAGGATGCCCGCCTCATCGTATTCGTCATACATGTTGCCGCCGATGTGGTCGCGTTTCTCGAGGATCAGTACACGCTTGTTGCCACAGGTTGCGAGCCGCTCAGCCACGACCGCGCCGGCGAAACCGCTTCCGACGATGACCGCATCGTATGCATCAATGTCGATGTCTTTGTACGCTTTGTAGTTGAGAGCCATGTTCGATTCCTTTCAGATTGAGCATACCCATTTCGTTGTTTCAACCCGTTTTGCGCGCGGAGTCTATGAAATATGACCGAGGAAGTCCTTCGTTCGTTCCGATTTCGGATGGTCGAAAACCTCTTCGGGCGATCCTTCCTCAACGATCACGCCGCCATCCATGAACACCACCCGATCGGCAACGTCGCGGGCAAATCCCATCTCATGGGTCACTACGATCATGGTCATGCCCTCTTTCGCGAGTCCCTTCATGACCCCGAGCACGTCGCGTACGAGTTCGGGATCGAGTGCGCTTGTCGCCTCGTCGAAGAGCATCACATGCGGATTCATCGCGAGGGCGCGGGCGATGGCAACGCGCTGCTGTTGACCGCCCGAAAGCTCACTGGGGCGGTAATCGATGCGCTCGCCGAGTCCGACTTTGGTGAGCTCCTCGATAGCGACCTTCTCCGCCTCTTCCTTCGAGCGCTTCAACACCTTGCGCTGAGCAAGCATGACATTACCCTTAGCGCTGAGATGAGGAAAGAGATTGAAGCTTTGAAATACCATGCCGACATTCGCCCTGATAGCATTGACGTCGACTTTCTTCGCGGTGATCTCCGTATCCTCAAAAAAGATCTTGCCATCGGTGGGCTCTTCGAGCAGGTTGATGCATCGAAGCATCGTGGATTTACCCGATCCCGAGGGACCCAGGATGACCACCACTTCACCACGGGAGACATCAAGCGAGACGTCTTTCAAGACCTCGTTGTCCCCGAATGACTTCTTCAAATTCTGTATCCGGATGACCGGTGTGGCATCAGGAGCTGGTGCAGTGTCATTTGATGAGGTAACCATAGCGAATACTCTTTCTCAAAGCAGCGGCTCAATTATTCTTGATGATCGGCTGCGAGGTCAGCGCGTCGGTAGCGTATGAGGTGATCCCTGCCGAGTCAGTGCCGCGCGGATGATCGTCATCGTTCTCCGCGGGATGCTTTTTCTTCTTCAGCGGGATGTTGCCTGCAAGCTTCGCTTCAAGACGCCCGATGATCTTTGCAAGCGGCAGCGTGATGATGAGATAGAAGCACGCAGCCACGATATAGGGCGTGATGGAGCCGGTCGAAGCCACGATAGTCTTCGCGTACATAACCACTTCCATGACGCCCACAGCGGCAAGCATCGACGTGTCTTTGTAGAGCAGGATGAACTCGCTTGTCATCGTCGGGATGACGCGGCGGATGGTTTGCGGAATGATGACGAACACCATCGTCTGAAATCCATTCATACCAAGCGAGCGCGCTGCTTCCGTCTGTCCTTTCGGAATGGACTGGATGCCCGCGCGGAAGATCTCGCAGAGATATGCTGCCGAGTTCATGGACAGAACAACGACACCCAAGGGAAACGGCGGAATCTGGATACCCGCGAGCGGAAGTCCGAAAAATGCAATGTAGATCTGCAGGAAGAGCGGTGTGCCGCGGACGACATTCACATACAGCGATGCAATGCCGCGCAAAATCCTGAAGCGCGCCATACGCATGAGTGAGAGGCAAAAACCGATCGGGATGGCGATAGGAAATGCCACCGCAACGATGGCAACTGCCATGAGGAAACCCTGGAATACCACGGGGAAACTGGTAACGATGAGCGCGGGATTGAAGAACAGGCGCAAGAACTTGTTGGAGTTCCACGCCTTGACCCATTCCTGTTGCTCGAGGATATCAGCGAGCTGATCGGTCAGGGACACGCCCTCGACATAGATCGGCGTAATGTCCTCGATCGGCATGATGGTGCCATCCTCAAGCGTATAGGACGCCTGAATGTTCATCTCTCCACCGCTTACGGGAAACACCACCTGGTATATCTCGATCCTGATATAGGTGCCGGGGGCTACGGGATTGTCGAACGTGGCGATGAGCGTTTGACCATCTGCGACGACGGACGCTTTGATGTTAGCGCGATCCATGAGTTTTTCCCCGCTGAGCGCCGTGAGACGCGTATCGTCGGTGGAGAAGGTGGTACCGCTAGGGAGGGTAAGAGAAAGACCCGCGATTGCCTCATCGGCATCCGCCTGCCCCTCCCACGTGAGCCGCGTTTCGGTGCCGCCGTAGACTTCAGAACCAGTGGAGCCGTTCGGACGTGCGGTGCATTTCGCCGTATCGAGGGCGAATGCAGGCAAGGGCAGCAATGACAGCAGAACAAGAAGAATCAAAGCTACCCTGTAGAGTTTGTGCATACGATGCAGCTTTGAGCCTTCTTGGCAGGATGGCGAGCGCATTACCTGTGGTGCGAGCATCGAAAGATCCATTGCAAAGTCCCCGTATCGAATCTACCTCTAATAATCAAGATACCCTTCCCGCGGTGGGGCGGGAAGGGTTTACAAGACGAATCTAGCGTGAGCTTAGAACCATTTATTGGTGAGCTCTTGAATCGTACCGTTCTCCTCGAGCTTCGCAAGCGCCTCGTTGAGCTTCTTGGTGAGCTCCGGATTGTCCTTGGAAACAACCGCAGCATATTCCTCGCCGGTTGCAACTTCAAGAACCACACGCGCGTCGCTGTAAGCATCCTTGAGCATCTTGTTCACCACAGCAAGGTTCGTACAGACAGCAGTGGCATTGCCGGACTGCATTGCAGCGAAGCAGTCGGTGCTGTTGCCATACCCCTGAATGGTTGCATTCGGGAAGTTCTCCTGAGCGTAATCCATACCCGTGGTGCCTGTCTGGACAGCGATGATGACACCGGATTGGTTCAACTGCTCCGCAGCATTCTCCTCAGTGATCGGAGAGTTGTCCATGACGGCAACTGCCTGGTCATCGATGTAGAACGACGTGGTGAAATCGATTTCCTTGGCGCGCTCAGGATCAACGGAGAATCCTGAAACGCCGACATCACCCTGACCGCCTGCAGCAATTGCCGGGATGATGGTGTCGAACTGAAGCGGAACGATGTTGAGTTCAAGACCCATTTCCTTAGCGATTGCCTTGAACAGGTCAACCTCGAAACCAACGACTTCATCGTTTTCCAGATTCTCAAACGGCGGATAATCCGGCGAAGAGACGATGGTCAGCTGACCGGGGTTGAGCAGAACGAGCTCTTCGGTGACCTCAGCCTTCGAAGAAGCGGAGGCAGAAGACGCCGATGAGGCGCTCTGGCTGCTTGAGCATCCGAACAGACCGAGGGCAGCAACGAGCGCTGCGCATCCGAGGATGACTCCGAGTTTTTTCATTCCCATGGAATAACCTTTCTCGATTCTTCTAGTCTTGGTATTGACCACAGACCATTATCCTTTGTGCAGCCTACGTTGACAAATATACTTCGAGTTACGGATGACATAATGCAATAACTGGTCGAAGTATGCCCCTGCGACACGCATACAGCTCTCCCGCGGCAAACAAGCGGGCATGCTATACGCTAGTCATTGATGCCGTCGGCATTGCGGATCTGCTTGCGCTTGATCTTGCCGCCGATGGTTTTGGGAAGATCATCGACAAATTCGATGATGCGGGGATACTTGTAGGGTGCCGTCGTATGTTTGACGTGGTTTTGCAACTCTTTGATGAGTTCATCGGAAGGCTCATAACCCGCAGCGAGGATGATCGAAGCCTTCACGACCTTGCCACGGATAGGGTCGGGAGCTGCGGTCACCGCACATTCGACAACAGCGGGATGCTCGATAAGCGCGCTTTCAACCTCGAAGGGACCGATGCGATATCCCGAACACTTGATGACGTCGTCATTGCGTCCGACGAAGAAACAATACCCATCGGAATCGCGCCACGCCATATCGTGCAAATTATAATACGCGCCGCCGAGCGCCTCTTCGGTCGCTTCGGGGTTGTGATAGTACCCAACAAAAAGCCCCGGCGGATAGGCATCCTTCAGGTGCGTGACGCAAATAGCGCCCTCCTCGCCTTCTGGAACCTCTTGCCCTTCATCATCGAGTAACTTGATGTTGAGCAGGGGCGAAGGCTTGCCCATGGAGCCGGGTCGCGGCTCGAGCCATGGGAAAGTTGCCAATAGCACCGGTCCTTCGGTTTGACCGAAACCCTCACGGATCTTCTTTCCCGTGAGCTTCTCCCACTGAATAGTAACCTCGGCATTGAGCGGCTCCCCTGCCGTAGCGAAGTTCTCAATGCTTGAAAGGTCATAGGATGCAACGTCTTCCTGCAGCATGAACCGATACATCGTCGGGGGCGCACAGAAGGTTGTCAATTTGTAGTCCTGCATATGTTCGAGCAGTTTTGCGGGAATGAACTTATCCATATCGTAGGCGAACACCGTAGCGCCGCTGATCCACTGCCCGTAGATCTTGCCCCAACCGAACTTCGCCCAACCCGAATCGGTTACGCTCATATGGAGCTTGTCCTCTTTGACCTGCTGCCAGTATTTCGCTGTGATGATATGCCCGAGCGGGTGCGCGAAATTGTGCTCGACCGCTTTCGCATTACCCGTTGTACCGCTCGTGAAGTAAATGAGCATGATGTCTTTGGATGTCACACCGTCTGCACCGGTGGGGCGCTCGAAAACATCGCTCTCGTGTTCGATCAGGCGATCGAAGGTGTGCCAGCCCTCTCGCTTTCCAGCGACCACGATGAGATCCTTGATGGAAGGTGCCTTATCAAGCGCGCCTTCGACCTGTTCGATGACATAGTCATCATCAACACACACGACTGCTTTCACTTCAGCGCTATTGGCACGATAGACAACATCTTTCGTTGTCAGCTGCAGCGACGCCGGGATGATGATGGCACCCAGTTTCGCCAGCGCCACGGCAACGACCCAGTATTCCCAGCGACGGCGCAAGATGCACATCACCACGTCACCCTTACCGATGCCGAGGTTCTGAAATGCATGTGCGGTTTGATTGGAAAGACGTGAGATGTCTGTGAAGGTGAAGGTGCGCTCTTCGCCCGCATCATTGACCCATAGAAGCGCCCGCTTTTCAGGCTCGGCGCTCGCCCATTCATCGACCACATCGAAGCCGAAGTTGAACGCTTCGGGAACCTCAATAGTGAAATTCTCGAGGAAATCTTCATACGAATCGAAGGTGATACGGGGGCAGAACTTCTTTAAAACATGATCTGACATAACAGGTTGCTTCTCACTCTCGTGGTTGAATCATAGCAAGGAAAGGATGCGCTTTGCGCTCAAGCATCACTCGGCGATCACCGTAATGAATTTCGCGATGGCATCCCCGTGACACTTCTGCCCATGGGGAATCTCGGGATTGAAGTAGATGCTGTCCCACTGATTCAAGATGAATTCCTTGTCTCCAATGGTGACGACGACCGACCCCTCAATGACGAAATTGAACTCTTGACCTTTATGGGTGATGAGCTCGGCGGGTTTGTCACTTGGGTCGAGAATCACGAGCAAGGGCTGCATGATCTTGTCATGGTAGCGCCACGCCAAGTCCTCGAAGTGGTATGCCGGATGCCTATCAACCACTTTCCCTTCCCCACGCCTGACCACATGATAGGTGCTGAGCTTCGCCGATGTTCCCGTCAGTATCTCAGTGAGGTCGACACCGAATTTATGGGCGATGTGATAGATGACCGATATCGGCACATCGGCACCCTCATCCTCCCATGCGGTGTAGCTCTCTACGTCAACACCGAGATCATGCGCCATCTCCTCAACGGAAACATCGCATGCCTCACGCAATCCTTTGATACGGACGCCAACTTCTTTCAGTTCGTCTTCCACGCGTCATCCTTTGCTTTCCGGTGTTTACCTTATGCGTTTATCCCGAGCTCAAGCGCAAGCTTGTTCTTCTCGATGAGATGCGCCTTCTTGGGAGGGACGCTCTTTTCAATTGCCTGGTCGATGGTCTCACGCGAGCAGAACTTGGTGAGCGCCCACAGCTTACCAAGCAAAACGATGTTGCTGAGTCCCTGCAACTGCTCATCCTCGGCGATACCTGACGCGTGAATACCGCATGCCCGCACGTTATCAGGCATCCCAGCAGCATCGATTAAGTCACTGTCATACACAACCGCGGCATCGGGTGCGAGTGAGCCTGAGAACTTATCGAACGAAGGCTGGTTCATCGCAATGAGCGCATTGGGAACCGTTACAAGCGGGCTTCCAATGGGCTCGTCGGAGAGGGTGACAGAGCAGTTGGCAGTGCCTCCGCGCATCTCCGGTCCGTACGATGGAAGCCAAGAGAGCTCCCGGTTTTCAATAAGCCCAGCATTGGCTATGACTTTTCCAGCAAAGAGAACGCCTTGCCCACCGAATCCGGCAAGGACGGCTTGAAGTTCGTAACCCATCATGCATCACCATTTTCTACGGCGGGATTGACCATCGGGCAACCTGCAGCGCGAGCAAAAGCCGCCTCAGCTGCGTTCGCGTAACCCTCGGCTTGAACGTCTTTGTATACCCCAAGAGGATAGTAGGAAAGCATGTTCGTACGCATCCATTCGAATGCAGCAACCGGCGTCATGCCCCAGTTCGTCGGACAAGTGCTTACCACTTCGACAAGCGAATAACCCACGCCATCCGCCTGATTCTGGAATGCGCGCTTAATGGCCTTTTTCGCCGCACGAACATTTTTGGGCGTGTCGATGCTGACGCGCTCCAGATACGCAACACCATCGAGGGTGGACAAAAGCTCACATACCCTGATGGGATAGCCTGCCGTCTGCGCGTCCCTGCCATAAGGCGAGGTCTGCGTCACCTGGTTCGGCAGTGAGGTCGGTGCCATCTGTCCGCCCGTCATGCCATAGATCGCGTTGTTGATGAAGATGATCGTGATGTTCTCACCACGCGTGGCAGCATGGATCGTCTCCGCCATACCGATCGAAGCAAGGTCGCCATCGCCCTGATAAGCGAACACAATGTTGTCGGGAAGCACCCGCTTGACACCGGTTGCGACCGCAGGAGCACGTCCGTGTGCCGCTTCAATCATGTCACATCCGAAAAAGTCGTAGCTCATGACCGAGCAACCTACCGGAGCCACGCCCACGGTTTTGCCCTCAACGCCCATCTCGTCGATCGTCTCGGCAACAAGGCGCTCAACGATGCCATGCGGACATCCCGGACAATAGTTGGTTACCACGGGAAGGAGCGCATGAGGGCGCTCGAACACGGTCACGAACGATGTCGTTTCGTTTTTCGTTTCAGTCTGCGCCATGGCTATTCACCTCTCCTTCCATCGATTGCACGGATGGACTCCAAAACCTCCACCGGTTCAGGGATGACGCCGCCAGCACGACCGAAGAACTCCACCGGCGCCCGTCCGGCAACGGCGAGCCTGACGTCTTCGACCATCTGTCCCATGTTCATCTCGACGGTCAAGAATACATCGGCATTACAGGACCTGATCACCTCGGTGGGATAGGGCCAAAGCGTTATCGGACGGATCAGCCCTGCCTTGATACCCTCTGCGCGCGCTGCGTTCACCGCGCTGCGGGCGATGCGCGCCGCGGCACCGAAGGCGACGACAACGAGCGTTGCATCTTCGGTGAGATAGGTCTCAGCCCGCTGTTCGGTATTCTTGATAACTTCATAGCGCTCGAAGCGCTCGAGATTCTCCTGATAGAGCGCCTCTGCCTGCAAGTGCAACGAATTCACAATCGTGTGCTCGCGCTCATTGCGATGTCCACAGGTCGCCCAAGGTTTTTTAGGCAGGCTTGCCAGATCGCGCATCTCAGGCATCACGACCGGCTCCATCATCTGACCGAGCATCCCATCAGCAAGGATGACAACCGGCGTGCGATATTTGTCAGCAATGTCGAATGCCCCGTAAGTCAGATCAGCCATTTCCTGGACGGTCGAAGGAGCGTAGACAGGCAGGAAGAAGTCGCCATGACCCATGGCTTTCGTCGCCTGCCAGTAATCGCTTTGCGAAGGCTGGATTGAGCCAAGTCCTGGACCGCCGCGCTGAACGTTGACGATGACCGCAGGAAGGTCGGCGCCCGCCATATAGGAGATGCCTTCGGTTTTAAGCGAAATACCGGGACTTGATGATGAGGTCATAGCACGCGCACCTGCAGCGGCGGCGCCATAGAGCATATTCACGGCCGCCACTTCGCTTTCCGCCTGAAGATACGTGCCGTCGATCTTCGGCATTTGCTTGGCCATATAGGCGGCAAGTTCCGTCTGCGGGGTGATGGGGTATCCGAAGAAGAATCGGCATCCCGCCCGAATCGCAGATTCGGCAATGGCTTCATTGCCCTTCATGAGGATCTTCTCGCTCATGCGCGCACCTCCCTCTCGACCGTGATCGCAACATCCGGGCACATGAGCGCGCAGGTCGCACAACCTGTGCAGGCATTTTCATCTATGCAATGCGCCGGATGATACCCTTTCGGGGTGATGATGGATCTATCGAGCTCGAGGATATGCGCAGGACAAACCTCGACGCACAACCCGCATCCTTTGCAAAAGAATGCATCGATCGTAACCCTTCCCATTGATTCTCCCTTCGCTGATATGAAGCGCTTGATGATCGGTATCGAATAACATCGCGTGGATTCATAGCAAGTTGATGATTATACCAACCCCTCGCTCGGCTTCTCGCGCTGATCGGCTTCGCGTATCGCCACGCGGCGTATCTTGCCGTTCACGGTACGCGGCAGTTCGCTGACGTATTCGATGATACGGGGATACTTGTAGGGCGCGGTCTGTTCTTTCACCCACTTCTGGAGCTCACGGGTAAGTTCGTCCGTGCCCTCATACCCCTCGGCAAGCACGATGGTCGCCTTCACGGCAAACCCGCGCAGTTCATCGGGAACGCCCGTGATAGCACACTCCTTGACCGCGTCATGTTCGAGCAAAACGCTTTCGATCTCGAACGGTCCGATGCGGTATCCGCTCGATTTGATCACATCATCGTTGCGTCCGACATACCAGTAGTAGCCATCCTCGTCAGCCCAAGCGGTATCGCCGGTGTGGTACCACCCGTCATGCATAGCCTGTGCGGTTTTATCGGCATCGCGGTAGTACTCCATCATGATGCCTGCAGGATGGGGGTCGATTGCTATGCAGATCTCGCCCGTTTCGCCAACGCTGCAAACGCTGCCGTCCTCGCGCAGGATTGCAACATCGTAAAGCGGCACCGGCTTTCCCATGGAACCGGGACGCGGTGTGGAATGCGTAAGATTGCCGATCGTAAGCGGAGTTTCGGTCTGACCGAATCCTTCAAAGATGGTAAGCCCCGTATGCTCTTTCCAAAACGCGAACAAATCGGGATTGAGCGCCTCGCCTGCTGTAGTCGAATACACCAGCGTACTGAGATCGTAGTTCGACAGATCCTCCTGCATCATCAAGCGGTACATGGTCGGCGGGGCACAAAACGTCGTGACACCGTATTTCTTGATAAGACTGAGAATTTCTCCTGCGTGGAAGCGGTCGAAGTCGTAGGTGAGAACACATGCTTCCATGAGCCACTGACCATAGAACTTGCCCCAAACCGCTTTACCCCAGCCGGTGTCAGCGATTGTGAAATGAACACCATCGCTCACAACATTATGCCAATGCTTCGCCGTCATGAGATGACCGAGCGAATAGAGGGTGTTGTGGAGCACCATCTTCGGATTGCCCGACGTGCCCGAGGAGAAATACATGAGCATAGGGTCTTCGGCACGGGTGGGGATGCGGCTGAAATCTTCGCTCGCTTCCCGAATGCCTTGGTTGAGGTCATGCCATCCCGCACGCGTGATCGTACTCGCGCAAATGCCCTCCCCCCCTGAAAGTGCCGCACCGATAAGCTCCCCTTCCGCAACGATCAGGTTTCCATCCTCATCATGCGGCGTGAGTCCGGCGCCGGCAGGGTTCACCAAAAAGAGTTCTTCAAGGGTCGGGCATTCATCGACGACATGATCGATGATATCCGCGATATCACCCGCGCTCGTGGCAATGATCGCCTTGATCCCCGCGCTTTGGATGCGGTAGGTCAAGTCATGTTCCTTGAGCATGAACGTAGCAGGAACCATGACCGCGCCCAATTTCTCGAGCGCAAGCGCCACGAACCAGAATTGGTAATGGCGCCGAAGGATCACCATGACCATATCCCCTTTACCGATGCCGTGCTCTTTGAGATAGTTCGCCGTCTTGTCCGACCAATACTTCATATCCTTGAAGGTGAAAACGTGCTCCTCCCCTTCGGGATTGCACCAAATCATCGCGCGTCGGTCGGGGTCGTTCAAAGCGATGTCATCGACGATGTCGTAGGCGAAATTGTAATCGGGTTCGCAATGCAGCTCGAATTTCGTGAGCAAACCCTGCTCATCGTAGGCTTCGTCAACGTATCTTAGGTTTATGTTTCTCATCATATGTCCTCGGTCATTCAAAACGCATCGATCAATATCTTCATCATGTGGCGCAGATGCTTATGCTCTCTGCGCCTAGATAATTCGATGCTCGTGGGGCTTGATGACGATCGCCAAAAACACGCAAGGCTCGCCATCGATAGCGATCATGCCATGTCCGCGCCCCGAGTCGTACATGAGCACATCGCCCGCTTCAAGCTCCTCGACATGCTCCTCATAGGCAAAACGCATCTTGCCCGAGATGATGTAGTCGAGCTCCTGTCCCTCATGATAGGAAAGATGGATCGGACGATCCTGCTCTTCGGGAAGATAAGGCGCCGTAACCAAAAAGGGCTCAGCGAGCTTATGGCGAAAATGAGGCGCTTTGTGCAGATACTCGAAACCGGCACGGCGCTTGATCGAAAGTCCTTCATCCGCACGCGTGAGCGAATAACCCGTCAGATGAGGGTTTTCCCCTGTCAAGAGTTCGATCACATCGACACCAAGCTTATCGGCGCATTTATAGAGAAACGTAAACGATAGGTCCTGCTCGCCCGATTCCTGTGCTTGGTATTCCTCAATGCTCCGACCGGTCGCGTTCGCCATGTCCTCAACACTGATATCCATATCCTCGCGCAGTGCCCGCACGCGGTTTGCAACCTCTTTGATATTCGGTTCCATACGATGGCTCCTCTGCCTTGTGATCATGCGGAAAAATGCTACACGATGATAGCACCGAAGGACCGGGCAGAGGTAGGGTCATGTTCAAACGGTCTGATAAAGGAGCAGACCTGGGCTTTTCGAGGTCAGGACATCTTTTGCATGACGGTACAGAAGTGCGCGTCGGGACCGTCTACGTGAAGCGTAGAGCGAAAAGCCCGCACAGGATTAAAGGTCCTCCCGCACTCCGTGCTCAAAAAGCGCGCAATGGCTTCTTCGTTTTCCGCACTCGTGATGGTGCACGTGGCATAGATGAGATAGCCGCCCGCACATACATAACGTGCCGCCTCTGAAAGAAGCGCATGATCGAGCTCGGCGCATGCCTCAATATCGGACGGAGTTATTCGCCAGCGGATCTCGGGATGGCGCCGCAAGGTTCCAAGCCCGCTACAGGGCGCATCGATAAAAACGCATTGGAAGCGCTCATTTGCAAGCACCGAGGCAAGGTCAGTAGCATCAGCACAAATGGTCTGCACAACGTCAATACCGAGCTCGCGCGTACGCTCTTCGGTGAGCTTTGTCTTAAATACAGCATTGTCAAGCGTCACATACTTTTCAATCTGAGCGCCATGAACGCGGAAATAGTCGCTTTGGATGAGAATCGTTTTTGTCCCGCGACCAGCCCCGATCTCAAGGAATGACGAACCGTCCGAATACTCAGCGCAGAGATTCGCGATCGCTTGGGATGCCGCATCCGCAACGACGATCCTTCCCTGCCCGAGCGCCTGACGCACACGCCCATCAGCGATCTTCGCGGGGTCATCGATCCGAAAACACCCGTACTCGCTCTCTGTATAGGATGCATGGTCGTCCTTGTTGATCCGAGCAATGAGTTCGCGCACCTCTTCATCAGCCACGCGGGGCGCAACAGCGGAAACAAAGAGCGGTGCTGGTTCATTCGATGCCTGGATGAACGCATCCCCCTCCGCGGGACCGAGCGTTTTAAGCGTATAGGCGGCAAGCCATGAAGGGAATCCCCGCAGCCTGCTGTACGCATCGATATCCTTTTTCGGGTCGCCGAAAGGAAAGGCATCTTTCACCTTCACGACTTTGCGCAAGACCGCATTGGCAAGTCCAGCCGCCGGCGGTACGATCGACTTGACAAGTTCAACCCCTTGGTCGACCCCCGCATAGGCATCCTTTTCCAAAAAGATGATCTCATAGACCGATATACGTAACGCCTCACGTACGTCGGGCTTGATGTCATCAGGCGACGACAAGACAGCATCGATGATCTCGTCGAGGACGCCGCGCATTTGTACCACACCAAGGGCAAGGCGCATGGCAAAAGCCTTATCACTCTTGTCGAGTTTGCGCCCACTTGCCTGCGCCTCAAATATATCGCGCACGAATGCGTCGCGTCGGGATACCTCTAAAAGCACGTCTAGTGCAAGCAGGCGCGCCGGGCTCGCTTTTGAATTACCTCTCTTACGATCGGGTTTTCTCTGCCCAGACTTTCGACCGCGCGTATTGTTATTTTTCATGACCACGGAAGCTCTCCTTCACGCAGTTGCTGGAAGCCGGAGAGGAAATCCTCAGCACGCATCTCCTTTTTCCCATCGGGTTTCACCGTGTCCAAAACAAGCACACCATCCGCACATCCAAGAACAATTTGTTTGTTGCAGGACGCACTTTGGGCTTGCTTGACAATCCCCGTATACGCGTCGTCAGCATGTGCAGCAATGACAGCAAGACGCCGCTTTCCGATCTGCGCTTTTGCGGGATAAGAAGAACTCGACGCCTGGATATGACGTAGATTCTCAGAAACGCTCAATTCCGGCGAAAGATCGAGCTCGCCTTTTTCAATCCGATTGGCATACGTGACCGCCTGCTCATCCTGGCGATTCCACTTGAGCGCATCAGCTTCCACCTGCGCACAGGCGCTGATCAATGCCTGTGCGCCCAAACTCGCAAGCTCGTCAGTGAGTTTAGAAGCATTCATGCCTGCGATCGGAATGGAGCGGATGATGCAATAATCTCCGGTATCAAGACCTGCCTCCATACGCATGATGCAAACCCCCGCCTGCTCATCTCCCGCAAGGATCGCCCGCTCAACAGGCGCCGCACCCCGCCAACGGGGCAACAGTGAGGCATGGACATTGAAGCAGCCATACCGCGGCAGACATAAGACCTCTTCAGGAAGGAGCATCCCATAGGCGGCAACGCAAATGAGATCCGCATCGAGCGTCTTGATCGTGTCGATAACTCCCTCATCTTTAAGCGTAGAGGGGGTCAGGACCTCGATCCCAAGCGCGAGTGCGGTTTGCTTGACAGGCGTGGGAAGCACCTCGCTGCCACGTGACCGAACGCGATCGGGTTGCGTGAAGACGCAGATGACATCGTGCACCTGAGCAAGTTCATAGAGGATGTCCGCGCCGAATTTGGGCGAACCCATGAAGATGATGCGCATAGCGTTCTCGCTAATCGACTTTGAAGGAAGACTCGCCAGGTTTCGCACCCATCTCCTGCGCGGCCTTGTAGGCCTCGAGCGCCCGCAATCTCACTGCAGGCTCGCATGATTCGAACAACGTCTTGCCATCCAAATGATCGATCTCATGCTGCAAACAACGCCCGAGCAACTCATCGCCTTCGATCTCCCATTCTTCGCCATCAAGATCGAAAAAGGCAACCTTGACCCACGGCTTACGGGTGACGGGCACACTGATACCCGGACAGGAAAGGCACGCTTCGTAATCGGTCTCGGGATTACCCTTGGTTTCGATGATCTGCGGATTCACCAGAAAGATCGGATTTTTGCTCGAGCTGTCTTCGCCGTTCCAATCCACATCGATCACGACGAAACGCGCATCGAGACCTACTTGCGGTGCCGCGAGCCCGCAGCCATTGTTGGCATACATGAGCTTCGCCATCTGCTTCGCAATACGGATAAGCGACTTATCGCCCGGTTCGCATGCTTTGCACACCTTCGAAAGGACAGGATCGGGTGACTGGACAATTTTCATATATTCATCCCTATCTGCTCTGCGCACGCACGTTTCGTAGAAAACAGGTATGCGGCATCAGAGCGCTTTGTGGTTGTTCCTGATATCAGCAAGCCTAGATTGTAGCGCGACGAGCGACGCGAATAAAGCACCGTCTTCCACTTCACCGGTGGCAAGCTCGGCTTTCATAGAAGCGATCTCGCTCTCCAAATCCCCCATGTACAACTCTTCGGTGATAAACACGATCACGTCGCTCGCCTCGTGGTTCTCATGCGCGAGCACTTTCGTCAGCAATGACGGCGCAACGGGCACAGCGCGCGCCGCCGCCTCAATGAGCGACGCAGGACTTGCAAGTAAATCCTCCGCTAAGGCAGCATAGAGTGCGTTTGCGATCGCGCGATGCGTATCGCTGTGCCAATTGATACTCGTGACCGCATCGGAATAACTGAGCGCAAGCACGGGCTCAGCTGCACATATGCCCAAAAGTTCCCGCTCGAGCGCGAGCCTGTTCTGCTCCTCTTTGGAAAGTATTACCGAAGGCTTTTGCTCTTCCTGCGACTGGACTCCTTCAGTCCGCTCGATTTGCGCACCATAGGAGCGAACAGGGATCTTCGCGAGTTCGCGCAAAACATCGTCTTCCCGCAAACCGAGCCGTGACGCGATGCCGATAGCATATTCTTTCGCAAGGATCGAGTCTTTGATGGGCGCGAGCACCGAAAGTGCCTCGACCATCGCCTTCGCCTTCCCTTCCGCAAGGGATAGATCGTGGGCGTCAATGCGGCGGTCGATTCCGAATTGCAGAAGCGAGGGCGCACTATCGATGAGCGCTTGCATCTGGTCCGGGCTATGTCCGTCAAGGTACTCGGCGGGATCCTGTCCATCGGGCAGGCACAATGCGCACAGCTCGATCTTCGAACGTCCCGCTTCAGGCGTCATATCAGCGTCGATGAACATGAGCGCGCGATCCGTCGCCCGCTGACCGGCGGCGTCACCATCGAACACATACACAATCCGCTTGCCCGCTTGACGCGAAAGTTGCCTGATATGGTATTTGGTCAGCGCCGTCCCCAGCGTGGCAACACTGTTGGTGATGCCTGCACTATGAAGCGCGATCACATCGGTATACCCCTCAGCCACGATCGCCGTCCCGCTCGACGCCATCTTCGCCTTCGCTTTATCGAGTCCGAACAGCACATTCGACTTGTGGAAAATGGGGGTTTCTTGAGAGTTCAGGTATTTCGGATTGCCGCTGCCGATGACCCGGCCCCCAAACGCGATGACCTCGCCTGAAATATCGTTGATCGGAAAGATCACGCGATCGTAGAACCGGTCTCGCACCTGTCCGTTCTTCCCTTTGACAGCCACATTGGCAGCGATCATCTCATCGAAGGTAAAGCCAGCGCCGCGCAAATGCTGGACGAGCTGGTTGTTGCCCGGTGCGAAGCCAAGCATCCACTCCTTGGGAATGCTGCCTCCAAGACCGCGCTTCGAAAGGTAATCTCGTGCTGCACTCGCACGCTCATCGCGTGAGCGCATCAATAGCGTGTGGTAAAACGCAGCAGTACTCGCGCAAACATCCTTGAGACGCTGCTTCGCGCTTTTCGAAACGCCCTCATGACCATTCTCATCAAGCTCGATATGTGCACGCTCCGCGAGCTTCCGCACCGCTTCAGGGAAGGTGAGCTCATCGGCTTTCATGATGAAACCGAAGGCATCCCCACCTTCGTCGCATCCAAAACAATGCCAAAGCTGCGTTGCGGGGTCGATTTTGAACGACGGGGTCTTCTCCCCGTGCAAAGGACAGCAGCACCAAAAGTCACGACCCTTTTGGACCATGCGGCTGCGCTCACCGACGAGCTCAACCAAGTCCGTGGCGGAACGTACCTTCGTTATGTCTTCATCGCTGAAGAAACCCACTGACCCTTCCTTTCGAAAAAGAGACGCACATACCCATGAATATCTCGTACACACGCTCGGTTTTGTTATCATAATTCAGCTGAATGACCAAACCGACTGAATATATGATACTAAGGATTCTCCATGTCATCGAAAGCGAATTCTGCGATTCCCTATTTGACCATTGATGCGGATATCGAACGGGCTATCCGTGAAGATCGTGAACATAATCGGGTGAATCCCTATCGATTCGATGATGAGGATATCATACGCCGCGAAGACCTGGAAAACGATCGCGCGACCCTTGCCCGTCCCGCGTTTTCGCGCGATGTCGAAAAGATCATCAACGTGCCTGCCTACAACCGCTATGCGGGCAAAACGCAAGTTTTCTCCTTCGTGAACAACGATGATATTACGCGCAGGGGACTCCATGTACAGCTGGTGTGTCGCGTGGCGAAAGGGATCGGAAGACTGCTCGGACTCAATGAGGATCTCATCGAGGCGATCGCACTTGGCCACGATGTGGGACACACCCCGTTTGGTCATGCGGGCGAGCGATTCCTCTCGGAGTGCTACCATGCGCGCACCGGTCACTTCTTCAACCACAACGTTCACTCCGTGCGGGTGCTCGATGAACTCTACCCGCGCAATATCTCGCTGCAGACCCTTGACGGCGTGCTCGCACACAATGGCGAATTCGCAACACAAAAGCTTGAACTGGGAACGGTTGCCTCCTTCGATGACCTTGATGCGCTTGTGAATGCCTGTACCGAAGATGAATCGAACATCGCCGCGTTGCGCCCCTCGACCCTTGAGGGCTGCGTCGTGCGGGTGAGCGATATGATCGCCTATATCGGCAAGGACCGCTCAGACGCCTTGAATATGGGTGTCATCGACGATCTGGAGATTTTCGAGAGCTCGGTCATCGGCAAAGACAACGCGCGCATCATCAACAACATCACGGTAGACATCGTAAACAACAGCTATGGCAAGAACGCCATCATGATGAGCGAAGAGGTATTCAAAGATCTGAAGCGGGCGAAAAAGCAGAACAATGAACTCATCTATACCAAAGAGGGTATGGTGAGCAATACGGAGAATATCGTTCAGGAGATGTTTGTTGAGCTCTACGAGAAACTGTTCGACGATCTAGCCGCGCGCGACACCACCTCGCCGATCTATCGTCATCACATCATGACGCTCGCTCATACGTCAACCACGATCAGTCCCGAAAGCTATCTTGAACAGGATCCGAATCAGATCGTTGTCGACTATATGGCATCGATGACGGATGGCTATTTCACGAGTGTTTATGGGATGCTCTTCCCCAACGCCAAGCCCGATATCATGACGCGGGGTTATTGCGCCGGATTGTAGCCCGTATCTTCTGCGAGCTCATCCCCATCAGCTGCGCTCGTGGCGAGCTCATCGCAGCGCTCGTTTTCCGGATGACCAGCATGACCCTTCACCCACGCAAACTCGATCTCATGCGGCTCCATGGCACAAAGGAGCTCCTCCCAGAGATCCCTGTTGGCTACCGGATCGCGTTTGGCATTCTTCCAACCTTTACGCATCCATGATTCGATCCAGCCTTTATTGAAGGCATCAACGACATAGCGGGAATCGGTATGGATGGTAACCTTGCAGGGATGCTTCAATGCCTGAAGCGCGCGGATGACGCCAAGGAGCTCCATACGGTTGTTCGTCGTATTCATAAATCCTTGCGCCAGTTCGCGTTCATGCACGACTCCGTGCGCATCCCGATAACGCAGCAGCGCGCCGAAACCGCCGTTGCCAGGGTTTCCGCGCGCTGAACCGTCAGTATAAATATCGACGCTCTGCAATGTGAAGTGAATCGATTAGAGCAGCGTCTGGATCATGATGAACAGAGGACTGAAAGTCAAAGACACGATGGTCATGAGGTTGATGAGAATGTTCATCGAAGGACCAGAAGTATCTTTGAACGGATCTCCCACGGTATCGCCCACGACTGCAGCCTTATGAGCTTCAGAGCCTTTGCCCCCGAAGAATCCCTGCTCGATGTACTTCTTGGCGTTATCCCATGCACCGCCCGCATTGCTCATGAAGATTGCCATGAGCATACCAGTGGCAACAGCACCCGCCAAAAATCCGCCGAGCATCGCAGGATCGATGCAGCCGATCACGATAGGAACAATAACGGCGAGAATGCCCGGAGTCATCATTTCCTTCAAGGCTGAAGATGTGGAAATAGCAACACACTTGTCGTATTCCGGCTCCGCCTCGTACTCCATGATTCCCTTGATCTCACGGAACTGCCTGCGGACCTCTTCGACCATGGCATGCGCTGCACGCGAGACCGCGCCCATGGTAAGCGCCGCAAACATGAAAGGCATCATCGCGCCGATGAAAATGCCGGCGACGATAAGCGGATCGGTGAGTGAAAGCTCAAAAGCAGGGATGTAGTGGTGCATCGTTGCCTGAAACGATACGAACAATGAGATTGCCGACAGACCAGCACTGGCAATTGCAAAGCCCTTCGCAATGGCAGCGGTCGTGTTACCAACCGCATCAAGCGCGTCGGTGCGGTCGCGGACCTCTTCGGGAAGTCCAGCCATCTCAGCGATGCCGCCCGCATTGTCTGCAACAGGACCGTAGGCATCAACGCCGATGGTGATAGCGGTGTTGGAAAGCATGCCCGTAGCGGCAAGACCGACACCGAACAGACCGACGGCGATCCCGTTTATCACACCCGCCTCAGCTGCTGCGGGGAATGCAAGGTTACCAAAGAAGAACGATCCGATGATAGCGAGAGCAACGAGCACGATCGGGGCGATCGTGGAGAGCATACCCGTACCAAGTCCCTCGATGATGACCGTTGCGGCACCGGTTTCCGCTGCCTCGGCGATCTTGTGGACGGGCTTGTAGTGGTCGGAGCAGAAGTACTCGGTGATCTTGCCGATTGCAAGACCGGCGATAAGACCGCACAAAACGCTTCCGAAAAGCCAAAGCGGCATTGCGTTTACGGACTGGGAATTCCAGATCGAGAACAAAATCAAAATGACGATGATCTCAACGATTGCTGCAAGATAGGTGCCCCGGTTGAGCGCCTTATGAAGGTCTGCTCCCTCTTTGGTGCGCACCGCCAAAAGACCGATGATGGAGGTGATGATGCCGCACGCAGCGATGACGACCGGCGTGATGATTGCCCATACGAAGTCATTCGTCGCGAAGTATCCTCCGAGGCTGCCGAAGGTCACAGCGAGAATCGTGGGTGCGAGGATGGAGCCGGTATAGCTCTCGAACAGGTCAGCACCCATGCCAGCTACGTCACCGACGTTGTCACCGACGTTGTCAGCGATCGTTGCGGGGTTGCGCGGGTCGTCCTCAGGAATGCCAGCCTCAACTTTGCCAACGAGGTCAGCGCCCACATCAGCAGCCTTGGTATAGATGCCGCCACCGACACGGGCGAACAGTGCGACTGCAGAAGCGCCCGTGGCGAAGCCCTCGACCATGCCGATGTTCTCATGCATGAGTTCGGGATCGAGCACGTTGACACCGAATACCAAGAAGATCAGCCACAGCGACAAGCCCATGAGAGCAAATGATGCAACGCACAGTCCCATCGTAAGACCGCTCCTAAAGCTCACCGTGAGTGCCTTGGCAACAGAGGTCTCTGCCGCATAGGCGGTACGGGTATTCGCACGTGTTGCCACATGCATGCCAACGTAGCCGGCCGCTGCGGACAAAACGCCGCCGGTCACGAACGCGATGGCGGTGATCCATGAAAGGGCAAAGCCCATAACAAGGGCAACCACCACCATAAAGATAATGAGCAGCTTGTATTCGCTCATCAAGAATGCTTTAGCGCCCTGTTGGATCTTGATCGATATGCTGTTCATCTTATCCGAGCCGGGATCTTGTTTGAGAACCCAACTGCCCAGATACAGTGCCATAAGTATGCCGATCAAAGCACAAGCAGGCGCCATCCATGCGATTTGTGTCGTCAATTCTTCCTCCTTATTCCTTTTCCGAATGATCCCTGAGGCTTCTCCCCCTCAGAGAACCACTACCTTTTCCCTGTCGTAGATGGTAAATCATCACCTTTGACTATTGCTTATCCTATCAGGTGAGAGGGGGAATTATTCACGCGATGTCCCGTGCAAGAGCGATATCGCGTGAAATGCATGCGATAAGCTCTTCCGTCGAATCGAATCGCTTCATTTCGCGAAGGTACTGTTTCGGGAAAATCTTGATCTTCTGCCCGTAGAGATCTCCCTCGAAATCAATGAGATGGGCTTCCACATTAGAAATGCGCTCGCCCACAAATGTTGGGGGGATTCCGATAGAAAGAGCGGCGCGATATCTCTTGCCAGCAACGTCGACCCACGCTGCATAGACCCCGTCTTTCAAAGCAAGCTCATCATCGGGAATGGAAAGATTGGCGGTCCGAATGCCCATCTCCCGTCCCTGCTGCGCGCCCTGCTCGACGATACCGGATATCATATAGTCATGACCGATGAGCTCATTCGCCCCCTCGATGCATCCATCCTCCAGAAGCGCGCGGATACGCGTAGAGCTGATAGGTGTCCCATCTAAGCAGATGAGCTCGACTTCGTGGGCATCCATTCCATGCGTATCTCCCCAGCGAAGAAGGTCATCGAAGCCACCTCGTGCATGGCATCCGAATCGAAATCCCTCGCCGACGAACAGGTCGCGGGGGGTATGGGTTGCGAAAAGCCGCTCCAAGAACACATCGGGTTCAAGAGAAGCGAACACCTCATTAAAATCAAGGACGATGACGTCATCGACCTTACACGCGCTCAAATGAGCAATACGCTCTTCATTGCTCATGATCTTTTTGAAGCCGGGTGTTGCGAACAGCTCGTCGGGATCGATCGAGAACGTGATGATAAAAGAGCGCGCTTCGGCATCCCGCGCGCACGCGACCATACGCTCGATCAGCGAGCGATGTCCCTTATGCAATCCATCGAACACGCCCATGGCGACAACTGCCCCATCAAGCGCGACTACATCTGAGAGCTCCTCTGTCCTATATACCGAACCCACGGGTGACTCCTTTTTGGAAGATGCATTGCGGAAGATACCTGTTTGAAGCACGGTCAAACGCATAGAGGGCTTTGAGCGTTTTGTTGCTGATAACCGAGATCATCTCATTATCTACAGCCGGCTCATCCGACTCGCAGATGCCTGAAGTACACGAACAGACCGCCGTGAATGGATCGCGGATATATTCGTGCAATAAAACCTGATCTGCCGGAAGAGGGGCGCCGTTGTCGATCATGCGCGAGAGAGGCTCGTGAGCATAGAAGAACCGATAGCCGAGCAGCGCCACCGGGTCTAAGGCAGCAGATGGCCCTTCTTCGGCGAACACGTCCAAACTGACGCACTCGCTCAAGGGAAGGTTGCCTGACCGAAGGCGCTCAAGCGCACCTAAATGAGCAGGAACGCCCAGCTGCCTTCCCAGATCCCGTGCAATCGAGCGAATGTAGGTGCCTTTCGAAACACTGAGATCGACGACCCATGAAAGCGTCGTGTTGTCCTCATCAGGTGCAAGGGAGACTAGGTGCGCTGAGGAAATCTCGATCTCACGCGGTTTCAGATCGATGATCGTGCCGCTGCGTGCTTGTTCATACGAGCGCTTTCCGTTCACCTTGATTGCACTGTATACCGGCGGGAGTTGCTTTTGTCTGCCAATGATTGATGAAAGCGCACGCTCGGCGAAGGCACGCTCCCCAAACTGAGCGGGCACCTCCCCCGCTTCAAGAACGTCCCCTTCACTATCATCGGTATCAGTCGATGCACCGAAGGTGATGGTTGCGCGGTAGAGTTTGTCATGGGCGCAAAGGTAGTGATCGAGCCGCGTTGCTGGTCCCACCATCACCAGAAGCACCCCCGATGCCAGAGGATCGAGTGTTCCTGCATGACCGACGCGCCGCTCACCCGTGATATTCCTCACGCGGTTGACAACATCATGTGAGGTCATCGTGGCAGGCTTATCAATACCCACCACAAAAGAAAGATCCGTTTGCCCGCGCTTCAATGCATGCCCACTCAATCTGCAAGCAATGCTTGCTTCACGCGCCGAAGCGCTTCATCAAGCGAGCAGGTAAGGGTGAATCCAGCGGCAGCCTTATGACCGCCCCCGCCAAAGGTACGTGCGAGTGCCGCAACGTCACTCCCGTCCTTCGAGCGCAGGCTTCCCCGCACGATACTGCCCTGTTCTTTCAGCATGCATGCGATGCGCACCTGTCCAAGCGACCTCAACACATCAATGAGTCCTTCGCAATCCGCACTCACAGCGCCTACACTGCTCATATCCTTGTTGCTCACCCAACTCAGAGCAATATCCGCATCCCCAATGAGCTCCAAATGCTCAAGCGCGATCTTTTCCAAAAGCACCGACTGATAGGTACGGTTCTGGAAGAAGTCGCACGAGATACGGACAACATCGGCACCCGCCGAAACCATCTGCTCGGCAAGCCTGAAAGCAACGGGTGTGGTATTGGAATACTGAAAGCGCCCCGTATCGGTCATGAGACCGGCGTAAGTGCAATGCGCAATGTCTTGAGTACGCTCGGCGCTCAGGTATGCGCAAAGCTCCCAAATGAGACACGTCGTCGAAGGCGCAAGCGGATCGCAATAGGTACGTTCGGAAAGCGGATGTGCTACCTCATGGTGATCGATCGTGATAGTGTGTGCTGCGCGCTCGAAAAGCCCGCGAGCCGCCTCATCAATGCGATCGAGCGCGGAAACATCAACGGTGATGAAATATGTGCACGAACACACCTCCGCAGAGCGCACAAGATCTGAAACACCCGGGAGGGTGCGCAGAGAGTCATCAAGCATATCAGGGCGCTCAATGAGTGGAGAGACACGCTTGCCAAGCCCCTTCAAGGCGTGTGTCAGCGCAAGCACCGATCCGATACAATCGCCATCGGGATTGACGTGCCCGCAGATGCAAATGTCATCCGCATCCAACAATGCATCTGCAATGCAAGGCAACGACGAGAACGCTCCCTCAGCCATCGCGCCTCTTATTCCTTGTCAAGCAGCTCGTCATAAGCGCTCATGCGCTCCTTTTCCGCGTTGATATAAGCGCCGAGCTTCTCAGCGGCGTCCACTGTTTCATCGAGATGAAAACGCAGCTCAGGTGCAACGCGCCAGTTGAGCTTTTTCGCCATCAATGACCTGATATGCCCTCGTGATGCATCGAAAGCTGCTTCAACCGATGCATACCGGTCGGGTTCCACGCTGTAAAAGACATCGCAGTACGCCCGATCAATACTCACTTTACAACCCGTGATGGTCACCATGGAAAGCCGCGGATCAGACACGTCGAAAAGAATGATATTCGCTATGACCTCGCGTGCCTGTTCATCGACTTTGCGATTTCCCTCTTTCATTGAGATCACCTCGATAGGTTATGGAAAGACCTCATGAGAACGAGGTCTACTCCGTCCGTTCGACTTCCTTAACAGTGTACCCTTCGATGGTGTCCCCCACCTTGATGTCTTGATAACCTGTAATCCCAATGCCACATTCGTATCCGTGGGCAACGGTCTTGACGTCATCCTTGAAACGCTTCAGCGAAGCGATCGTGCCGTCGAAGATCACGGTACCGTCGCGTACGACCCTGACTTTGTCATCGCGATGAATCTCACCCTCGACGACATAGCAACCGGCGATCGTACCCACCTTCGGCACCTTGAATGTCTCTCGGACCTCGGCAATACCTGTGTCCTCTTCGACGATATCGGGAGACAGAAGTCCAACGCGTGCGGCGTTGATATCTTCGATCGCTTGATAAATGACGCGATACAGCCTGATATCGACCTTTTCCTTCTCGGCTTGCTGACGCGACTTGCCTGTCGGGCGCACGTTGAAGCCGATGATGATCGCATCGGATGCTGCAGCAAGGGTGACGTCGGTTTCGGTGATGCCGCCGACCTGGGAGTGCACGATGTTGATGCGCACCTCCGATTGATCCATTTTCGTGAAGGCATCCTGCAAGGCCTCGATCGAACCTTGGACATCGGCTTTCACGATCAGGTTCAAATCGGTCTGCTTGCCCTCCTCGATTCTGCTGAACAGATCATCGAGGCTCATATGGGTCTTGTGCTGCTGCTCTGCCAGTCTCTCGCGCAGTGCCCGTTCCTCGGCGAGTTTGCGCGCATCGCGCTCATCCTCGAACACCCTGAATTCATCGCCCGCAACGGGGACTGAATTGAGACCGAGAATCTCAACCGGGTCAGCTGGCAGCGCTTGATCAACATGCTCGCCGCGCGGATTCATGAGCGCACGGACGCGTCCATAGGACGTACCCGCAACGACCACATCGCCCGGATGGAGCGTACCGCGCTGAATGAGCACCGTTGCAACGGGACCTCTTCCCTTGTCAAGGTTCGCCTCAATGACGAAGCCGGATGCGAGCGCATCGGGATTCGCCTTCAGCTCAAGGACGTCGGCTTGCAAGATGATGGTCTCGAGCAGATCATCGATGTGGAGGCGCTTTTTCGCAGACACGTTCACGAACATGTTCGAGCCGCCCCACTCCTCAGGGATGACCTCGTATTCCGTCAATTCCTGGCGAACGCGATCGGGGTTTGCACCGTCTTTATCGATCTTGTTCACCGCAACGACGATGGGGACATTTGCCGCCTTGGCATGGTTGATCGCCTCGATCGTCTGCGGCATCACGCCATCATCGGCAGCAACAACAAGCACGATGACATCGGTTACCTGTGCGCCGCGGGCACGCATCGCGGTAAACGCTTCGTGACCGGGCGTATCGATGAAGGTGATCTGGCGGTCGTTGATATTAACAACGCTCGCACCGATATGTTGGGTGATACCGCCTGCCTCACTCTCGACCACACCGGTGTCGCGGATGGCATCGAGCAAGGAGGTCTTGCCGTGGTCAACATGCCCCATGACGGTGACCACGGGAGGACGCGGCTTCAGATCATCGGCGGTATCGTTGTAGACAACGACATACTCTTCCTCCGGGGATACGACGCGCACCTTGCGCCCGATATCATCGGCGACGATTTCGATCAGGTCGTCGCTCATCGACTGCGTCAACGTGAGAACCTGTCCCAACAAGAACAGGCGCTTGATGATGTCATTGGGCGGGACGCTCAGAAGCTCAGCAAGCTTTGCCACGGTTGCACCCTGCGGAACCTCGACGACCGAATCGTCCAAGACAAGTTCGGGGTCAATGCCGCGCTCGATCGCCTCAGCCTCGGCGCGCTCACGCGCTTCCGCTTCACGCTTCTGCTTGCGCTTTTTGCGCCTGCCTTCGCCCTCAGAGCTGCTCGCAGCAGCAACAGCCGCACGTGCTTCTGCAAGGATTTTGTCGCGCTGAAGCTGCTCTGCCTGCACGGCCATTTGAGCATAGCGATCCTCCGCGGGATTCTCCACTTCCATCTCGAGCTCGGGAACGATCTGATGATCCTGATGGCGCTTGCCCTTCTTGGACTTCGTGGAGCGCTCATCGGCTTTCGTCTTCTGTACACCCGCATCCTTCTGTGATTGGATGCGCGCCTGCTCCGACTCGATCTGGGAGAGCAGCGTGCTGAAGTTGTTCTTCGCCGTACTCGTCGGTTTTTTGGTTTCAGGAGCAGACTTCGCCTCAGCGCTGCGGCTGCTCTTCTTGCCCTTGTTCTTGAGCGCTTCTTCAACGGCTTGCTTCTTGGCAACTTCCGCTGCCGTTCGCGCCGCCTTCGCCTGAGCCGCTTTTTGCGCCCGCTCACGCTCAACGCGCTCCTTTTCTGCAGCGATCTGGCTCGCGAGGCTCGTCAGTCCTGAAGATGCCTTCGTTTCGATCTTCTTCGGCTTTTTCTTCGAAGACGTCTCCTCTTCGCTGCTACCGCGCGCCGCCTTCGCAGCCTCACGCTCGGCAAGCTCCTTTTCCACCGCCGCCTTGCGTGCTGCTTCCTCTTCGGCCTTGCGCGTTGCCTCTTCTTCCTGCTGCTTCTTGAGCTCAGCAGCTTCCTCGGCGGCAAGTTCGCCTGAACGCTGCAAGATCTCAGGCTCGAGCGCCTCGCGCACCCGGGCGATATCATCATCGGTCAGGATGCTTGCGTGGGACTTCGCAGCTATACCTACCTCATGCAAACGTGCAAGCATGTCTTTACTTGAAAGATCGTATTCTTTTGCTAATTCAAGGACACGCATAGCTGCCATATCACACTCCTTTTATATGTTCTCTCTCAAAGCGGGCACCTCTGACAATTCCCGCTCGATCCTCTCGTAGGTCTCATCCGCGATCTTCGTTTTCAACGCATGTGAGAACCTACCTTGCGTGCGCGCTTTTTCAAAACACGCCTGCGAACATACATACGACCCGCGCCCAGAAAGATTTCCACGCGCATCGGACTCGATCCTTCCCGAAGGGCGTTTCACGATACGGAAAAGCTTATCCTTAGGAAGCGTCGTCCGGCACCCGATGCAGGTTCGAAGGCTGCGCACGCACCTGCTCCTTATTACTCGTCCGCTTCGGAATGGATGCCGCAGAAGCGCGAACCCTCACGCGCATGGTTGCGGCAACGCACGCCGTCTTCGCTGACATAGGCGCAGAAATCGTCCGTGTCGCCCTCGTCGATGAGCTCGTTGTCATTCACAAGCGGCTCACCGGAGAAGCTCGCGGACTTGATATCGATGTGCCATCCCGTAAGGCGTGCGGCAAGACGGGCGTTCTGACCCTCTTTGCCGATGGCGAGGGACAACTGATCGTCGGGAACAACCACGGTGGCGTAGTGGTTCTCAGGATCGATCACCACACTTGATACCCGCGCTGGCGAAAGCGCATTGGCTACATAGACCGCCGGGTCATCGCTCCACTGAATCACATCAACGCGCTCGTTGCGCAGCTCCTCAACGACCATGCGCACACGCGAACCCTTCGGACCGACACAGGCGCCGACCGGATCGAGGTTCGGCTCACGCGAGGCGACGGCGACCTTCGAGCGCGCTCCGGGCTCACGGGCGATGGACTTAATCTCCACGATACCGTCGTAGATCTCGGGCACTTCGATCTCAAACAACCGACGGATAAGATCGGGGTGTGTCCGGGAAACAACGATAGGAGGACGCGCCTGCTCGCCGCGCGTACGGGCGCCCTCCGATGAAGGATCGCGCACATCGATGATGAGCACCTTGAGACGCTGGTTGTGACGATAATGCTCGTTCGCGGGACGCTCATTGCGCTCAGTGGGATTGCGCTTGACGTCATAGTGCGGAAGCTCCGCTTCGACGCCGTCACGGATTTTGATAATGGTGAAATCAGGTGTGCCCTGCAAAACCGTACCCGTGATGAGATCCCCCACACGATCGGAAAACTCCTCATAGATGGTCTTGCGCGTTGCGTCGCGCACGATCGATGCGATGACGCTTTTCGCGTTCTGTGCAGCGATGCGGGAAATATCATTCGGGGTCACATCGCGCTCTTCGAACTCGGTGTAGACGATGCTCGCCTCGCCCGTCTCGGGATCGACAACCTCTTCGCCCTCCCCTTGCGGAACGAGCTCGTAGACATAGATCTTGCCCGTTTGCCGATCGATGGTGACGCGCGCATCGTATTCGAGATCCAAAATGCGCTCATAGCTCTTAGCGAGTGATTCTTCCAAGCGCTCGATGATGTAGAACTCGTCGATCTTGCGCTCATGAGCCAACATCTGAAGCGCTTCGATCAATGAGTACTCTTCTTCTGCCATGATCAAAATCCTCCCTGTTCTTATCCGTGCTTAAAACTCGATCTTACCAATCAGATTCGCTTTTTTAATCTTTTCGAGTAAAACATTCATCTCCTGCCCGTCGACCGAGAAAACAATTTCTCCGTCATTGCACGATACGATCGTGCCCGTGAAAGCACCTTTTCCGTCAATGCTCTCACTCAGGCGCACCTTCGCCTCTTCGCCGATGAAGCGGGCGAAATGCTCGAGCGTGCGCAGAGGTCGATCGATGCCGGGGGAAGAGACCTCAAGCGTGTAGGCACCGGGAAAGGGATCGATCGCATCGAGCAGATCCCCGATCCATGCCTGCGCGGCGGATAGTTCGTTGAACGAAACGCCGTTTTGAGTATCGATATACACGCGGATAACAGGCGCTTTTTTCGCCCCGACGATCTCAACGGTTACGATCTCGATGCCGTTTGCGGCAGCATGTGCCTCAATGACATCGAGCAGTGACTGTTCCTTTTTCGATAGCATCCGCTTTGTGTATCCTCCCACCCATGCAAAGCCCCTTCTACAACAAAAAAAGCGGGTAAAAACCCACTTTCCGCATTTGAAAAGTATTCTCCCTCTTGCTTTGCGGGTTGAATACTACCATAGATGGCGCGCAAAAGCAAAACAAGCACCAGCAATCCTCTATAATCTGTGACGCGCATGCGCTGCGTAAACGAGCGCGACGCAACGACAGGTGAGACGAAATGAGATCAGCAAAGGATCGATCGTGGACAAACTCATAGCACAGATCATGAAGTTCGGCGTCGTCGGCGTCATCGCGTTCGCCATCGATTACGGTCTTATGGTGCTCTTAACCGAGGTGTTCGGCGTGAATTACCTCATCAGCGCCACCATCTCGTTCGCTGTTTCTGTGACCTTCAATTACTTCGCCTCGATGCGCTATGTATTCAAGCACAAAGAGGGCATGTCGAAGCGGCGCGAATTCATCATTTTCGTTGTGCTTTCCTTGATCGGACTATTGATCAATGACCTCATCATGTGGGTGGGAACAGGGCTTTTCGGCATCAGCTATCTCATCACGAAGCTCGTCGCAACTTTCATTGTCATGGTCTGGAACTTCGTGACCCGCAAGATCTTCCTTGATGCCGGAGATGATCGCACGACAGAAGAAGAGCTGCTCGACAGTCTGGAATAACGCATGAAAAAGCCGCCTCAGGCACGCTGCGACGGCATCGTATTCTCAAGGGAACCCCCACCGGGGGGGACAAACTTAGTCTTTATCGGAAAGCAGACGGTTGAGCGCGTTGATGTATGCCTTGGTCGAAGAAACGATGATATCCCCGTCCGCGCCGCGACCGGTATAAATCCCGCCGTCCTCCGCTTTTACGCGCACCGTGACCTCGCCAAGTGCATCGATGCCGCGGGTAACCGATTGCACAGAATACTCCGTGAGATCATTCTTGATACCGATGACCTGATCGACAGCCTTGTACACCGCATCCACCGGACCGGTACCGAAATCGCAGACCGTGACCTCATTGCCGTCAGGCTCGCGCATGGTAAGCGTTGCGGTTGGCTTGAGCGGGAAGCCGCAGCTGATCTGAACACTTCTGAGCGAATAGAGCGCACCCTCTTCGCGATCACGTTCGTTCACGAGCGATTCGAGATCCTCGTCGTAGATTTCCTTCTTCTTATCGGCAAGGTTCAAAAACGCCTCGTAGATCTCATCGAGCTTCTCAGCGGAGAACTCATAGCCAAGCTCCTCCAGGCGATGCTTGAGCGCGGCATGACCGCTGCGCGCCGTGAGCACGATTTGGCTCTCCCCGGCTCCCACATCGGCAGGATCGATGATCTCGTAGGTATCGCGCTTCTTCAACACGCCATCCTGATGGATGCCCGAGGAATGGGCAAACGCGTTCGCGCCCACGATAGCTTTGTTCGCCTGTACATTCATGCCCGTGATGGACGAGACCAGACGGCTCGCCTTCACGAACTCCTTGGTATTGATATCAGTATGCGCATCGAGCTCTTCGCCATGCATCTTGATAGCCATGACGACCTCTTCCATGGCGGTATTGCCCGCGCGCTCGCCAAGCCCGTTGATCGTGCATTCGATCTGACGCGCCCCGTTGGCAACGCCCGCCATCGCAAGCGCGGTTGCCATACCGAGATCGTTATGGCAATGCACGGCGATCGTAACGTCGTTGATGCCCTTCACATTGTCGACGAGATACTTGATACGGCGTCCGAACTCCTCGGGAAGCGAGTAGCCGGTGGTATCAGGAATGTTCACCACGCTTGCACCCGCATCGACGACCGCCTGGATGACCGAAACCATGAAGTCATAATCGGAACGGCCCGCATCCTCGGCATAGAACTGCACGTCATCGACGTAGTGCTTAGCGATCTCAACGCATTTGACTGCGCGCTCGAGACACTCCTCGCGGGTAATGCGGAGCTTGTCGCGCAAGTGGCTCTCCGATATGCCGATGCCCGTATGGATACGGGGACGCTTTGCAAACGAAAGCGCATCGGCAGCAACGACGATATCCTTCTCAACAGCACGCGTGAGTGCACAGACAACGGCATCGTAGCCTGCCAGCTGGGAGATCTTGCGAACGCTCTCGAAGTCCCCCGGACTCGAAATGGGAAAACCCGCTTCGATGATGTCGACGTTCAAACGGAGGAGCTGCCGGGCAATAACCAGTTTCTCCTCGGTGTTCATAGATGCGCCCGGGGACTGTTCCCCATCGCGTAAGGTAGTGTCGAAGATGTCGATCTTGCGCGTCATAGTGTGCATACCTTTCCCATTCGGACTAAAGCGAAATCTGCCAGATCTCCTTGTAGTCCATCGCTTCTTTAAGCTGCTCTATCACCTCAGGCGATACATCGCCTTCGATATTCATGTAGACAAGCGCACATTTTTCCTGCGGCTTGGTGCCGATCTGCATGGTGGTTATATTAACACCCGCGTCTCCCAGAATGGTGCCGATCGTGCCGATGCGCCCCGGCGAATCGACATACTCGAAGATGAGGCTTTTCTTCGCAGGGGCGATATCGATCTTATATCCCAAAAACGACACTAGACGAGGAAGCCGGTCGATCCCGAAGAGCGTGAAAGCGATCTCTTTCCCATCGGCAGTCGCGCGCAGAACGGATTCGTAGCCCCGAGCATTTTCTGTTGTGCTCTCTTTCACGGTGATGCCGTGGCGGCGTGCCTGCTCGATCGAGTCATCAAGCGAGACTGCACCGGCATGCTTATAAGCGAGGATGCCGTCAATGACGCCTGACACGAGCGATGCTGGATCAGCTTGCGAAAGCGTGCCCTCAAGCTGGATGGAAACACTACTGGGAAGCTTATCCAAAAGCTGCGAGAGCATCGAGCCGATGATCCTGCTCGCTGGAATATAGGGTCGCACACTTTCGATAAGCGTGGAGGCGATATTGGTCGCATTGATAGCGGTGGGAACGATCGAGCCCTCTAGTCCCGCCCACACATACTCGGCGATCTGCTCCCCGGCGCGCACCTGCGCCTCTTTGGTGACCGCGCTGATATGGGGCGTGAGAATGGCGTTGTCGAAAGCATGCAGGGGACTTTCCGTCACCGGCTCCTCTTCGAAAACGTCGATCGCACATGCCGCGATCTTACCCGCTGCAAGGAAATCAGCGAGCGAGTCGACCTGATAGATGCCACCACGCGCCGCATTCACCAAGATGACACCCGTCTTCATCTTCGCGAACTCATTCGGTCCGAACATCCCGAGCGTGTCGGGTGTCAAGGGAAGATGGACGGTGATGAAATCGGCACGGGGCAGGATATCGTCGATGTTGTCGTAGAGACGAGCGCCCACCTCTGCTGCCTTTTCATGGGAGCAGTACGGATCATAGGCGATCACTTCCATGCCGAAAGCGCGCGCCCGCTCGGCAACGAGACTGCCGATACGCCCAAGTCCGAAAATGGCGAGGCACTTCCCGTAGAGCTCAACGCCCATGAACATATGACGCGCCCACGAACCGGAATGCACGGAGGCATTTGCCTGCGGAATGTTGCGGCACGCCGCGAGCAAGAGCGCCATCGTATGCTCGGCGGCAGAAATGATGTTCGAAGAAGGCGCATTGCATACGATGATGCCCCGCTCATTCGCCGCTTCGATATCGATGGTGTCAACGGTGACGCCGGCACGTCCGATGATCTTCAAATGCGGTGCCGCATCCATGAGCTCAGGCGTCACCTTGGTGGCAGAACGGACGATGAGCGCCTCATAGGGCTCGATGATGCGCGCAAGTTCTTCTTCGGAAAGATCGAGGCGCACATCAACGTCATATCCGCGCGCAATGAGCGCATCGATTCCCTCCTGCGCAATCTGCTCGGTTACGAGTATCTTTTTGGGCATACGTATCCAGCCTTATCTCGGATCTGCGAAACGCTTTGTGGTCATCGTGCGTTTTCCTTCTCGAACTGCTCCATGAAGTCCACGAGCGCCTGAACACCCTCTTGGGGCATGGCGTTGTAGATGCTGGCACGCATGCCGCCTACGCTGCGGTGACCTTTGATCTCGAGGATATTGTGGTTCTTGCACTCCGCAATGAACTTCGCGTCGAGATCTGCATCCCCCGTTACGAAGGGAACGTTCATGATGGAGCGGTATTCCTTCTGAGCTGTTCCATGGAAGAGCTTCGACTGATCGAGGAAGTCATAGAGAATGGCTGCCTTCTGCTCGTTTTTCTTCTTCATGATCTCGAGGCCGCCCATGTTCTTCAGCCACTTGAAGACGAGTCCGCACATGTAGATGCCCCAGCACGGCGGTGTGTTCGACATGCTCTTCGCGTTCACCTGGGTGATGTAGCGCATGATGGTGGGCGTTTCGGGCATGACGTCCTCGCGAACGAGGTCTTCACGCACGATCACGATCACCACGCCTGCCGGACCGATGTTCTTCTGTGCGCCGCCATAGATGATGCCGTAGTCGGATACATTGACGGGCTCGGAGAGGAACATGGAGGAAACATCGGCAACGAGCGGGACGTTGCCCGTCTGGGGAAGTTTGGTGTAGCGCGTTCCGTAGATCGTCTCGTTCTGGCAGATGTAGACATAGTCGGCATCGCTTGAGAACGTGAGATTGTCAACATCGGGAACATAGGTGAAGGTGTCGTCTTCGGAGCTTGCGATAAGCCGCGCATCGCCATAGAGTTTCGCCTCTTTGAATGCCTTTTTCGACCAAGAGCCTGACACGATGTAGTCGGCGATTTTGTTCTGCATGAGATTCATCGGAATCGCGGCGAACTGCTGTGTTGCACCACCCTGCAAGAAAAGCACATGGTAGTTGTCGGGGATGTTCATCAACTCACGGATATCCGCCTCAGCCGTTTCGATGATCTCAGCGAACGTAGCTGAGCGATGGCTCATCTCCATCACGGACATACCGCATCCGTTGTAGTCGAGCAGCCCTGCTTGCGCTTCGCGCAGGACGTCTTCGGGAAGGATAGCCGGACCAGCTGAGAAATTGTAGGCACGAGACATGATAGAGAACTCCTTCGATCAGGATTTACAGTGTTGTCTATTGTATCGCTCATTGAGCCGTCTCCCCGTACAACAAAGGCAACCGATGCACTTTATGCCATAATCTGTGGAAATCGAAGGAGCGCGAATAAGAGTTATGCTATCTGAAAGATTTTTGACCAAACTGCTGAGGCCCATGATCAAGCGCTCGCTTATCATGGACGACGTCGAGCTCACGCGTTTTCCCGAGCCCGCACCCGAAACGCGATACATGCTCTATCTCCACGTACCGTTTTGCGAGGTGCTATGCCCGTATTGCTCATTCAACCGCTATCATTTCAAAGAATCTCTCGCGCGTCCGTATTTCAAAAGCATGCGCCAAGAGATGAAGATGCTCGCGGGTGAAGGTTATAAAATCGAAAGCTTGTACTTCGGAGGCGGTACCCCCACCGTGCTCATCGATGAGCTCTGCGAAACCATCGATCTTGCCAAGGAGCTGTTCGAGATCGATGAAATCGGCGTGGAGACGAATCCGAACCACTTAACGCAGAACTACATCGAACAGATGGAGACAAGGATCAACCGGCTTTCGGTTGGCGTGCAATCGTTTGACGATAACCTACTCAAGCAGATGGACCGCTACGTCAAGTATGGAAGCGGACAGGAGATTTTCGAGCGCATCCAGGAGGCATCGAAGCATTTCGACTCGCTCAACGTTGACATGATCTTCAACTTCCCTTCCCAGACCGAGCAGATTCTCATGCACGATCTTGAGATGATCGCAACATGCAACGCCCGTCAAACAACGTTTTCGCCGCTCTATGTGTCGAATGCCACGATGAAGAAGATGACCTCGGCTCTGGGGGAGATGGACTACGGGCGGGAGTGGGACTACTACCGGATCATCGATGGTGTTCTCGCAGGCGGCGATGATCCGCTTTTCAAGCGCGAAACGGTTTGGACCTTTACGCGCCTTGTTGATGGGAGTGAGGATCACGCGGTGCGCATCAATGAGTACCAGACCGCCTATAACGAATACCCCGCTATCGGCAGCGGTTCGATCACGCATCTCGGCGGCGCGCTCTACGTGAACGAATTCTCGCTCAGCAAGTACAACGAGATGATCGAGCGCGGAAGCATGTCGATCACGGGAATGACGCGCATGAGCAAGCGCGATCTGATGCGCTATCACTTTTTGCTGCACCTCTACCGGCTGCGGCTCGACAAGCATGCGTTCAAACGCGAATTCGGTATGAGCGTCGAGGCGGGGTTGCCCGTGGAAATGGCATTTCTCACGATGCAAGGGGCATTCGCCACCAACAACGCAGATGAGCTCACCCTTACCGAGAAGGGGCGCTACCTCGTGCTTGTCATGTATCGCGAATTTTTAAGCGGCATGAACAACTTGCGTGAACAAGCGCGCTCACGCCTGACGGGTATCGAGCACGACCTGCTTTTCGAGGACAGTTTAGGTAGGTAGGCGAATCTAAAAGCGCGCGATGCTCGTGCATTCATGCACACATATGCGAGTCAATGCGCTTTTACGCGGCTCCTTCCCCATCCCATCTCCTTTGGTGAAAAGCACAGAGCGGCACGTCTAAAACAGCCGCAAGGGGCGCCCGCTTGGACGCCCCTTGAAAAGAGTTTCGCCAGATCAATGCGAAGACGCGCTTATGAAAGCCAGGAGAACATACCCCTGATCTTCTCGCCTGTTTTCTCGATCTCGTGATCGTTGATCTTCTCGCGCTGCTCGACAAGCCATGCATGCCCGTTCTTGCAATCATCGACGAACTCCTGCGCGAAGCTGCCGTCTTGGATGCGCTCAAGGATCGTGCGCATCGCTTCGCGGCTCTGCTCGTTGATGACCTGAGGTCCGGCGTAGTATTCGCCATATTCCGCAGTGTTGGAAATCGAATAATTCATGAAGTGGATACCGCTCTCATACATGAGATCAACGATCATCTTCATCTCGTGATAGCACTCGAAATACGCGAGCTCCGGCGGATATCCTGCCTCCACAAGCGTCTCGAAGCCCGCTTTCACGAGCTCCACAAGACCGCCGCAGAGTACCGCCTGCTCACCGAAGAGGTCCTCTTCCGTCTCCTCCTTGAACGTTGCCTTGATGATGCCTGAGCGCGCACCGCCGATTCCCCATGCATAGGAAAGGGCGATATCCCATGCGTCGCCGGTAGCATCCTGTTGGACGCAGATAAGATCGGGCACACCCGAACCCTCGGTGTATTGACGGCGAACGATATGACCCGGACCTTTCGGCGCGATCATGATGACGTTGACGTCCTTGGGCGGGACGATGTAGCCATAGTGGATATTGAAGCCATGGGCGAAGGCGAGCGTATCGCCGCTCTTCAGATGCGGCGCGATATATTGTTCATAGACCTCAGGCTGCAGCTCGTCGGGAACAAGCATCATGATGAGATCGGCTTCCTCGGCGGCGGTCGCCATGTCGACAACCTTAAGCCCTGCTTCCTCGGCGACCGCAATGGATTTCGAGCCGCTGCGCAATCCTACGCGCACATCGCATCCCGAATCCTTGAGGTTGAGCGCATGGGCATGACCCTGCGACCCGTATCCGATAACAGCGATCTTCTTGCCCCCGATGATGCTGGGATCACAATCCTGTTCATAATAGATAGTGACTGCCATGTTCGTTCTCTTCCTTTCTTTTTGTTTCTCTTCATCCGGTCCTATCTGGAGTGTCCGCCTGCAGAGCGCATGTAGACTCAAGCAGCGCAGACACAGGGTTTTTACTCTTTTGAGTTGCGGCTCATGGCGATCTTGCCGGTTCGTACGATCTCCTTGATGCCATAGGTGCGGAACAAGTCCTCGAGTCCTTTGAGCTTCTTGTCATCCCCCGTCGCTTCAATGGTGAGCGAATTGCGCCCCACATCCACGATCTTCGCACGGAAGATATTCGCGATCTCGATGATTTCGTTGCGGCGCTCCGGAGAGGCATTGACCTTGTAGAGCACAAGTTCGCGCTCGATTGCCCCCTCGTCGGTGAGGTCGGTGATCTTGTGCACGCTGATAAGCTTGTGAAGCTGCTTGGTGATCTGCTCATAGGCGACATCGTCTGCATTCACGATTGCTGTCACGCGCGACATCGTGGGATCCTCCACCGGACCGACGGAAAGCGATTCGATGTTGAAACCGCGCCGGGAAATCAGCCCTGTCACACGGGACAAGACACCTGATTTGTTCTCGACGAGAACGGAAAGAACGTGTTGCATCTACTGCTCCTCCTTCGCACTCTGCCCGCTTTCGAATTCCCGCTCATATTCTTCGCGCGAACCCATGCGCTGGTCCTTGTCATTGGGGTCATTCTCCCATCTTCCGCCAAACTGGGCATCGATCTGAGCACAGGGCGAAAGCGTCCGGGAGGAAGGCGTGGTCGGAAGATCGGTCCGAACCGCTCCTACCGCTACATCGATCGCGCCCATGACATCGTCGAGTGCAGCACCCGGTGCGACCATGGGATAGACCGACTGGTCCCGCGAGATGGCAATGTCGAGCAGATAGGGACCATCCGCATCAAGCATCTCACGGAGCGCGTCTGCAACCTCTGAAGGGTGCTCGCAGCGGCGCGCTTGCCATCCATACGCATCGGCAAGTTTGACGAAATCAGGGACAGGATCGAGCAGCGTCTCTGAATAGCGCTCGTGATAGAAAAGCTTTTGCCACTGCCGCACCATGCCGAGACACCGGTTGTCCATGATAAGCACCTTCACGGGAACGTGGTTGATAGCGGCGGTCGCCATCTCTTGCGAGTTCATCTGGAACGACCCGTCACCCGCGATGCAGACCACGTCCGCAGAAGGACAAGCGATTTTGGCGCCGATGGCAGCGGGAAAACCGAAGCCCATTGTGCCAAGCCCCCCGCTTGAGAGGAAGGTCCGCGGATGTTCGCGATCGATGAATTGATGCGCCCACATCTGATGCTGCCCCACTTCGGTGACAACGATGGAATCGCGCTTGGCAAGCATCTGAGAGAGTGTTTTCAAGACGAGTTCGGGAATGATCTCGTTCTCGTCATCGCCGACGTTGCGATGATAGATCGGATAGCGCTCGCGCCATTTTTCGATCAGTTCGAGCCACCTCTCATCGCAGGGATGGGCACCCGCTTTCTGGAGACGCTCAACGATTGATGCGAGGACGCCTTTGACATCGCCCACGATGGGAATCTGAGGTTCGCGGATCTTGCCGATCTCAGCGGGATCGATGTCGATATGGATCACTTTGGCGTGCGGGGCAAATTCAGAGAGCAACCCCGTGACGCGATCGGAGAACCGCGCTCCACATGCGATGATGAGATCGCTTTCCGTCATAGCAAGGTTCGAGTACTTCGCGCCATGCATGCCCACCGCACCCAAATTGAGCGGATGGCTTGCCGGGAACGCCCCCTTGCCCATGAGCGTGGTCACAACCGGGATCTGCAGCAAATCAGCAAGGGCAATGAGTTCTTCGCTTGCACCTGAAGTGATAACGCCGCCTCCAGCGTAGAGAATGGGACACTCGGCATGCGTGATAAGCTCGCACGCAGCACGGATCTGCTTGGCATTGCCCTTATACGTTGGCTTATAGGACGCAATGTTCACCTCATCGGGGTACTCGAACACCATCTCTGTACCCGCAATATCACTGGGAATATCGATAAGCACCGGACCCGGACGCCCGGTCGAGGCAATATGGAATGCCTCCCTAAATGTCTTGGTGAGCTCATCGGTCGATTGCAACAAGAATGAGTGTTTGACAACGGGCATGGTGATGCCAACGATATCCGATTCTTGGAACGAATCAGTTCCGATGACCGCACGCGGAACCTGCCCCGTGATGACAACGAGCGGAATGGAGTCCATATAGGCGGTCGCAATGCCCGTAACCGTATTGGTAGCACCCGGACCGCTCGTAACGATCGCAACGCCCGGTCTGCCGCTTGAGCGTGCATAGCCATCCGCCATATGTACCGCGCCCTGCTCGTGGCGCGCAAGGATATGCGTGATCTGCCCAGAATCATAGAGCGCGTCGTAGAGCTTGATCGCCTGACCACCGGGATAGCCAAAGACAATGTCAACACCCTCCGCTTCCAGAGAGGCTATGACCGCTTCAGCACCGAGCATCGTCTTGCCTTGCTTCTTCGTCTTCGAACCGAGTCCTCTGCTCGCCCCCGCTGCGCGCGCATTTTGGGGCGCGGACTTTTTCGACTGATCGGTTTGTAACTGTTTTGATTTTGCTTCACTCATTGGACATACGCCCCCTCATCAGCTGATGACACCAGCTTTGCATACTTGGCAAGCACGCCGTGGTCGTGCTTGGGTGCGGGTGGCACGAACCGCTGCGCACGTGATTCGAATTCATCATCCGAGATCAAAAGATCGAGCTTACCGCCCTCGATATCCACGGTGATGAGATCCCCTTCTTCGATAAGCGCAATCGGTCCTCCCGATGCTGCCTCAGGACTCACATGCCCGACCGCAGGACCTTTCGTCGCCCCCGAGAACCGTCCGTCCGTGATCAAAGCGACGCTCTCAGACAGTCCCATTCCTACGATGGAAGAGGTAGGTGTCAGCATTTCGCGCATGCCCGGACCGCCCCGCGGTCCCTCGTAGCGAATAACGACAACATCCCCGCTCTTGATCTTCCCGTCATTGATAGCGTCACACGCCTCCTCTTCGCTATTGAACACGCGAGCAGGACCGGTGTGGCAAAGCATTGACGGACAGACAGCTGATTTCTTGACAATTGCGCCGCGTGGAGCAAGGTTGCCATGGAGCACGCGCAGCGCCCCCACGTTGCTAAAAGGTCTGTCGTGGCGTCGACACACCTCACCATCGGCGGGTTTCGTGCACGTATTCACATACGTTTCCATCGGACCCATACAAGTAAGTGCGCTCATATCCAACAAACCGAGCTCGGCAAGCTCGTGCATAACAACAGGAACACCGCCAACCTCATAAAGGTCCGTAAGGGGGCGCGGACCGCTCGGTTGCAACTTCACCAAATGCGGCGTGCGCGCACTCGCCCGATCCCAATCATCCATCGTGATCGGGTGCCCGGCAGCACGCGCGATAGCGGTGAGATGCAGCACGGTGTTGGTCGATCCGCCGAATGCCATATCACACTCCATGGCGTTATGGATTGCAGCAGCGCTCACGATATCCTTGATGCACGTGTGGGAATTGACGAGCTCCATGATCTTCATGCCGGCATGTTTCGCCAACCGCAAACGCTCGGAGTAGACCGCCGGAATAGTTCCATTGCCGGGAAGCGCCACCCCGAGCGCCTCACAGAGGCAATTCATGGAATTCGCAGTGAAGAGGCCCGAGCAACTACCACACGTAGGACATGCCGTGCGTTCATAATAGGCAAGCTCTTCTTCGGTCATCGTATTGTTCATGACCGCAGCGGCGCCATCGAAAAGCGTATTGAGGTCAGTGGTGGGACCGCAGCCGCTCGGTCCTGTGCCCGCAAGCATCGGACCTCCCGAGACAAATACGGTTGGGATATTAACGCGCAGCGCACCGATGAGCATGCCCGGCACGATTTTGTCGCAGTTCGGAATACACACGATGCCGTCGAATGCATGACCTTGAACGGCGCATTCAAGGCTGTCAGCGATCGTCTCGCGTGAAACGAGAGAGTAGTGCATACCCTCATGGTTCATGGCAATACCATCGCAGACACCGATGGTCGAAATCTCGAACGGAACGCCGCCCGCCATATAGATGCCGGCTTTCACTGCATCGGCGATCTTGTCGAGGTTGGTGTGTCCTGGAATGATATCGTTGCGCGAATTGATAACAGCGATGAAGGGACGTTTCATCTCCTCATCAGTGATGCCATCGGCTTTGAGAAGACTTCGATGGGGTGCGCGCGGGATGCCGCATTTGATTTGATCGCTTCGAAGTTCCATTGACCCGCCCTTTCATGTTGCTCTTACGTGCACTGAAAGGACAGTTACGGCTCACGAACGGTGGTATCAGCCTTGATGCAGAGGCATCGAAGATACTCCCGTGACGATAACGGTGTCACCGGCTCGCCCGTACTGGATAGACCCAACCCGGCGGTAAGCGCGGTGTTGGGTGTACCGTTCTGAACAAGCTGCTCGAAGGTGCCGTTCAGGTCGCCCACTACCGGCTCGCATCAACCGCCGGCTTTCTCCTAAATGGGTTCGCCCCTACTCTCCTTGTCAGCGCATTTCATATTCGGCTTGTGTGAGGCAAGTATACTCTTTAGCGCGCACGTGCAAGGAAATTTTTATCGCAGACATGAAAAAATGTGTAACGCAGCGCGTGGCGCTCACATCCGCGCAATGATCAAACCCATGAGCGTACAAAAATCCTGCTCACGCGCGCGGGCTACCTCGAAGACCTCTTCGTCGCTCGGACTAGCACCGTCGATACCGCACGCCATATTCGAGCAGAGCGACATGCCGAGCACGCGCATGCCGACATGGCGAGCAGCGATAACCTCTTCGCAGACCGACATCGCAACCGTATCGGCACCCAGCCGCGCAAAAGCACGTATCTCAGCAGGTGTTTCGAAACTCGGTCCCAAAAGTCCCAAGTACACACCCTCCTGCACGCGAATTCCCAGCTCGTGTGCACACGTCTTCGCAACTTCACGCAAAGCGGGGTCGTAGGCATCTTTCATGGAGAAGAAGCGCGGAGCGAGCTTGTCAGGTTCCTGCCCAACGATGGGATTGCGTCCCGTGAGATTGATGTGGTCGCTCATGATGCAGAAATCACCGACCTGGTAGGTGTCGTTGATGGCACCGGCGGCATTTGTCGTGATGAGCACCTCGATGCCCAGCTCATGCATGAGCCAGATCGGAAATGCCACGTGCTGGGCGCTATTGCCTTCATATCCATGAAGACGACCTTGCATGCAAAGCACCGTGGTGCCGCTGACCTCCCCTATCACGAACCGTCCTTTGTGCCCGGACGCGGTCGAGGACTTCATATGAGGGATCTCGGCGAAGGGAATAACAACAGGATCAGCAATCGTTTCAGCGAAATTACCCAATCCTGATCCGAGCACGATTCCAAGCGTGGGACGACGTCCCTCAAGCTTGTCAAAAAGCGCGCTTTTCGCTTCAGCGAGTGCACTCGTAAGTTCGATCTCTTCCATGGATGACCCCTTATCCTTTCCGTGCCAGAAGACAACGATCTTTTCCCGCAAGGTCTTTGACGATCCGCACATCGACATACCCGAGTTCCTCTGCAAAGGCACGCGCTGAGTGAAGCGTGGTCTCATGCAGCTCGAGCGCAAGCCACCCGCCCGCCTTGAGGGCGCGCATCGCCCACATGGCTATGCGGCGAAAAACTACGAGTCCGTCCGCGCCCCCATCGAGCGCAAGGGAAGGCTCGAAAGCGCGTACCTCAACGGGTAGGGCTGACAAAAGCTCTGTAGGGATATAGGGCGGATTAGAAATGACCGCATCGAATGAACCGATTGCCTCATCACCGATCCCCTCCCCCAGGTCACATTCGATAACATCGATGCGATCTGAAACTCCTTGAAGCGATGCATTCTCGCGGGTAAGCGCACAAGCATCGGATGAAAGGTCGGTCGCAATGACATGGATGGCGGGGTGCTCGGTCGCAAGCGCGCAGGATATACAACCCGACCCGCACCCGATATCAGCAATCAAAAGCATGTCTGCGCCCATGCCTTCGCCCTGGGCGTCGTCGGTGGCTTCCTCGGCGGCGCGTGCGTCCTGACCTACCGGACAATCTGTCTCGTCTTCGCATTCGGGCACATCTTCGACCGTCCCGATTTTCTCCACCTCTTCAGTCAGCGCGTATTCAGCGCTTCTGATCCGCGCGCGCTTTGGCAAGCACGCTAAAAGCTCGCTCACAAGCACTTCGGTTTCCGGGCGCGGAATGAGCACGTGGGGATGTACTTTGAGTTCAAGATAGCGAAAGGGAGCACTGCCCGTAATGTATTGCAACGGCTCGCCATTGCCTCGGCGCACGACCCATTCCCGCAACCGCTTTCGCTCGTCCATCGCAAGCGGTTTGTCAAGATTCATGTAGATTTCAATGCGATCGCACCCGCACGCCCCCGCAATGAGAAGCTGTGCAGACAAGCGGGGATTCGGATCACCATGCCGCTCTAAATAGCCCTGAATCCACGCAAGCGTGGAACCTACGGTCCAAACGCTCTTATCTTCCATGCTTATCGATCCGTACGGAAAAGACTACACCGCAGCTTCGAGCTTCTGAGCACGATCAGCTGCCTGCAGAGCAGTGATGACATCGATGAGTTTGTCGCCGAGGAGCACATCGTTATAACTGGAATTGAACCCGATGCGATGATCGGTCAAGCGATCCTGCGGTCCGTTATACGTCCTGATCTTCTCAGCGCGATCTCCCGTACCGATCTGCGCAAGCCGCTCGGCTCCCTCGGCTGCCTGCTGCTCGGCGAGCATCTTCTCGTAGAGACGCGCACGCAACACGCTCATCGCTGCAATCTTGTTTTGCAGCTGAGACTTCTGGTCTTGAGATTGAACGACAAGCCCCGTTGGGATGTGGGTGATCCTGACGGCTGAGTCGGTGGTGTTGACGCATTGACCACCAGGGCCGCCCGCGCGGAACACGTCAATTCGAAGATCGCTCTCATTGATCTCGACTTCGACCTCGTCAGCTTCGGGAAGCACCGCAACGGTTGCGGTCGATGTATGGATCCTGCCTTGGCTTTCTGTTTTCGGCACGCGCTGCACCCGGTGCACGCCGCTTTCGAACTTCATCATCGAATAGACGTGGTCGCCTTTGACCTTGAATTGGATCTCCTTATATCCACCCGACTCGGAGGGAGAAACATCCAGCGTTTCTGTTTTCCATCCCTGTGCTGAGGAGAAACGCTCATACATCTTGTACAAATCCCCCGCAAAGATGGCAGCTTCATCGCCGCCCGCAGCCGCCCTGATCTCAACGATGATGTCTTTCTCATCCGCCGGATCAGCGGGGATCAGCATGAACTTGATATCCTCTTCAAGCGCAGGAATCTTCGACTCGATCGCAGCGATTTCCTCTTGAGCGAACTCTTTCATATCGGGATCAGCGAGCATTTCTTTCGCAGCATCAAGATCATCCATCGCGCTTACATACTCATGCGCTTTATGCGCGAGCGCACCTTGACTTGCGAATTCCTTGGCGAGGCGGTTGTACTCCTTTTGATCGGCGAGTACGTCCGGGTCACCCATCTTCTGCTGCAGCTCATCATAGGCACAAAGGAATGCCTCGAGCTTTTTCTTCATATCCATATCCTGCATAACGATCACCTAATCATGGTATGTGGATCAACTGTTGAACTCGCGCTTACCCGTGACGCGCCGTATTGCATCAGCACCATCACTTGCACGTGACTCAACGATGCACAATTCTATCAAAGGGCATTGCGTTTATCCCTTGGTGATCATGAGAATATCTTGTTAGCGACGTTCGACGAGATACTCCGATACGCTCTCAGCACAGTTCGCCCCATCAGCAACGGCTGTGGAAACCTGACGGAGCACCTTAGTGCGCACATCTCCCGCCGCGTATACGCCCAGAGCGCTCGTCTTTCCCATCTCGTCAGCAATGATATAGCCCTTCTGGTCGAGCATCACCTGATCGTTCAAGAACTCGACATTTGGAACGGTGCCGATGGCGACAAAGATTGCCGCACACGAAAGGCTCTTCCGTTCATCGGTCAACCGATTCCGAAGTGAAACGCCCACAACATGACCATCCTGCTCGACGATCTCATCGACGACGGTGTTCCAGATAATGTCGACATTATTGATGCGGCTTAAGCGTTCATGATAGATTGCCGTTGCCCGCAAAACATCACGCCTGACGATCATGGAAACATGGCTGCAGATACGGGAAAGATAGATTGCATCGGCAACAGCAGTATCTCCGCCGCCGACGATGCACACATCCTTGCCTTTGAAGAAATTGCCGTCACACGTCGCGCAGTACGAGACGCCAAAGCCCGTGAGCTCGTCCTCGCGCGCAAGTCCAAGCTTTGCCGGGCGCGCACCGGTGGCAATGATGATGCTCTTGCATGCAAGCTCACCTGATGCCGTGGTGATACGTTTCGGATCGGCAGCTAGGTCAACGCTGGTGACTTCATCATAGAGCGTGTTTACGCCGAAACACTCGGCTTGCTCGAGCATGATCTGCGATAGATCATATCCTGAACTGGATTGATTGAAACCGGGGTAATTCTCAAGGTGTTCGGTTTGCGCAAGCTGCCCTCCAGCACTGATGCTTTCAAGGAGCAAGCAGTCCAAGCCCGAACGTGCGCAATACATCGCAGCGGTCATTCCCGCAGGACCCGCACCGATCACGGCAACGTCATAGATTCTCTGCTCTGCCCTCACATCACTCATACCACTCACCTCAGTCCTTCTTCACATGAAAAGGGGCAAGTCTCAAAGCATGGACCTGCCCCTTCATAATACAATCTTGATTGCGCCTACACGGAAAGCATGCTCAAAAGCTGTTGCTTGGGCTGCAGACCAACCTTCTTGGTTTTCTCGACGCCATTCTCGAATACGATGAGCGTCGGTACAGAATTGACGTGATAACGCGCAGCGATATCCGGACTTTGGTCGATATCAACTTTGTATACATCCGCGCGCCCAGCGACCTCAGCAGTCACTTCATCAAGAACGGGCGCTAAACGCTTGCATGGTCCACACCAAGTAGCAAAGAAATCAACAAGAACTGGTTTATCCGCATCGAGAACTTTGCTCTGGAAATCTTTCGAACTGATGACTTCGCTCATATCGTGCCTTCCTTTCCACATTTTGTTCAAAGCACACAATACCATCTACTCTTCTGAAGATATGATGCAATAAGATGAGCGTCGTGGATACAGCAGTTACAAGATGTTTCTGAAACGCAAGATTTCCGTAAGCTCATGCAAACAAAGGTGCAACGCCTGCCGGAACAGCAAAGCGAAGAAGGTATACTCTCATCATCATCCACCACCAACGGAATGAATGCTCATGGATATCGAATTTCTCTCATTGCTCGCCGTTACCATTGCTGCATTCGTCTGCCCGATCTTAAGCGCGCTTATTCCCAACAAACTGATTCCCGAAACGGTATTTTTACTCGTTGCGGGCATGGTGCTCGGTCCCCATGTCTTTGGTGTCGTTGTCATCGATCCCGCGCTGTCGTTGCTTTCCGACTTGGGTCTTGCCTTCTTGTTCCTGCTCGCCGGCTATGAGATCGATCCGAAGAAACTCTCAAGCGCTGAGGGTAAACACGGGTTCGCAACCTGGGCAATCTCATTTGCTATTGCTATTGTGATTGCGCTTTTGATCCCCGGCTTCAGCGACGATGCGACCCGCAGGCTCGCCATCGCCATCGCGCTCACAACAACAGCGTTCGGCACCATTGTGCCCATCCTGCATGAACGCAACCTTGCTGATACCCGGATCGGCAACGCGGTTACCGCTTACGGTACATGGGGCGAACTGGGTCCGGTCATCGCGATAGCGCTTTTACTCTCATCGCGCGCGATGTGGCTCACCTTCGTGATCCTGCTCGCGTTTTCCGTCCTTGCGATTCTGAGTGCTTTCATTCCGAAACGACTCAAAGAAAAAGGTGCACCGATCAATGCGTTCATCACGAAGAACTCGGAAACGAATTCCCAGATGACCGTGCGCGGCGTAGTGCTCCTCTTGATCGCATTGGTCACGTTGTCAGCCGTCTTCAAACTCGATATCGTTTTGGGCTCGTTCGCCGCAGGTTTCGCACTCCGCTCCATCATCCCCAAAGGCGACAGCAGCCTTGAGAAGAAGCTCCAAGGTATCGCTTACGGGTTCTTCATCCCGCTGTTCTTTGTTGTGAGCGGCGCGCAGATCGATGCGACAGCGGTTCTTGCCAACCCGCTTATTCTCATCGTGTTCATCATCATGCTGATCCTTATCCGCACCGTTCCGATTTATATCGCGCTGTCCGTGTTTGCCGAAAGCAAGGATATGGAGCCGCGAACTAAGGCGACCATCTCGCTGTATTGCACAACCGCACTGCCCCTCATCGTTGCCGTCACCTCCATCGCCACCTCCTCGGGCGTGATGTCGGATGACGTGGCTTCCGTTCTGATCGCAGCGGGTGGGATCACCGTGCTTGTGATGCCGATGCTCGCCTCGATCATGCTGCATACGATTGACGCGAAAATGGGCACGGCAATCAAATCAATCGTAAAGAAACCCTCACATACCTTCCAGATTTTGGGAGAACATCACCGGCTCGAGCAAGAACAGCGCGCAGACCATACCTACGTGCTCACCAAAGATACCAAGCACCATCAAAAGTGAACGCGCCATTCCCCCCTGCAGTAAAAGCGGCGAAAAGACACCTATACCGCGGTGGTACGAAAGAGCCGCATCACACACATGAGTGCAAACGCGGGCTCATCGCATCACAAAGCGTCCGTATCCTCCCCATCTGCGTCATCATCTAAACGATCGTCCTCGACATCATCTGCACGCCGGGCGCTCTTCTTATCAGACAAGAGAGCATTGCCCGCATTATGATCTGAACTTCGATCTGCATCCCGATCCTGACTCTTCACGTCACGCTCGATCTTACGCACCGTCGCTTTTGAGAACTCGGCAACAAACCCTGCGGAGAAAATACCAGCAGGAATAGCAATGAGCGCAACGGACAAGATCATTGTGATAGCGCCTGTGAACCTTCCGGCATCGGTGATGGGAACGATATCCCCGTATCCCGTGCTCGTAACCGTTTCAACTGCCCACCATAGTCCCGCGAGCAGATTATTGAACTTCTCAGGTTGTAGAGCATGCTCAAATTCATACATGAGTACACTCGATGCCACGGTCAGAAGCGCGAGTACCAAAAAAGATGCAATGATCTCGTGCTTGTGCTTCGAGATCACGCGCCCGATCGTGCGCAGACCGCGCATGTAGCGGGATAGCTTGATCAAACGCACCAGTCTGATGATATTGATGGCATTGCGGATTCCCGGCGTCAGCGGCAAGAACCACGAAAGAGCGTTCGGTAAAAAGGACATAAGGTCAATAAGACCGAGCGGCGAGAGGATATAGCGCAACCGCGCACGGGCAGGCGACACATCGCCGAAAGCAAGATCGGCAATCCAGATGCGTGCAAGATACTCAATGAAAAAACACACGGTCGAGAACGTATAGAATGTCGTGACCGCCCAGTTGATACCTCCCCCGATCGCCGGATCGGCAAAGATGAATACAATGACCGCATTCGCGAGGATCAAAAGGAAAAGCGATATCCCGATAATCTTTGCCGGGATATTCGCCTTTCGTACATTCTCAAGAGCGTAAAAGGTCTGGCGCTTGATCTCGCTCGCGCGCGCGACCTTCCACTTCTTCACATGGAGGGTTCCCCATTCGTGCGGGTGGTCTCCTTTAGAGGGCGGCATCGCGGATCACGTCGAGGAACTTCATCCGATCCCACACCCCAAGGTCGCCCTTAGCACGGTCGCGAACGGAAATAGTATGCTCTTCGATCTCATGATCACCCATGATGACCATGTAGGGAATCTTCTGATTCTGCGCTTTAGCGATCTTGACCTTCATGGGCTCATTCTGGTCGTAAACCTCTACCCTGCCGCCGACGCCTTTGATCTCACCAGCGAATTCGTGTGCCGCGTCCTTGTGGCGGTCAGCGATCGGAATGATGGCAACCTGTACCGGGGAAAGCCACAGCGGCAGCGCCCCGGCATAGTGCTCGATCAGGATACCCAAGAAGCGCTCGATCGAACCGAAGATGGCGCGGTGAAGCATCCAAATCGGCTGCTCGGTGTTGTCCTGCGCACGATAGGTCAGATCGAAACGCTCGGGGAAATTGAAGTCGACCTGAACCGTCGAGCATTGCCACGTGCGTCCGATCGCATCCTTCACCTTGATATCAATCTTCGGTCCATAGAAAGCACCATCACCCTCATTGATGTCGTAGGCAAGCCCTCGGATGCTGCAGGCTTCCTTCAATGAATCGGTGGCATGCTCCCACATCTCATCAGATCCGATGGATTTTTCGGGACGTGTGGAAATCTCCGCCTCGTAGGAGAATCCGAACGTACCCATGATGTAGTCGACAAGCTCGAGGATCGAAACAACCTCGCTCACCACCTGGTCTTTCGTGCAGAAGATATGTGCATCATCCTGCGTGAAGCCACGTGCACGCAACAGACCGTGGACGACGCCAGACATCTCATGGCGATAGACGGTACCGAATTCAAAATAGCGCAGCGGAAGATCGCGATAGGAGCGCAACTCGTTTTTATAGAGCATGACATGCCCCGGGCAGTTCATTGGCTTCACGCCGTACTCGCTCATGCGGGGCTCTTCCTCGGTTCCCTCATTGATCTCGAAGAAGTACATATTCTCGTGATAGAAGTCGTAATGACCTGATGTCTTCCAAACCTCGGCGTTGTAGATATGGGGCGTGATAACTTCTTCGTATCCCCGCTCATACAGATCTCGGCGCAGCCACTCCTGCAACGTCCGGATGACGCGCGCCCCTTTCGGGAGATAGAGCGGTAAACCGACGCCCGCCTTCTGATCCATCATATAGATGCCCAGTTCGCGCCCAAGCTTGCGGTGGTCACGCTTTTCCGCCTCCTCGAGCGTGTGGAGGTAAGACTCAAGATCCTTCTTGGAAAAAAACGCTGTTCCGTAGACACGGGTGAGCATCTCGCGGTCCGAATCGCCCTTCCAATATGCGCCCGCCGTTTTCATAAGTTTGAACGCGCCGATCTTGTTAGCGTCGGGTACATGAACCCCATTGCACAGATCGACAAAATCACCGTGCTGGCGGATGATGATAGGTTCATCAGCGGGAAGTTCCTGGATATGTTCGAGCTTGAACCGCTGATCAGCGAAAAGCTCAAGCGCTTCATCAAGGGAGATAACGCGGCGCTCAAAAGGCGCCCCCGCCGAGATGATCCGAGCCATTTCCTCTTCGATTGCAGGGAAATCATCAACCGAAATCGAGCCGCCCTCAGGGATTTCAAAATCATAGAAGAATCCATCTTCGGTTTGCGGTCCGAACGCGATCTGCGTTCCCGGAAAAAGTGTTTGTACCGCTTCCGCCATCACATGGGCTGTCGAATGGCGCATGATGCCAAGCGCGTCGGGAGAAGTATTGGTAAGGATTTCAACGGTTGCACCATCGCTGACAATATCTTCGAGATCAGCAATCTGCCCGTCGATCTTGCCCGCGAGGGCAGCACGTGCAAGACCTGCGCCGATCGTGCTCGCAACATCGGCAACAGTTGCACAATGCTCGACTTCTTTCACACTTCCATCGGGTAGTTTGATTTCCATTCCTGCTCCTTTCATATGCCGGGCGTATACAGAACGCCTGCATAACGAACATGCTTTCCGCTCGTAGACGGAAAGCGGTGATCAAAATGATGCTGCAAAGTAACTTGAGAACATCCGCGCACAGCGGTGTTTCGAAACTGCATATACCACGTATCGAGCAAAGTTATTCGGCGTGAGAGCGCGCAGGGCGTTTGCGTGAGCGCGGTTTCGCCGAGGGAGATGTCGATGCTTGCATGCCCACCGGTGTTGCACAGTACGGACATATTGTCCATGCCGGCTCCAATGCCCGCTCGCAGTGGGAACAGAGATTCTTCAGCTGCGTGTGGCAATTCGGGCAGATGACATAGTTCACATCAACGGGATACCCACAGGCGGCACATTCGCCGTATTGCATGAGCTGCCGCTGCTTCAAAGCAACTTCCAGCTCCTGTTCGTCACGATCAATGCGCAGCATCGGCGGACGGAGCAGGCAATATGCGATCACACCGACGATCGGCACCAACGCGACGATTGCCCACAGATACCAAACGGTTCCACGCAGATACGCATCGCGTATGACCCACACGATGGAGAGGATATAAAGAACCACGAGCAGTACGACGACGACCGTCAGAGCAACCTGCATCTGTGGCGACCATAATTGCGATAAAAGATCACTCACGAATATTCCCATCTCTTAAAACGAAATGCCGTCTTGCCCGAGGCTCGGGCGAAAGACAAACATCGCACATTATAGCAAAGTGACAAAAAGGCATGGTCGAGCGCGCAATTATGCTCCCGTGATCTCCGCAAGCTGCTTGCGCACCCGCTCGATATCCTCCTTAAGAGCGCCGAGCTTGCCGCGATCCTTTTCGATGATAGCGGGGTCGGCTTTTGCGAGAAATCCGGGGTTGCTGAGCTTCTTTTCGAATTTCGCAGCATCTCCCTCAAGCTTGGAAAGTTCCTTTTCCAACCGCGCCTGCTCGGCAGCGAAGTCGACGAGTCCAGAGAGGATGGTGTATATCTCAACACCCTCGCCGAAACCGACGCAAGAGTCCTTGGGTTTCACGATATCTTCGCCGATTCTGAGCGTATCGATACGCGCAAGCGATGTGATCAGCTCTTCCTGTCCCTGAATCCGCGCAAGCGCCTCAGGTGTTGCGAGCACGTCTACAGAAAGTTCTGTCTTCGGCGAGATGTTGTAGCGAGCACGCGCTGAGCGCACCGCACCTACGATATCGCACAGAAGCTGTGTTGCCTGCTCCGCGTCCTCATCGATATAGTGCGCAAGATCGGATGCGATCGGCCACGCTGCCCCGATGAGCAGCGGCGCCGCCCCGTCCGCCTTCGGCAGTTCGTCATAGATGCGCTCCGTGATAAAGGGCATCACGGGGTGCAAAAGCCGAAGCGTCATATCAAGGAGGAACACGAGATTGCGCTGACAGGCAAGGCGGTCATGAGCGTCCGCATTGTGCGCGAGTCTGCTTTTGGAGAATTCGATGTACCAATCGCAAAGCTCGTTCCAGCAGAAAGTGTAGAGAGCCCGCGTGATCTCCGAGAACTCGAATGATTCGTATGCCTGATCGATATCAGCGCTAAGCTTTGCCAAACGCGAGAAGATCCACTTGTCTGCCTGGGTAGAAAGTACCGGCTCCCCCGGAGTATATCCTTCAAGATTCATAAGCACGAAGCGAGCGGCATTTTTCACCTTATTCATGAAGTTGCGCGCTGATTCGATCTTTTGCTCGTCGAAGCGCATCGCTTGCGCACCGGTGACCTGGCTGAGCAGCCCGAAGCGCATGCCATCCGCGCCGTAGTCTTCCATGAGCTTAACGGGGTCCACCCCATTGCCGCGTGATTTGCTCATAGGCTTGCCGTCCGCGCCCATGACCGTGGGATGGATGATCACATCTTTGAAAGGAATCTCACCCACGCAATACTCAGACGCCATGACCATGCGTGCCACCCAAAGTCCCATGATGTCGCGTGCGGTCGAGAGCACCTGCGTCGGATAGTATTTGACGATATCGGGCGCATCTTTGCCCTCACGCGCCCATCCCTGCGTAGCAAATGGCCAAAGCTGCGAGGAGAACCAAGTGTCAAGCACGTCTTCATCCTGAACGACTCGACCCCCACAAACGGGACAAACTTCGATATCCTCGAGGCTCGCATCCTGCCAATCACACTGTTCGCAGTAAAACATCGGAATCCGATGCCCCCACCACAGCTGACGGGAAATGCACCAGTCCTTGAGATTGTCGAGCCAATCGAGATACACCTGCGCCCAACGCTTGGGATGGAACGTGATCTCACCTGAATCAACAGCATGACGTGCGGGCGCTTTAAGCTCTTCAACGCTCACGAACCACTGCTCGGAAAGCCAGGGCTCAAGCGCGTGATGGCATCGGTAGCAATGCATGACAGAGTGGTTGATATCTTCGATATGATCGAGAAGCCCGAGCCGCTCGAACTCCGCGACGACCGCCTCGCGCGCCTCGTTGCGATCCATGCCGGAAAATTGCCCGTACCCTTCGACAACATGGGCATGCTCATCAAAGATATTGACAACCTCAAGAGATGCACGCTGTCCCATCGCGAAGTCATTGGGATCATGAGCCGGCGTCACCTTGACCGCACCCGTGCCATATTCCGCATCAACATGGAAATCAGCAAAGATCGGAATCGTCCGCCCCACGATCGGAAGCTTGATCTGCTCCCCAATAAGCCCGACATAGCGCTCATCTTTAGGCGAGACTGCCACACCCGTATCCCCAAGCATTGTTTCGGGACGTGTCGTCGCAACAACCACATACTCGATACCGTCTTTGGGATGGACGAGTGGATAGCGAAGATACCAGAGATGCCCCGGATCATCGGTATATTCCGCCTCGTCATCAGCAATCGCCGTTGTGCAGTGCGGACACCAGTTGACGATCCGCTTGCCCTTATAGATGATGCCCGCATGGTACCAGTCAACAAAAAGCTTGCGCACCGCAAGCGAGAACTCAGGGCTCATCGTGAATTGTTCATGCTCGTAATCACAGGAGCAACCGATGGCTTTGATCTGGTTCACGATAGTGGTGCCGTATTCATCGCGCCATTTCTGACATGCCTCGATGAACGCCTCTCTGCCGATCTCACGACGATTGATGCCCATGTCGGCGAGATGCTTATCTACCTTCGTCTGTGTTGCGATACCCGCATGGTCGGTTCCCAAGATCCAGCGTGTTTTATATCCCTGCATCCGAGCATGACGGATGCAGGCATCTTGAATGGTGTCGTTCAAGGCATGACCCATATGGAGTACGCCGGTAACATTCGGAGGAGGAATGACGATGGTATAGGAATCATCTTTGTGCGCACCGAAACCCTCACTGCGCAAGAAAAATCCCCCGTCACGCCACGCTTCGAAAATCGGCGTCTCCCACTGCGCATACGAAGCGGGAATATCCAACACACTCTTCGTTGTTGCCATACCTGATACTTCCTTAAAACTCACTAAACCTGCCTGTCATACTGCGCGCGCAGCAACCCGCACCTGCCGCGCACAAAAATGTTATTTTTCTACGACCTCGACCTGAGGCGAGGTTTCTCCTGTGATATCGCTTGCGCGAATGACCACCCGGGTTTTGCCATCCTTCTCAGGAAGGTCGTACATCACCTCGGCAAGGACACGCTCGCAGATCGAACGAAGACCACGCGCCCCGGTGCCGTGCTCGACCGCCTCATGGGCAATTTGCGCGAGGGCATCGTTTTCAACGATAAGCTCAGAATCTTCGAAGGCAAAGAGCTTCTTATATTGCTTGATAAGCGCATTCTTCGGCTCGATGAGAATACGCACCAAATCATCTTCGGTAAGTTCGTCAAGGGCGGTAATGACCGGAATGCGTCCGACGAATTCGGGAATCATGCCGTACTTGTTGAGGTCCTCAGGCAACACCTGCGCCAAAAGCTCTGCCTCAGCTTGCTTTTTCGACTCGGGAAGCTCTGAAGCGAATCCCAGACCGCTCTTGCCTACCCGCTGTCCCACGATATCAGCAAGACCGACGAAAGCGCCACCGAGAATGAACAGGATATTTTTCGTGTCGATATGCAGAAGCTCCTGCTCAGGATGCTTTCGCCCTCCTTGTGGAGGCACCGACGCCTCGCAGCCCTCAACGATCTTAAGCAGCGCTTGCTGTACGCCTTCACCGGAAACATCGCGCGTGATCGAGAGATTCTCCGCTTTGCGTGCGATCTTGTCGATCTCATCAATGTAGACGATACCGATCTCCGCACGCGGAATATCGAAGTCTGCCGCCGTAATGAGCTTCAGCAAAATGTTCTCAACATCTTCACCGACATAGCCTGCTTCGGTGAGCGTGGTGGCATCAGCGATGGCGAAGGGCACCTGCAACGTGCGAGCAAGCGTTTGAGCGAGAAGCGTCTTGCCAGAGCCGGTTGGACCAAGCAGCATGATGTTGCTCTTATCGATCTCAACATCCTGAAGGTCTTCGTCTAAAACGATTTCCTCTTCGGTCTCATCTTCAAAAAGCTTGATGCGCTTGTAGTGGTTGTATACCGCAACAGAAAGCGCCCGCTTCGCCGCCTCCTGACCGATCACATGCTCAGAAAGACTTGCATAGATCTCATGCGGCGTGGGCACCTCCCCCAATACGAAGGGAACGTGGTTTTCCTCTGGCATCTCATGGGCACCCAGCTGAGTACCGGCGTGTGCCTCCTGAGCAAATGCAAAACGCTCTGCGGCATTCAGTTCATACGGAGAGGGATAACGAGACGAAAGACCCATCTCCCGCATCATGGCATCCGCGCATACGGTGATGCATTCATCGCAGATGTATACGCCGTTCGGACCGGAGATCATCGACATGACCTCGGTTGGCTTCTTTCCGCAAAACGTACAACAGATATCTTTCGGATCTTCTGTGTTGTTTGATTTCTTCGAGCTGGTCATCTTCCTCTTCCGCATAGGTCGTAACTAAACGCGTTTGCACGCGCTCTTGTATCCAAAAACTTTCCAGAGGTCTTCCCATATGAAAACATGCGCCGCACAAATGCGACGCATGCGATTATACCCGAGTATTCCCGTCAAAGGACAGCGAAGGGCTCCCCGATGGACGAATCCGATCCCTACGCGTGGTGAGCGATGATATCGTCGACGAGACCGTATGCTTTCGCCTGCTCAGCGGTCATATAGTTGTCGCGCTCAGTGTCAGCTTGGATCTTGTCGATGCTCTGCCCGGTGTTCTCAGCCAGGATCTTGTTGAGCTGTTTGCGCGTCTTCAGCATGAAGTCCGCAACGATAGCGATCTCCGTTTGCTGACCTTGCGCACCGCCAAGCGGCTGATGGATCAGCACCATCGAGTTCGGCAGGCAATAACGCTTGCCCTTCGCACCCGATGAAAGCAGCACTGCCGCCATCGACGCACACTCACCGATGCAGATAGTCGAAACATCGCATTTGATGAAGTTCATCGTGTCAAGAATGCCCAGTCCTGCGGTGACCGAACCGCCGGGTGAATTGATGTACAACGAGATGTCCTTGTCGGGGTCAGCGCTCTCAAGATGGAGCAGCTGGGCAACAACGGAATTCGCCACATGATCATCGATCTGCTCACCCAAAAAGATGATGCGGTCGTTGAGCAAGCGCGAATAGATGTCGTAGCTCCGCTCGCCCCGAGGGGACTGCTCGATAACGTACGGGATCAGTGCATTGTGCGCTCTCTCGATACCCATGATTCCTCGCTTTCGTAAGCACTATGATCGTGGTTTGTTTTTCGAAACCATAGTGCCTATAAGTCACCTAATTTGCAAGACAAAACATAAAAGGTAACAAAACTCTTACAAAATCGCCCGTTTTAAGCGAAATATCCTTGTTACAAACTAACCAAACCACTAATGATTAACGAAAATGCCGCCTATAAAAAGCGGCATTACAGAAAACCTTCAGTGCAAAAGGATTCGTCTATTGATCCTTTTCTGTGACCTTCGCCGTTTCCATGACGTTCTCCATCGCCTTGGAACGGATGACTCCTTCGCGGATCAGATACAGCCGACCGCTTTCGCGCCACTCGCGCTGCACGCGCTTCGGATCGTCGATGCCAGCAATCACGAACTGCTCAGTCACGTCCTCATCGGTTGCATCGATGTTGTTATGGCGTGCCCATGCGTCGAGGGCAAGCTGCTGTTTCGCCTCGTCCTCAGCCTGACGCTTGACATCCTGTTTGAATTGATTGCTGTCGATTCCCTGCTGCATGAGATAGGTGTCGAAATTCATACCTTGGCGCTGGAGCTGCGTGAAGAAATCCTGCAGAAGCTCAGACTCTGCCTTCTCGATCATGCTTTCAGGAACATCGCCTGAGACACGCTCCACAAGCTTGCTCGCGCAGGCGTTCTCCTTGATGCGCGGAATGACCGCTTTCTTTTGCGTCGTAATGGACTCTTTGACCTGTTCGCGCAAGTCAGCGACGTTTTCGAAGTCAAGGGTTTCTTTGACCCACTCATCGGTGAGCTTCGGGGTGACATTTTTGAGAACACTGTTGCAAAGCACCTCGAAAGTGACCTTCTTGCCCGCGAGGTCGCTCAACAAAAGCGCACTCTCATCTTCGGGAAGATCAAGGGTGAACGTTTTCGTCTCGCCCTTCTTGATACCGAGCATCTCAGCGTCGAATGCTTCAGAATACAAACCCGAACCCGGTGCGTAGACCGCCGCCATCCTGGTCTGTGATTCGATTTCATTGCCATCCTCGTCCATTGCCTTGATGTCGACATCAGCCGATTCGCCCTCTTTGAGCTTGGTGGCAGCGCTTGCGTTCTCAAACGTTTTGTAGTGCTCGAGGATCGCGTCGATCTGCTCGTCGATCTCACGCTCGGATGCCGTCTCGGCAGGGATTTCGATCTCAACGGGATCATAGGAAGTAAGTTCGATCTCGGGTTTCACGCTCACGGTGAATTCGAAGGAGAAATCGTTTCCGGGCTCGATCATGCCCATATCGCCGAAGTCAGGTGAAGCCACGGGGAAGATGCGCTTTTCCTCGATCACCTCAGGATAGGTGTTATTCACGATTTCCTCAGTGATAGAAGCGAGCACATATTCACGACCGAGAGCATTATCGATGACCGGGCGCGGAGCCTTGCCCTTACGAAATCCGGGGAAGTTGTATTGCCTCGCGAGCTCTTTATATTTCTTGTTGAGAGCGCTCTCAATTGTCCTCTTATCAACAGTGACGGCTGCTTGGACCTTATTGTCTTCTAAGGTCGTGAGTGTTGCTTCCACAGATCTCCTCCATTGCTCTTATATCTACCCATGAATCAAATGGTGCGGGCGAAAGGACTTGAACCTTCACGGGTTGTGCCCACCAGAACCTAAATCTGGCGCGTCTGCCAATTCCGCCACGCCCGCATTCAATCAATGCAGACGCCCATGAACGAACATGGTCGACAGCGGGATATCATACCACACTCCCTCCCCGCGCAGAGGGGCTATGCCGCAGTGGTATCGAAGTTTCCACGGCAGGGTACTGAGAGCGCAATCAGTCGAGTTCGTCGAGCGAATATTCGTCCTTCCCCATGTGATACTCTTTGCCATCAAGCCGCATCTGCCGATACTCCGCCGTAGCGGTGAAGAGCACGTCGGATGAAGAGTTGAGTGCAGTCTCGCACGAGTCTTGAATGACACCGATGATGAAACCGATGGCGACCACTTCCATGGCCACAGTGGTATCCATGCCGAATAGTGAGCACGCAAGCGGGATAAGCAAAAGCGAACCACCAGCAACGCCCGATGCTCCGCAAGCGCTCACAGCAGCGAGGACGCAAAGGATCACCGCGGTGATGGGATCGACGCTCAAGCCGACCGTATGCACCGCAGCCATCGACATGACCGTGATCGTGACCGCCGCGCCCGCCATGTTGATGGTGGCACCAAGCGGGATGGAGACCGAGTAGTTATCCTTATTCAAGCCGAGCTTACGGCACAGCTCCATGTTGATGGGAATGTTCGCCGCAGAACTGCGCGTGAAAAACGCCGTGATACCCGAATCCTTCAAGCAGCGGAACACGAGCGGATAGGGATTTTTACGGGTGCAGATGAATACAATGATCGGGTTAGTGATAAGCGCGATCACAAGCATGCATCCGACGAGCAGCAAGATGAGCTGACCGTATTCGACGAAGATATCGATACCGCTTTGCGATACAGAGGTGTAGACCAAGCCCATGATGCCGAAGGGAGCAAGGTTGATGACCCAGCGCACCACCTTCGATACCGCGTCAGCAACGGTGGAGAAAAGGTCCTTCACATTCTCAGATGCGCAGCGCATCGCAATCCCAAGCACGACCGCCCACGCCAGAATGCCGATGAAGTTCGCGTTCGCGAGCGCATCGACCGGATTCGCGACAATGTTCATGATGATGCTCGTGAGAACCTCGCCGATGCCCGAAGGAGATGATTGCTCGATATTGTCCGCAACCGCCAGTGTGAGTTCGATCGGGAAGATGAAGCTCGCAATCACAGCAACAAGTGAGGCAATGAGCGTAGAGATCACATACAGGATGATGACCGTTTTCATCGATCCCGCGGTCTTTGCATTCATGAGCGCGCTGATGACAAGGAAAAAGACGAGGATCGGAGCGACCGCGCGCAGGGCGCCGACAAAGATCGAGCCGAACAGTGAAATCACGCCGCCGATTTGAAGCGCCCAATCAGGAGCATCGGCGGGAATCAGCAAAGCGAAGATAACACCGATCACCAAACCGACGAGAATGCGCTTGATGAGGCTTGAATCGGAATACCTCTGGAAGATGTTTTTCTTCGGAGTTTCGGAGTTAGGTGCAGTTTCCATGTAACCGTCTTTCCTTAAATGGTGTGTCGTTATGCTGATTCTATACCATCCCCGACCGAAAACAATGTGACCGTGTTCATCTTTGGGCATAGTACGAAGGGGTTGACCAGAAAAATGCAACAGCCCCGATCATGAAACGGTTGCGGGCGAGATGAATCTCGCCCCTCATATGCCCATCGAGATGTCAATTCATTG
>CAZFGW010000008.1:0-69907 GCA_964518575.1 uncultured Eggerthellaceae bacterium
GCGCCAGGCCGCGGGAGAGCAGGACGTTCCGCTCATACAGAGCACTTGACATGACGAAGACCGCATACGCTATGCGGTCTTTTTTGTTGGGCACATGCGCCGCACAGGCGGAGACCTCACATGCCACTGCCCCGACCACGCAGCGTTTGCGGGCGAGATGAATCTCGCGCTCGCGTCCACCTGATCCCCTATCCCGATCAAACCCATTACCGTTCAAACGGGAACGTGATTGAGCGGAGGGATACCATGGCGAACCATACATGATCAAGCACGATTCAAGCACGGAAACGACTGGGCATAGATGTTGGGGCGAGATTTATCTCGCCCGCTTGCAACAGCCCAGATGACGCTGCGGCATAAGGCGCGCATATTCGCCGTGTTTACCCAAAATGTGCAGGTCGGCTCGTTTATAATGATATTGGAATAGTGAACGATAATTCGGCGAATATGTGAGGGGTTGGCCATTTTGAGCACAAGAGCCGATGATGTCAAAGAAGCAGCCGCAAGGGCAATCAAGAGCAAAAAGGAACTGGAATCGCAGGTGAAGGGGCTTGCCTCTACCTCGCGTCGGGAACGCCAAAACGCGGCATCGATCATTGCGGCGGTCTCTAAAGAGAAACCCGAGAAGGTCGCTCCTTATGTGAACGAGATCATCGCTGCGCTCGACAATCCTGAAGCGCAAACGCGTTGGGAAGTGCTCGATACGCTCACTCAGATCGTGCCGATCGATTCGCGCTCATGCGACAAAGCGCTTCTGGGTGCAGAAAATGCACTCTTCGACGAAGACAGTGGTCCTTTGCGCCTTGCGGCAATGAGTTTCCTTTGCAAGCTGGGCGCAACTACGGAGCGCCGTTCCGAGAAGACCTGGCCGCTCATCGATGAGGGCATCCAGTGCTATCACGGTGACTTGGAGTTCCAGGACATGCTCTTGGCGGTCATCGACTTTTCTGCAGGAAAGCTCGATGCGAAGGTCAAGGATGAGCTCGCGGCGCGCATGAAGTTCGACGCAGAGAACGGTAAGGGCACGTTGAAGAAGCGCGCAACGCAGATCGAAGAGAACCTGGCTGGGAAATAGCCATCTCATAAACATCCATACGATACGAGGAGTTGATATGCCAAGGCATACGGTAGTTCTTATCCCTGGTGACGGTATTGGCGTCGAGACGTCGGCAGCCATGCAAGAGGTCGTTGCGGCAAGCGGCGCTGAGATTGATTGGGTGATCGCCGAGGCGGGTGCAGCGGTCATGGATAAGTATGGCACGCCTCTGCCCGATGAAACCATCCAGGCGGTCAAGCACTACAAAACCGCTATCAAAGGTCCAGTAACCACGCCGGTGGGCACGGGATTTCGAAGCGTCAACGTCGCCTTGCGCAAGGAGCTCGACCTGTATGTGAACCTGCGTCCCGTGATCTCCATTCCGGGAGCGGGCGGGCGCTATGACGATGTCGACCTTGTGATTGTTCGCGAAAATACCGAAGACCTCTATGCGGGGATCGAATTCGAAGAGGGTACGCCTGAGGCGCTTGAGCTCATCGAGTTCATCGACAAGATGGGCAAGGGCAGCATCCGCAAGGATTCCGGCATTTCCATCAAGCCGATCTCGGTCACGGCAACAAAGAACATCGTCGAGTTCGCCTTCGATTATGCCGAAAAGCAAGGGCGCAAGCAGGTGACCGCAGCGCACAAGGCGAATATCATGAAGCATTCTGACGGGTTGTTCTTGCGCGTTGCGCGCGAGGTTGCCGCACAGTACGAGGGCAAAATCGCGTTCAATGACAAGATCATCGATGCGTTTTGCATGAACATGGTCATGGATCCCTCCCAATTCGATGTCATCGTATTCCCGAATCTCTATGGGGATATCGCAAGCGACTTGGCCGCAGGGCTCGTTGGCGGTCTCGGTATCGCGCCCGGCGCCAACATCGGCAAAGACTACGCTGTGTTCGAGGCGGTTCACGGCTCGGCGCCTGATATCGCGGGTAAGAATTTGGCGAATCCTACGGCGGAAATTCTCTCGGCAGCAATGATGCTCGACCATTTGGGAGAGCAGGCTTGCGCGAAGCGCATTCGCGATGCCGTGCGGAAAGTCTATGCCGAAGGAACATGCTTGACCGGGGATATCAGGACGCCTGACAAGCCAAATCGCCCCGTTGCGAGCTGCACGGATTTCACTCACGCGCTCATCGACGCGCTCGATTAAGAAAGGCACTCTATGTCGCAGAATTTCGCACGTACGCTTACCGTTCAAGGTAAGGATTATTCGTATTACCCTGTATCGCAGATCGAGGGCGCGGACAAGCTTCCCTTTTCCCTGAAGGTCTTGTTGGAAAATGTTCTGCGTCATGGCGATGATGCGGGCGCAGCGGATCAGATGGCGCAGCGGATCGTTCAAGCGGGCATGCAGGGAAGTGTCGGAGATGAGATCGAATTTTCACCTGCGCGCGTGCTCTTCCAGGATTTCACGGGCGTTCCGGTCTTTGTCGACTTCGCCGTTATGCGCGAAGCGTGCGCCGATCTTGGCGGGGATCCCAAGAGCATCAATCCGCAGGTGCCGTGCGACCTCGTCATCGACCATAGCGTTATCGCTGACTACGCTGGTACGGATGGCTGCAGCGCGAAAAACACGGAGCTCGAGTTCGAGCGCAACGCCGAGCGCTACGAGTTCTTGAAATGGGCGCAGGCATCGTTTAAGAGTGTTCGCATCGTGCCGCCCGGGCAGGGTATTTGTCATCAGCTCAACATCGAACAATTCTCAACGGTTGTCATGACCGCCGAAGATGCGCAGGCAGACGGATCGACTACGGCGTATTTCGATACGCTCGTAGGAACGGACTCCCATACCCCTACGGCAAACGGTATCGGCGTCCTTGGCTGGGGCGTCGGCGGGATTGAAGCGGAGGCGGCGGCGCTTGGTCAACCGATCACCACGCTCGTTCCCCAGGTGATCGGCATTCACTTGACCGGATCGCTGAAGCCAGGCGTGATGGCGATGGATGTTGCCTTGACGTTCGCCCAGAAGCTTCGTGAAAAAGGCGTTGTCGGTTGCTTTGTGGAGTGCTTTGGCGAAGGGGTGAGTGCGCTTTCTGCGACGCAGCGCGCATGCATTGCGAATATGACACCTGAGTATGGCTCGACGTGCACGCTTTTCCCGGTTGATGAGCGCACGCTCGATTTCCTGAAGATAACGGGTCGCAGCGACGAGCGCATCGAGCTTGTTCGCGCCTATGCGCACGAGCAGGGTTTTTGGAATACGGACAGCGCGGACGGACGCGCCTACGCGGATGTGCTCACCATCGATTTGGGGAGCATCGAGCCTTCCATTTCAGGTCCGTCTCGCCCGCACGACCGGGTCGACCTCAAAGACGCGCATAAGCTTTTCGAGCAGGTCTGTGCCGAGCGTGCTTTACGCGATGAAACGGTTGCCGTTGAGATTGGCGGAACAACTTACAACATCGGACAAGGTGCAATCGCTATTGCGGCGGTTACTAGCTGCACGACTGCAACCGACCCGAATATGATGATTCAGGCGGGACTTGCTGCCCGCAATGCTGCGAAGCGCGGTCTCACGCCGAAGCCATGGGTGAAGACCATTTTCGCGCCGGGAAGCCATGCGACGGAAATGCTGCTCGGGCGCGCTGGACTCTTGGAGTCGCTTTCAGACCTCGGCTTTTGCACGTGCGGATTCGGCTGCATGAGCTGCATCGGCAACTCCGGTCCACTCATGGACGCGATGCGCGATATTGCCAACGACGTCGAGCTCGCAAGCGTTCTTTCCGGGAACCGTAATTTTGACGGGCGTATCTCGCCGGATGTTTCGCAAAACTATTTGACCACGCCTGCGCATGTGATCGCTTATGCACTTGCGGGCACGATGGATATCGATATCGAAACCGAGGCGCTCGGCGTGGACAACGCGGGCAACCCGGTATATCTGCGCGACATTATGCCGGAGCAAGCCGAGATCGATGAGCTTGTGGCAACGTTCGTCACGCCGGATTTGTACACCAATGACGAGGGGCTCTTCGACGGCGATAGCGCATGGCAGGCGATCAAGGCGTCCTCAAGCGACACGTTCGATTGGAATGACGTTTCAACCTACGTCAGGCGTGCGCCCTATTTCGACGGCATGGAACGCACTCCTGAAGCGCTCGCCTCTCTTCGCGATGCTGCTATCCTTGCCTTTTTGGGTGACTTCATCACGACCGACCACATCTCTCCTGCCGGTTCGATCGCTCTCGATTCGCCTGCTGCGGAGTACTTGCATGCGAAAGGGGTGAGCGATGATGCCTTCAACACGTATGGCAGTCGGCGCGGCAATCATGAGGTCATGATGCGTGGCACCTTCGCGAACGTGAAGTTGCAGAACAAGCTTGCGCCAGGTCGCAAAGGCGGCTGGACCACCAATGCGCTCGACGGGAGTGTCACACCCATCTTCTCAGCGTACGAAGCTTATGCGCGCGCGGGAATCCCGTCGGTTGTGATCGCTGGTAAGATGTATGGGAGCGGCTCGTCGCGCGATTGGGCGGCAAAAGGTCCGATGCTTTTGGGCGTGCGCGCTGTTATCGCGGAGAGCTTCGAGCGCATCCACCGTTCGAACTTGATCGGCATGGGTCTGCTTCCCCTGCAGTTCATGGACGGGGAGAGTGCGGCGTCGCTCGGACTTGATGGAACTGAGCGCATCACCATCGATGATATCCAGTTCGACCAGGGCGTCCTTCGGGCGAAGACGGTCGGCGTTCATGCGAAGAAGGACGACGGCTCTGTTATCGACTTTGAGGCGATGATCCGCATCGATACGCCCACCGAGGGCAAATACTATGAAAATGGCGGAATCTTACCTTTTGTTCTGCGTGAACTTGTATAGTGATAAGAACTTAATTTCGACACAAGGAGACATACGTGGCTTCAGGATTGGAATCATTACTCAAAGCTCTGAATATGTCAGGCATGGATACTGACGATATCGGCGGTGCGAAGGCGTCTGCAGCAGGCGCTGCGGGTGCATCGGATGCATCAGATGCCGGTGCGGGCGCTGCCGGCGGCGCGAAAGCGGGCGGACGCGGTGGACACGGCGGCAAGGGAGGCGATGTCCACATTGACCTCTCATTCCTCGATGACGTCCATGGTCCTAAGAGCAAAGCGGGCTGGATCATCCTTGTGGTGGTCGCCGTATTGCTTATCGGAGCGCTGTATTGGTGGTTCCATCCGCCCATCAGCATCAACTCGCAGGACCTGTGGATGTTCATCGGATGCATTTGTCTGATCGTTGCGGCGGTGCTGTATTTCAGGCGCCAGCAATACAAGACGGGTGTCGGCAAGATCGAGAAAAGCCCCAGTAAGGCGAAGAAGTTTACGGTGCTCATGGTGATTCCGCTGGGCATTATCGCCATCGGACTTCTGGGTCTTCTGTTCTCCAATGCCATCATTCCCGGCAATTCCGAGAAATACTCCAACGTGCTCAAGACCGATACGCTTGAGTTCGCACAGGATATCCAAGAGGTCAACTACTCGGAGATCCCGGTCATCGACCGGAATTCTGCAATCCTTCTGGGCAATCGCGAAATGGGAAGCATTCCCGAGTACGTCAGCCAGTTCGAGGTTTCGAACTTGTATAGCCAGATCAACTATCAGGGCGAGCCGGTTCGTGTGAGCCCGCTTGGCTATGCGGACCTGTTCAAGTGGTTCACGAATCGCGAAAGCGGTATCCCCGCCTATGCGCTTGTCAATATGACCACGCAGGATGCGGAGATCGTTCGCTTGGGCGATAACCCGATCTACTACTCGCAAAGCGAGCCCCTTGCGCGCAATATCGATCGGTATGTGCAGCTCAAGTACCCCTTCTACATCTTCGATGAGCTTTCCTTCGAGATTGACGAAGACGGTCATGCATGGTGGATCTGCCCCGTGCGCACCTTCACCATCGGTCTGTTCGGCGGCTATACCATCGACCGCGTCGTGCTTTGCGATGCCACGACGGGCGAGTGCACCGACATGGCGGTCGAGGATGTTCCCGAATGGGTCGACCGCGTGTATCCGGCCGAGCTTCTGATCGAGCAGTACAACTGGTATGGCGCCTACCACAATGGCTGGCTCAATTCCTTCTTGGGTCAGGAAGGCGTGGTGCGCACCACGCCCGGCACGGATGGCGTTTTGGGATACAACTACATCGCCAAAGATGACGACGTGTGGGTATACACCGGCGTGACTTCGGCAACCGCGGATAACTCCATCATCGGATTTGTGCTCGTGAACCAGCGTACGCAGGAGGCGCACTTCTACAGCGTTGCTGGCGCAACGGAGGAGTCTGCTATGGATTCCGCGGAAGGTCAGGTTCAGAACCTGCGCTATACCGCCACCTTCCCGCTGCTCATCAATGTGGCGAACCAGCCCACCTATTTCATGGCGCTCAAGGACGGCGCGGGGCTTGTTAAGAAATTCGCCATGGTCGATATTCAGCGGTACCAAAACGTTGCGGTTGGTGATACGGTCGCGGAAACCCAGACAGCCTATGAAGCGCTTCTCGCTACCAACGGCGTGCTCACCAACGAGACCGATCTTACGGATGTGTCCGAGAAGACTGGCGTGATCACCGCGGTCGCGCAGGCGGTCATCGATGGCAATTCGCACTTCTATCTGGTGATCGACAATGAGGATGAGCTCTACGACTTCGCGCTTCCCGGCTTGATCAATATCCTGAAGTACAAGGTGGGTGATACGATCACGTTCACCTATCTGTCCACCGAAGGGGCGAACACGGTCTACTCGATCATCTTGCCCGACGGGACGAAGGAGACTGTGATGACCGATACGGATAGCGGCGAGAACAATGCCGAGGGTCAGGCAGTCGATGCGGCAGCGGCGGCAGGTGCTGCAAGCTGAGTATCGGGTCTTGACGTTGCGCATATAGGAAACGGGTTCAGCTAGAAGAGGCAGCGAAGCATATGAAGAATATCCTTCGTGTTCTGAAGCGAGACCTTCTGCGCCTTTTGAAAGCGCCACAAGCTATGGTGGTTATTGTGGCGCTTCTTATTTTGCCGTCGTTGTATACGTGGTACAACGTTTTGGGTTTTTGGAATCCTTACGAGAACACTGGCAAGCTTGAGGTATGCGTCGTCAATGAGGACGAAGGTGCCGAAAGCGATTTGACCGGACCTATCGATGTCGGTCATATGATTGTCGAAGAGCTGCAGGAAAACGACCAGCTCGATTGGCAATTCTATGATCGCGAAACAGCGCTCGATCGGCTTTCGCGGGGGCAGTGCTATGCGGTGTTCGTCATTCCAGGTGATTTCTCGAAAGACCTCTTGAGCGTCACGACTGGTGACTTCATCCAACCGAAGATCGATTACTATGTCAACGAGAAGATCGGTCCCGTTTCGCCAAAGATCACTGACACGGGAGCGAACACGCTCGATGACACCATCAACGCTGCATTTGTGGAAACGGTCAGCGAAAAAGCGGTCGATGCGCTTGATGGTGCAATGAACGACGCGCGCGCAAAGACCGATCAGGCGCAATCAGCGGCATCGGCAAAGGTGGCACAGGCGAAACAGGACTTCCATGATGCCGAGCAGTCGTTGGAGACGATCTCGAATGATCTCGGTGGCGTGGCGGCATCGGTTGCGTCCGCCCAGGCGATGATCGGGGATGCGCGCGGCGCTATGGATCGCGCAGCGCAGGCGCTCTCAAAGGTTGCCGAGACTTCCTCAACGCTGCAGTCCGATTACCTTCAATTCTCCGCTGAGGCAATTCCTGCTTTGAGTAATGCGATGATGTCCGCTGCCGAAGCATATGCAGAGGCAGTTCGGTTGCTCTCAGAGCTTCCCGTTCAGGATGACCAGGTCAAGCAGCTGATCGCGCAGCTTCGGGCTTCGGCGGATAAAGCCCAAAGCGATGCGGCGCACTACGCAGACGTCCTTGCCAATGAGATCTCGCCCGCCTTCAGCGAGGGGTTGGGGAAGCTTTCGTCCGCGGCATCCACGGCAAGTGGATCGATCGCTGCCGAGCGCATCCTTATCGATCAGCTGGAAGTAGTACTCAACGATCTTACGGAGACGAGCAGCCAGATCCAACGTGCGCTCGATCAGACGCGCGAACTTCTAGGCGGTGTCGTCGAGGAGATCGATCGGGTGGAGACGGATATCCTTGCGCTCACGGGCTCGCTCGGTCTGTCCGACTTGCTCAAAGGGGAGACGCTGGATGCTCAGAAGGTTTCTGAATTCATCAGTGCACCCACGCGGCTGAAAACGGAGCAGCTCTATCCGCTCAATTCCTACGGAGCCGCCATGGCGCCGCTGTTTATGAACCTCACGTTTTGGATCGGCGCCTTCATGCTCATGGTGGTTCTGCGCCATGAAGCCGACGCCCAAGGTATCAAGCGCCTGACTTTGACCCAGCGCTATCTCGGGCGCTACCTCCTGTTCGCCATCATGGTCATTCTGCAGGCGGTGATCTGCTGCGCAGGATTGCCTCTGATCGGCGTTGAGATCGTGAATGTACCTGCACTTTTCTTCGCCGCAATAATTGCGTCGCTTGCGTATCTGAGCATCATCTACGCACTTTCCGTCACGCTGCAACACATTGGTATGGGCATTTGCGTCATCCTTGTTTTCGCGCAGATCCCGGGCGCAACAGGGCTTTACCCCGTTGAAATGACCTCGCCGTTCTTCCAGGCAATCTATCCGCTTTTGCCTTTCACGTACGGCATCAGCGCGATGCGAGAATCGATCTGCGGGTTCTACGGAAACCAGTATGCGAGCGATATCGGGGTGCTTCTTGCGTTTTTGGTCGTTTTCATGGTCTTGGGCATCGTGCTGCGTCCGCTTTTGTCGAATGTGAATCGCATGGTCGCGCGCCAGATCAAGCAGAGCGACATCTTCAACGGCGAAGATGCGGTCATACCGGCGCGCCGGTACCGCTTCTCGCAAGTGCTGCGCGTGCTGGCGGATCGCAGCGGCTATCGGGAGGCGCTCATGCAGCGCTATGACCGCTTCCAGCGCCTCTACCCTTGGCTCATCAGAGGCGCCATTATTGTGGGCGTCATTGTGCCCATCGTGGCAACGGTGGTGCTGTCCCTGGGGACAACGGGCAAGGTCGTGCTGCTGACGTTGTGGCTCGGCTGGATCGCGTTCGTGTTCATATTCCTGGTGGTCATCGAGAGTCTCAAGATGAGCTTCGAGCGCCAAATGCGGCTCGATGACATGAGCGACGCGGAGATTCGCCATCTCTACCTTACGCGCAATGCGACCGAGCGTGCCGATATGGTCCATACGGATGCGGATCGAGAGCAGGTAGACGCTGTTTATCCGCACGATGCTCATGCGGATGATGATCGCGAAGGCACTGCCTCAAAAGATGCCCCTGAACGAGCGGATGCGATGCGGGAGGAAGCGCCGTGCCAAGCAGAAGCAGGGGGTGGCGAAGATGCATAACGTTCTCACGCTCTTCAAGACCGACCTGCGGCATCTTTTCTGCAATGTGGTGAGCTGCATCATTACGATCGGGCTCATTGTCATTCCCTCGATATTCGCGTGGTACAACATCATTGCGTGCTGGGACGTTTTCAACAACACTGGCAATGTCAAAGTTGCGGTGGCGAACGACGATGAGGGATACAAGAGCGATCTTTTGCCGCTGCGCGTCAACATCGGGGATATGGTCGTGTCGGCGTTGCGTGCCAACGACCAGATCGGGTGGACGATCACGAGCGCCGAGGATGCGATCGATGGGGCTGCGAGCGGAAAGTATTACGCCGCAGTGGTCATTCCGCAAACATTCAGTCGGGACATGCTGCGGTTCTACTCTGACGATGCGGAGCACGCGCAGATCACGTATTACTCGAATGAGAAGAAGAACGCCATTTCGCCGAAGATCACGGCGACGGGCGCTGATACCGTTTCGAACGAGGTCAACACTGTTTTCGCGCAAACACTCTACGAAGTGATGCTCTCCGTTGCCGACGCGCTCTCAAACTATGCCGACGAGAATGGTCTGGATGAGCGGATTGCTGCTTTGGCGGGGCACATCAGCGCGATGGCGGACGATATGGAGCGCGTGCAGGGGGTTGTTACCTTGCATGTGGAGGCTCTGCGCAGCTCGCAGACGCTTCTCACCGACGGGCTTGCGCTTCTCGCATCGGCTGAGGATGCGTTGCAAGAAATGTCGCACCAGGTTGCATCGGCGCGTGACCAACTCGGAGATGTATCGGCTTCGATCGGGGACGCGGAACAGAAGTTGAGCTCGGCGCTCGATGGCGCTTTGGCAAGCTTCGACGAACTCGAGCAGTTGTTGGAAAGCCCCGAGCTTTCTGCGCTGATTTCGCCCGAGGATCGCGAGCGCCTTTTGCGCATGATTGCCGATGCCAAGGAGTCGATGAACAAGGTCAAGGATGACTTTGAAACAACGCTGAAGCCGGGACTTGATCAGTTGGCGGCAGACATCACGGATCTCGGGACGGAAGTAACGGCGGCACTGGAGGCGTGCGCCCGTGCGGGGGAGAAGGCGTCGGGTTTTGCGGGATCTGCAAGCGGCATTCTTGCGAGCGCGATCGCTGATGTCGAAGGCGCCTCTGCGGCACTTGGCGATTCTTCGGCAAAGCTCAAGGAGCTGTCATCAAGCATTACTGAGGCACTGGCGGCAGGAAACGATGAAGCGCTGAAGCAGATTCTCGGATCAGATGCGAAGACGCTCTCGAGTGCGCTTGCTGCCCCCGTTGCGATCGAGCGCGTTGCTGTCTTTCCGTCATCGAACTTCGGATCGGCGATGGCGCCGTTCTACACGATCCTCGCCGTGTTCATCGGGTCATTGTTGATGCTCGTTGTCATCAAGCCAAAAGTGTCCAACAAGGACCAGGAGCTTTTGGATGATCCGAAGCCACGGCAGATGTTCTTCGGAAGATTCTGCTGCATGGCTGCTCTCTCGCTTGCGCAAACAACGCTCATGGGACTGGGGAACATCTTCTTCTTGGGTGTGCAGGCGGTGCATCCGCTCCTCTTGATGGCGTGCCTTTGGATTGCTGGCATCGTGTTCACCTTCATCATCTACGTGCTTGTGTTGTCCTTCGCGAATTTGGGTAAAGCGCTTGCCGTCTGCCTTTTGATCATGCAGGTGACGGGGTGTGGAGGCTCGTATCCGCTTCAAATCCTGCCCGCGTTCGTGCAGTGGGTAAGCCCGCTTCTACCGGCGACGCATGCTGTGAACGCGCTGCGTGCAGCGATGTTTGGGATGTACCAAGGCGATTTCTGGATACAGATCGGGTATCTGCTCGTATTCCTGATTCCTGCCGCGCTCGTAGGGTTGGCGTTTCGCAAGCCCTTCGAGAAATTTATGAAGTGGTACATTCGGAAGGTGGAGTCGACGAAGATCATTAATTAGGGGTGCCGGTTTTAGGCTGCACTTCGCAAGGATGCGCTTCACAAGGGTGCACTTCGCCAAAACCCTTCCTTGACATGCGGGGATATACCGCTAAACTATAAAGGCTGCTTGAAAGAGCAGTGTAATGAAAGAGAGTTCTGCTGCTTAAGACAGCTGGTACCGAAAGGTTTAATCGCGCAAGCGGCCCGCCGAGGTGGTCATAAGGCATGAGATATGTCGACCCCTGTTGTCGTGCGGCACAGGGGTCGTTTTTTATGCGATACCTGCACAAGCTTTGGCAGAACGTGAACTGTTGAAGGAGGTGAAACGTTATGCCGAATGCTCAGAATCAAGAGATGTTAGCGAACATCAAAAGCGACATCGAGGGATCTTCCGCAATGTGGATCGTCGATTATCGCGGATTGACGGTGAAGCAGATTCAGGAGCTGCGCCGTACCATCCGTGAGACGAACTCGCAGATGGTGGTTTACAAGAACACCATCATGCATCTGGCTCTCGATCAGCTGGAGCTGCCAACTCTTGATGATCTGCTTGCAGGTCCCAGCGCCTTTGTCTTCTCTGGCGAGGACGTCGCCGCATCTGCGAAAGCACTCAAGGAGTTCGCCAAGGACAATGAGAGTCTGGTGATCAAGGGCGGTTTGATGGACGGAGCTGCTTACTCAGCAGCCGAAGTCGAAGCCATCGCTTCGCTCCCCTCACGCGATCAGCTCATCGCACAGATCGCAGGCGCTATCTCCGGTGTTGCGCGTGGTCTTGCAACTGCCATCAATGGCGTACCCCGTGGTCTGGCTCAGGTCACAAAAGCAGTCGCCGATCAAAAAGAGGCTGCATAAGAAAACGATGTGCAGCGTGAGATTCGCTGCGAACGAAAAAGCTTTGGCTGCATGAGCAGTCATATAGAAAGGAAATGAACATGGCTCTTACAAATGACGAGATCATTGAAGCTCTAAAGGAAATGCCCCTTCTTCAGGCATCTGAGTTGGTTAGCGCAATCGAGGAGACCTTCGGCGTGAGCGCTGCTGCTCCTGTTGCTGTTGCTGCTGTTGGTGGCGCTGCTGGTGCTGCTGATGGCGCTGGCGATGCTGCTGGCAAGACCGACTTCGACGTTATCCTCGAGGGCTTCGGTGACAACAAGATTGCTGTCATCAAGGTTGTCCGCGAGATCACCGGTCTTGGTCTTAAAGAGGCCAAGGAGGCTGTTGAGGGTGCACCGACCCCCGTTGCTGAGGGCGTGAACCAGGAGAAGGCCGACGAGATCAAGGCAAAGCTCGAAGAGGCAGGCGCTGCTGTTACCCTCAAGTAACTGCTCACTGTTCCAACAGCATAGGTCTGATGAAGAACCCGCATTCGTGCGGGTTCTTTTTTGTGGCGAACCGGGGGAAGTGGGGAGGGACAGAGCGGGAATGGGATGCTTTTGGTGATGGCGAGGTATCGCGCTCATTGTTCAGCGGCGCGCAATGCTGCGATAATGGGAGCAGATGAGGCGGCATATCGGTGCGGATGCGCCGTTGCAGGTAAAGGGAAGTGCATGACAGAATCATTCTCACGTTTGAAGCGAATCATCGGCGATGAGGGCATCGCGAAACTTGCCGCATCGCGGGTTGCGGTCATCGGGCTTGGCGGTGTGGGCGCTTCCTGCGCCGAGGCGCTCACGCGTGGTGGCGTTGGGCAGTTTTTGTTCGTCGACAAAGATATTGTGGAGCCGAGTAATATCAATCGTCAGGCTATCGCGTTTGTGAGCACGGTCGGACAAAGGAAGGTCGACGTCATGGCGAACATGGCGCGCGATATCAATCCTGAGGTTCGGGTTGAGACGCTGTTCGATCTGCTGCTCGCGGAGAATATCGAAGAGTTGCTGGGACACTTCGAAACGCCCGATTATCTTGTTGATGCGGTAGATACCTTGACGGCGAAGATCGCTCTTGCACGGTATGCGCAGACCCATAACATCTCCTTCATCTCATCAATGGGGATGGCGAATCGTACCGACCCCACGAAGCTTGCGTTTTCACCGTTGGATCGGACAGAAGGGTGTCCCTTCTGTCGGGAGATGCGCAAGATCGCGCGCGATCGGGACGTTGAGAGTTTCGAGGTGTTGTATTCGACGGAGAAGCCCCTGAAAGTCGTTCCCGATGAGGGGGCAAGTCGGCGGGAGAAAACCGAGCTCGGGACGTTTTCATATATGCCGCCGATTGCGGGGCAGATGATCGCCGGGTTCGTCATACAGAAATTGTTGGCGCGAGAAGCATGACGCACTGTACAACCAGAAACAACGATTGGGTATAGATGTTGGGGCGAGATTCATCTCGCCCGCCTGCGACAACCGGGACAAAGATGCGGCAGGCATCCCCGCTCTAACAACGATGATCCCCCTTAACACATTGCACAGAACAATGAAAAGCACGCACCTTGAATTCTCAAAGCGCGTGCTTTTATGCATCACAAACGCAGGCGGGAGAGCTGGTTACTCAACCCCCGCTCAGACCTGTTTCTCAGTACCGATAGATCGCAGCGATTCCCTTCTTGGTGGGCATCTTCAGTGCGGGAAGCACGATCACTTTCGCATCTTGCGCGATTGCCGCATCGGCGAATGCGTTCGCAAGATCGGGCGCTGCCGGGTCGAGGGCGTCGTCATCAACGGGCGCAGTGCCGGTAAGAGTAACCTTACCGGTTTGTGCATCGAATGTGCCAGGGAATCCCTTGCCCTCTTCCAGAAGCAGGAACGCAACCTTACGCTCAACAAGCGCTAGTCCGATCTGATCGATATCATCAGTAGCGTTTCCCTTAGCGGCATGATAGCTATACTGCTCGATGAGCTCATCGATGCCCTTCGCCCGCTGCGCTTCGATCAGCGCGACCGCTTCATCGCGTAGCTCGGTGCCGGATAGTGTGCGCGGATCCTTCTTGATGCCCTCGGGAAGCAGATCGAATGTGCAGATCTGGCGGAACGCATGATCATGCTCAGGTGCCGTTACCAGAATGACAGGCGCGTCGTCATCGCGGACGAGCTTATCATTCATTGCTTTATTGACATAGCGGAAGAACTTCTCCGCCTCTTCCTGCGTAACTTCCTTGCGGGATTTGTGGTCATGATAGGGCGACTCATGATCCTCAAGGCTGTAGTAATCGAGTGCGGTCGTTTCGCCATCGAATTCAGGGAAGGTTTCTGCAAAGTAATCCTTGACATCGTTAGGCAGCGGCTCGTAGTGTACACCATTGTAGGTGCCGTTCAGCAGAGCGAAGAAATCGGTGTTGAGCAACAGGAGCTTGTAGGTCATGTCGTACTGCGCGTTGCGAAGTAGCGGCTTGATGTAGTATGCATCGCTGACCACGACGGTGCTGCGCGGCGCAAAGCTCAGGTTGAATACGTACACGTCATCTTTGTTGATAAGGAATCCGAGCCCAGCACTTGCATCCAGCCAAAGCGGCAGATCCTCATGCGTGATCAGATAGTCGAGCTTTTCCACATACGGCTTGATGACCTCGGCATCGTATCCCTCTTGCAGACGGCGCTCAGCTTCTCGCGCCAGATCCTTGAGCTCGATCCGATCCCATTCGTCACGCCGATCTTCCCGCTCAGTGCGATGGATAGGGATGTAAATCGAAATGACCGGGGCGGTTGTGGGGGCAACGAAATCCTTCGGATCAAACGTTCCCATAACATGGATATTCTCATCAAGTTCGTGAATCGCGTTCTTTCTCATAATGCGAGCCTCCTTAGTGTTGACGATCATGCGTGGCTGCACGATCGGGTGCTGCGTCATGAGAAGAGCATACCGCCGAGTGTTTGTATGCGCTGTTCGCGCACGGAGATGTTGCCTAAAGGTTTCGGATTTGCATTGCTCTTATTGCATTGAGGATGGCGATGATAGCAACGCCGACGTCGGCGAAGACCGCAAGCCACATGTTCGCAATGCCGAGCGCCGCCAAAATCAGAACGGCGAACTTCACGCCGAGGGCAAAGACGATGTTTTGCCACACGATCCCCATGGTCTTGCGTGCGATCTTGATTGCCTTGGCGATCTGTGTGGGTTTGTCGTCCATGAGCACGATGTCGGCGGCTTCGATAGCAGCATCCGACCCCATCGCCCCCATGGCGATTCCCACATCCGCGCGCGTGAGCACCGGGGCGTCGTTGATGCCGTCGCCGACAAACGCGACCTTGTGGTTCTTGTCCGTGTCAGAGTCATCGCCGCTTCGCTTCGCCATGATCTTCTCAAGGATGTTCACCTTATCTTGGGGAAGGAGTTCGGCGAAGTACGCATCAAGCCCCAGTTGTTTTGCCACCACCTGCGCGACCGTTTCTGTGTCACCGGTGAGCATGATGGCTTGTTCGACCCCTTCGCCATGAAGATCGGTGATCGCCTGTGCGGAGTCGGCTTTGATGGTGTCGCCGATGACGAGCGTACCGAGGTACTTGCCGTCATGCGCAACGTGGACCTGCGTGCCCACGAAGTCCGCCTCTTCATAGGCGATGTTGTGAAGGTACATGAGTTTGTCGTTGCCAGCGAGCGTCGTTTTGCCGTCGACTTCCGTGATCGTGCCAAAGCCGCCCTTCTCTTCGTTACAGCCGATGCGATCAAGGTCGATCACGTGGGAGGTGGTGCGCTTGAATGCGTTTTGGATGGACTGCGCGATGGGATGCCCCGAATAGACTTCGGCGTAGGCAGCATATTCGAGCAACTCGTCAGGCGTGATGCCCGATGCGGGATGGATTTCTGTGACTTCGAATGTGCCTGAGGTCAGCGTGCCTGTCTTGTCGAACACGACCGTATCGACCTTCGAGAGCATTTCGAGGTAGTTTGAACCCTTGATCAGGATGCCCGCTTTCGACGCGCCGCCGATTCCACCGAAGAACGAGAGCGGGACGGAGATCACGAGCGCGCAGGGGCACGATACGACAAGGAAGGTGAGCCCGCGCAAGATCCAGTCAGCCCATACGTCAGCACCTGTTGTCATGCCGATAGCAAGCGGCGGAATGATGCCGATGAGCGCCGCAAGTGCAACGACGATGGGTGTGTAATACCGCGCGAAACGCGTGATGAAGTTCTCGGTTTTCGCCTTCTTCTCCGCGGCGGTCTCCACGAGTTCGAGAATGCGGCTGACCGTTGAGTTCTCGTAGAGCTTCTCCACGGTTACAGTCAACGTTGCGGATAGGTTCACGCAGCCGGAGATGACTTCGTCGCCTGTTTGCGCGGTGCGCGGAACCGATTCGCCCGTGAGCGCGGAGGTGTCGATTTGGGAAGTTCCCTCAAGGATGGTGCCATCGAGCGGGATGCGCTCGCCCGGTTTTACGACGATCGTGTCGCCGATGGACACCTCGTAGGGGTCAACTTGAATGAGTTCGCCATCGGTAACAACCGTTGCGAATTCGGGGGCGATGTCCATCATGTCCGAGATGGATTTGCGCGATTTGCCGACGGCATAGCTTTGGAAGAGCTCTCCGACCTGGTAGAAGAGCATGACGGCAGCGCCTTCTGCCATATGCGGTTCGGAATCGGGGAAGAAAACGAGAGCGAAAGCGCCGATGGTGGCAACCGACATCAGGAAGTTTTCGTCGAGCCCGTGACCGTGCGCGACGTTGCGCGCCGCCTTCGCGAGGACATCGTATCCCGCGATGAGGAAGGGGATGAGGAAGAGGATGAACTCGGCGTAAAGCGCGCCGGTCTCGCCAAACCATGCGTCAAGCAGCCCGGTCAGTTCAGCGGCGTAGATGATGGCGAAAAGGACGAGGGCGCAGATGATGCGATTGCGCCATTTGATCTGTTTCGGTGACATGGTTCTTCCTCGGGTGTTGGGAGCTATCGGACGATCGTGCAATCAGGCTCGTACTTCGTGCAGATCGACTGCGCCTGATCAAGCAGCGTGTCCATGTTCCCGTCAACGTCCATGATCAGTTTGCTGGTCATGAAGCTGATCGTTGCGTTATTGACGCCGTCGAGCTGGGCAATTTCGCACTCCATTTTGGAGGCGCAGTTCGCGCAATCGAGGTTTTCGAGTTTGAATGACTTTCTCATGATGATCCTTTCGGTTGGAGGTGTTCTTGTTCGTGCGGATGTGGTCACTTTTGTGGGTGCTTACTGAGTGTGCGTGTGTCCTTGTAGCACTTTCTGGAGGCTGACGATTATTCGCAAATATGGGTCAAGCCCTGGGCGAGCATGGTATACACATGGTCGTCAGCCAGCGAGTAGATGACGTTCTTGCCGTCGCGCTGGAACTTGACGAGATGTGCCTGTTTGAGAATGCGCAGCTGGTGCGAGACGGCGCTTTGCGTCGCATTGATGGTTGCTGCAATGTCTGCAACGCAGCAGTCTTGGTTCATGAGGGCGTACAGGATCTTGATACGTGTCGTGTCGGCGAATACCTTGAAGAGGTCGGCGAGGTCGTACAGAAGCTCCTCGTTGGGAAGGTCGTTGAGAATCTCCTTGGCATGATTCGTCGAGGGCAGGTGGGTGCCCTCTTGTGCAGAAGCGCTCGCAAGCACGCGCTGTGCTTCCGTCAGGACTTCGGTGTCGGTTTCGTGGGTCATGCTCGCATCTTTTCTCTTCGCTTGCTTGCGTTCTTATGGTGTTGCTCTGATGTATTCATGCATAAACATGTGAACAATCATTCATAAGTATATGAGTCGCGTTTGTTTTGTCAATACTTTTTGCGTGGACAGATTCGATTGTGCTCAATTTGTAGCGAAGGGAGTGGGAGGGCGAAGGGTCTGCATCGGAGTGAGGTGAGGTAGCGATGGAGGGGTGGCGAAGGCGGGCAAGACCTCCGAAGTTGGACGGAGGGTGAGGTGCCCGACAGGGGTGAATCATTCCGAAACATCAACTAAATGGAAACCATCAGGCGCGGGATCATTGCCTTTGGGGAACATGTGGGGCATGATCGAAGGTGTATCCTGCGGAAAGAGGCATCTATGAACGGGACGATCACACAGCGGGAATCATCCGAGAATCCTCAGGAGATCCCGGGTTTTCCGAAATTCGGATATATCGCGCTGCAAGGTGTTTTGAACACGCGCGACCTCGGCGGCATGCCCACCACAGATGGTCGTCGCATCAAGCGTCGGCGCCTCATTCGCTCGGGCGACCTTGCGGATGCGACGGCAGCGGATATCACGCAACTCGTTTGCATGCACGATCTGGAGTATGTTGTTGATCTGCGCACGCAAGCTGAGATCGATCGCTCGCCTGACCCCAAGCCGCTGATGGGTGGGATCGAATACGAGCATTTGCCTGTGTTGTCTGAGGCGTCCATCATCGGGTTTGACCGTGCCGATTTCGCCAACACGACGAAGGTGGCGAAGGATTTCATCGAGCGCCCCTTCGAGACAATCCAGTTGCTCTATCCCAAAGCGCTTTTGGGGGAATTCGGCATGAAGGCGTACTCGAAGCTGCTGCATGGGCTGTTGAACAGTCCCGAGGGCGCAACGCTTTGGCATTGCACACAGGGAAAAGATCGCACGGGCATCGCTGCTATCCTCATTGAATACGCGCTTTCCGTTCCCATGAAGTACATTCGCGATGATTATCTCGCCACGAACCTTTATATCGGCGGCTGGATCGAGAAGATCAAAAAGCTGCTCAAAGGGAAGACCTCGACGCGGGGAATTTCTGCGGATATCCAGGCGTTCGGGTCGGCGCGCGAGAGTTATTTCGACGCAGCGCTCAATGCGATGAATGGGACGTTCGGGTCGATCGATACGTATTTGGACAAAGCGCTCGATTTCGGACCCGATAAACGTGCAGCGCTCCAGGAGATGTATCTGGAGGAGCGATAGGGCTCTCCGGTTTAGCGAATCCTTTAATCGGAAAAAATCATTCAGGTGGACGTAGAGGCGAGATAAATCTCGTCCCTACGTCTATTCCCAAACGTATCCAAGGCAGTAGGACTGCCGGTTCGTTCTAAAGCCCGTATCCGAGAACTTCGCCAATATTTTCCCGAATACAAACATCGGCGGCGCTGTCTTGCGGCGTGGGATCGCGGTTAATGATGGCAAGGTGATCTCCCTGGAAAAATTGCAGCAGCCCTGCGGCGGGATAAACGGCAAGCGAGGTGCCGGCGATGATCATGAGGTCGGCTTTGCTGATGGCGCTCACCGCCTGCTCGAGAACATGCTGGTCGAGCGACTCCTCATAAAGCACGACGTCGGGCTTGATAATGCCGCCGCAGGAACAGCGCGGGATCCCGTCGGATGACGCTTCGCGCGCCGCAAGCATTTCGTCTACGGTAAAGGCATTCCCGCATAAGGTGCAGAAATTGCGGTGGACGCTTCCGTGAAGTTCGAGCACGTTCTTGCTTCCCGCCGCCTGGTGAAGCCCGTCGATATTCTGCGTGATGACTGCACGACAAATGCCCTGCTGCTCGAGCTGCGCAAGCTTCTTGTGGGCGTCGTTCGGCTTCGCGTCGAGCGCGAGCATATTGTTGCAATAGTAGTCGTAGAACATTTCGGGATGCATATCGAAAAAAGAGCGCGAAATCATCACCTCGGGCGGGTACGGGTAGGTCTTCTTTTGGTTGTAGAGCCCATCTTCGCTTCGAAAATCCGGAATGCCGCTCTCCGTCGAAACGCCCGCTCCTCCGAAAAAGACGAGCCCCTGCGCGGGGCACGTGTCGATCCAAGTGCGCAAGGTTTTGACGTCGTCGTTCATGGCAGCTCCTTTTCCCGCGCGTGCCGGCGGATTCGCACGCGCATCCTCAGGGTGTTCACGCCTATTATGCATGAAATTTTGGCAAATGCGCCGCTTGACTCCTTCGCCATAACCGCATTTGCTTACAATGCTATACGTCATAGGAAAGGATTGTCGTGGGTAAAATCGAGCCGTGTGAGCATCCTGAATTCAATGATTTCGTTGCGACGATAGCCGCGTTGCGCGCGCCGGACGGGTGTCCTTGGGACCGTGAGCAGACGCATGCTTCGATCACGGGCAACATGATCGAGGAGGCGTACGAGGCGGTGGACGCCATTGAGCATGACGACGTCGCGCATCTTCGCGAAGAGCTGGGCGATGTGCTGTTGCAGGTTGTGCTGCAGAGTCAGATCGCTGCTGATAATGGCGAATTCACGATCAATGATGTTTGCCGTGAGGTGAATGAGAAGATCGTGCGCCGGCATCCCCATGTGTTTGGAGATGTCGAAGGGGGAAGCGCAAACGACGTGCTCGCGCTTTGGGACAAGATCAAGCTGACCGAGAAGGAGGCGGCTGGCAAGGATGCATGCGAAGAGCCGCCGCATCTTTTGGATGGCGTGCCGAGTGGGCTTCCTGCCTTGACGCAGGCGCAGAAAATTTCACGTAAAGCTGCGGCGGTTGGGTTCGATTGGGAAACGCCGCGTGCGGTGTGGGATAAGGTCGCGGAAGAGATTGATGAGTTCAAAGAGGCATATGCGCGTGCACCGAAAGATGATGCTGGCAAGATTCTGCACACGTCTTCAGAAGCGAGCGATGTTGAGACCGAGTTCGGCGATGTGCTGTTTTCGCTTGTGAATGTGGCGCGAAAGACGGGGATCGATGCCGAGCGTGCGCTTCGGGCGACGTGTCGGAAATTCCGCGAGCGATGGGGCTTGATGGAGGACTTTGCATACGACGAGGCGCGAGCGCTCGAGGATATGGATATGGATGAGTTGGAGAGTCTGTGGCAGCGGGCGAAGGAGGATGCGCGGTCAAATGAAGTCTGAGCAAATGGTTCTGGTACTTGATTTCGGGGCGCAGTACGGGCAGCTGATTGCGCGACGCGTGCGCGATTTGGGTGTGTACTCGGAGATCGTTCCGTGCGATATGACGGCTGATGAGATCTCGGCGCTCAAGCCCGCGGCGATCATTTTGTCAGGCGGACCTGCCAGCGTGTATGCGGAAGATGCACCTTCGGTCGACCCCGGCGTGTTTGAGTTGGGCGTTCCCGTGCTCGGTTTTTGCTATGGGCAGCAGATCATGGCTGTGACCTTGGGCGGTGCTGTTGGGCATACCGAGGTGGGCGAGTATGGACCGGCTGCGCTCACCCGCCTGGACGGAGCATGCCGCGTGACAGAGGACGAGGCAGGGCGCGTGTCAGAGGCCGCGACAGGGCGGACGACAAAGGGCGGGAATACTGTCGCCTTTTCTGCTGAGCCGTCTCGCCTTTTCGGGGATACGCCCTGTGAGCAGACGGTATGGATGAGCCATCGGGATGCGGTGTGCGCGGTGCCTGAGGGGTTCGTTGTAACCTCGCGTACCGATGTGTGCCCGGTCTCTTCTATGGAGTGCGCGTCGAGGAAATTGTATGCGACGCAGTTTCATCCTGAGGTTCGCCACACGCCGTATGGCGACCAAATGTTGTCTAATTTTCTGTTCGATATCTGTGGATTGACGGCGAATTGGTCGATGGATTTGCTCATTGATGATGCCGTTGCGTCCATTCGCGAACGCGTTGGCGAAGACCGCGTGATCCTAGGGCTTTCTGGCGGCGTTGATTCGAGCGTCGTTGCGGCACTTTGCGCTGCGGCAGTGGGGTCGCAGCTCACCTGTGTGTTTGTGAACCACGGACTGTTGCGCAAAGGGGAGCCCGAGGAAGTCGAGGCGGTGTTCACGGAGCAATTCGACGTTGATTTCGTTCATGTGCATGCTGAGGAGCGGTATGCGACGTTGCTTGCGGGCGTGACCGATCCTGAGCAGAAGCGGCGGATTATCGGAACGCAGTTCTGGAAAGAATTCTTCGCCGTGGCGGAGGACTTGGCATGCGACGGTCGTCCTGTAAAGTATTTGGCGCAGGGGACTATTTATCCCGATATCATTGAGAGCGGTGCGCGCAAGACGGGCGGCAAGGCGTCGACGATCAAGAGCCATCATAACCTGATTCCTTTTCCCGACGGGGTGAGCTTCGAGCTAATCGAGCCGCTCGATCATTTTTTCAAGGACGAGGTGCGTGCGCTGGGTGCGGCGCTCGGACTGCCGGATTCTATGGTGAACCGGCAGCCGTTTCCAGGACCAGGGCTTGCGATACGTATCATCGGCGAGGTGACATCCGAGAAGTTGGCGCTGCTCAAGGAAGCGGACGCGATCGTGCGTGAGGAGCTCGATGCGTACAATGAGCAGCTGTTTGCGGCGACAGGTGTGCGCGGGGCTGAGCTTGCGTGCAGTGAGCCTGGCGGTCCTGAAGTAGAGCGTCCGGTATGGCAGTACTTTGCGGTGCTTCCCGATGTGCGATCCGTCGGCGTGATGGGCGATGAGCGCACGTATGGATACCCCATCGTGTTGCGCGCGGTCGAGTCGAGCGATGCAATGACGGCGGATTGGGCGAAGCTACCTTATGAGTTACTTGCGCGGGTGTCCTCGCGCATTGTGGCAGAGGTTCCTGGCGTGAACCGTGTCGTGTACGACATCACGAGCAAGCCACCCGCGACGATTGAGTGGGAATGATCATGAACGCTTCTTCTATGCCTCGAACCGAAGCGCAGCTACTAAAGGACCTAAGAACGACTGATGATCCTACTGAGCTTCTCGACAAGTTGTTTGATTCAATCGGTTATAAAGACGATATGAAATTAAGACGGTTTTTACGAAACCTCTCGGATCTTGGCTATATCAACATTCCAATGTGGGCAGATAATAAACCTTATTTCGTGGAATTACTAGATCCAGATATCTCCCCCAGACAGCATCCATCAACTATCAACATTAATGATAATCACAGCATTGTTATTGGGGATGGTGCAAGAGTCTCTCGTTCTTCCATTCGGGTCAATCAAGAGGCTAAAAGCATTCAAAACAAAACAGGACAACAATCATTTTTCGAGAAACACCCTGCTATTTGTTCGCTTGTAATTTCTTTCATCGTTGGATTTATGCTCCTCTTCTCTTTTTGGAAAGATATTGTAAATACTATCGAAGGGTTGTTGTGATGGCGAAGAGCAAAATAATAAAGGAACTAGCTAATGGGCAGTCATCTTTGAAAACAGCTTTAAAACGAGCCAAAGTTCTAATGAATAGCCTTAATGATAAAAGGGCTTTGGCGTGGGTTAATAGTGAACTTGTTGGGTACAACCCATCTGATAGGTTGCCAGATTATAGATTAAAACGCGGAGTATTAACGGGTTCCTATTTTAAAGGATCTATGTCGGCTCATATGAAATGGACTGGCGTTTCAATACCTCTAGGGAATATGCCCGAAGATATCCAAAACCAGCTTTTGACAATTCAGTTTCTAGAGAGCGTTGAGGCTCTTCAGCTGATGCTGAACACAGCAAATCAAGAAGGATCTTCGCTGGGTAAGCAGATTCCTGCAGATTTTTTTCCATATATCGCGCGGTACAATAATGATCCTTATATGATGATTACAGCCGCCCAAGTTAAATTGAATTCGAGTAGCATTCAGCAAATTCTTGATTGTGTAGAGAATAAATTACTAGATACTCTTTTAATTCTCGAAGATGCATTTGGTGATTTGGATGATTTAGACATTGCACTCGATAGCGAAGACGCGCAAGTCCGAAGTGAGATTGTTGAGCAGATAGTGTTTAATATCTATGACGATCACAGTATTACGGTTGGCGAAAGGGCGAACATAAAGGATTCGCTTCTCCAGCAAATGTCCGATTGCTAATAATATTGTTGATGCCAAGCATAATTGGTGTCCGAACAATTAGATTAAAATCATCATTTTCGGTCAAGTTAAAACGACCATCGCGCCGTCATCGGTTCTACGCTGGTATACGCCAATACGCCAGTGGAAGAAGGATCATGAATGGTCGAGAATAGTGAGTAATTGTGAAGGTTGATTTAGCCAATCAAATATTATATGCAGAAATGCAGTGAAATATGAAAGCGAGAAATGCAGCGATGGACAATCTGATATGTGTCATATTGAGTCAAAGAGCTGACCCATCACTTTGTTGAAGATTATGACCAAATTAAAATAATAGGACTTCTTCTAATATATTTGTCGGCAAATAATATATTCGGCATATCATTCTCTAATTAATGCTTTTCCAGGGTTGATAAAGTAACCTTTTGGACCATTGTAAGGATTAGCTGCCATAAATCCCTCGGGTGTATATGTTCCGATTCTTTCAGAAATGAATGGCTGCCCATCGTTGTTAGGGAAGCTCTGACTTTCGAATCGAATATCGGTAAGTGCTTTAGCTGAATCGCGAAGTGGTCCCGCTGCGTTACAAGGAAATCTTATAACTGGCGCAGTGGGCGCAACCAGCATACAAGGGACAAGATACTTGCTTTTTATTTGAACGAAATGACTGCAGTATAGAATAGGATTGCTACTATTCGTTGTTTTACAGACATCTAGTAAAACGCCAGAGAAAGAGTGTTTCTTGTGCTTGCATAAGCCTTTGATTTCACATTCTGGATATTCTGGTGGCATCACGATTGTTTCGTATGTATGTCTAACAATCAGTCCGTTTAGGGCACGGACATCTTTAGACGATTTTATCGGTTGGATTATCGGGTAGTCGTTATATCTGAATTTGTATATATCGGGATCGTAGAGAAGAACAGCTAGCTTTGGGGATAAAGGGCAATAAATCTGCAGACCACAATTACCCAACCCAGAGTTTCCGGGATAACCAATTTGCTCAAAAAAAGGATTGAACGGCACAATGGGAGCATCAGAGGTGATGAAACTCCGGGAAGTCTTGTTTTGGAGGAATATAGGTACTAGATCAAGAAAAAGCGGAAGCATGGATACTCCGTTACTCAAAGCGGTGTTTGCTTCAAAGTAGGGGTCGAGCAACGGATTGAAATCATCTATTTCTGCTGGGTTTATTTCAGGAAATCGGTCTTGCATATCGCGAATGAAAGCTTCTGATTGGAAGGATATTGCGCTTATCTGTTGACGAGTTCGCATGAGTGTAAAGCAAATGAAGCTGTAAAGATTCAAAAGATCTGATTCATCTATCTTGCTATTTTCGTCATTGGTAAAATCGCTGCTAAAGTCTGCAATTATTCTTCCAAGCGAAGCATTCCACTTTGACTCAAGATGCGAGATAACTTGTTCTTTCGAATCGTCATTGTCGTATAAATCAGGCTTGTACAGAATGCTCTTTATCGGAACCCTTGAACGATAAAGTCTCTTCTGAAATAGGAAAATCGCTACGGTTTTATTGTCGTCTGAAAAGAAACGAAGATAGAACTGAGGAATGTAGTGCTGTCGTTTTCCCATTTGTTATAAACAGACAACGTCAATTAGACAGTTGCGACGTCCAGCTTCAGACCGAAAGCCTTCACGACCTTTTGCACCGTATCAAATGACGGATTTCCTGTTGGTGAAAGCGCCTTATAAAGACCGTCGCGAGTAATGCCTGTTTCTTTCGCAAGTTGAGTCATTCCCTTTGCACGAGCGATATCTCCAAGAGCGGCAGCAATAACAGATGTATCGCCATCCTCTAGAGCCGCATTCAGGTATGCGGCGATATCGGCTTCCGTCTCAAGGTACTCGGATGCATCCCATTTCGTTGCTTTCTTCATCTTCGTTCCCATCATTCATATTCCTGATTCAGCTTCTTAGCTCGCGTAATGTCTCTCTGTTGCGAGGACTTATCCCCACCAATGAGAAGTAAAACGAGCTCGTTTCCTCTCAGTGCATAGTAGAGCCGATAACCCGGACCATAATCGATGCGCATCTCGAACACTCCATCGCCGATCGGTTTCGCGTCTCCGAAGTTCTCTGTAAGCGATAGACGTTGAATTCTCACGAGAATCCGAGCCAGTGCAGCGGCGTCCTTGAGCCGCTTGAGCCATTTCGCGAATTCATCTGTCTGAACAACTTCAATCATGAATAGATTGTATACTATGGTCTACAGCATGTCAATTTTTGGGAAAAATTCCCAGGTCAAAGCCACTGGCTCAAATTGAGCCTGTGGCTTGCTTTCTCAGAACATCTTAATCAGACCTTGATTATCTCCCCATGATGTATGCGTGAACTCACTTTGAACTCAATATGAACTCAGTGTTTTGCGTTTCCGCAGGTCTAGAAACTATTCCACTATGCGAAAAATATTCCTGAACTATTCTAGTGGGAATGATAGATGCACTATATGCGCTAGAGACTACCTGTTCAGTGTCTTGTAATTCAAGGCTCTTTTCATATTTCTGATGTAAAGATGATGCATCAGAGGGTCTCAGGGTGAGGAGATGCGGACTTAAAGCTAGAAAAAGGATAGAACCCGCCTTCCCTCCCCCCCCCCTAACTCTACAAAGTTGCTGTCCTCACACGGATCCAGGGCGTACTGTTCCAGGTGTCGCGATCCCACATGACCTCGCAAAATATGCTATTATTACTGAAATATAATTCAGTGAAAAAATTTTCAGTTAAAAGGAGAAGCTATGTTTCATGGTCGCCAGAAAGAACTTGAGCTACTCCATGAGCAGTTTGCTTCCCGAGAAAAAGCAGCTGTACTTATTTACGGTAAGCGACGCGTCGGTAAATCAACACTGATCAGAGAAGCCGCGAAGAGCTTTCAGGGAACGGTTATATATCACCTGTGTGTAGAGAGTACGTTTGAGGGCAATCTTGATCTGTTGGCAAGGAGTGTGTCGCAAGCTCTCGGTTTACCATTGATGAAGTTCGACACCCTCTTTGATCTCTTTGATTTCCTTAAGGCACATAGGAATCCCGTCCTTCTTGTAATTGACGAATATCAGTACTTTAAAAGCACTCTGCGTGGTAGGGAACTTGACTCTATGTTTCAGGCGATAATCGATACCATGCCAGATAACATCAAACTGGTTTTCTGCGGATCTTATATCACGACGATGAGGGAACTGCTCGAACAGGATAACCCACTGTTCGGACGCTTTACCTCTATAGTCCATCTGAAAGAGATGGACTACCTTGATGCTCAGTTGTTCTACCCAAGCCGTTCTGTACGGGATAAAATCGCTCTTTACTCGATCTTTGGTGGATCGCCCTATGTGCTTTCACAGCTCACTGGTAGGTCTTCCGTCGAGACATATATCAAGAATCTGCTCTTGCTAGACAATAGTATCCTGCGTTCACATATAGAAAATGTTGCGCTATCGGAGATTGGAAAGAGTTTCGACGTGCGCATTCTTGAGTATCTCGGCAACGGCAAGAAGAAGTACTCAGAGATTGCGTCTTTCCTTGGAACGGATAAGAACGGGTTGTTGGACAAACAACTTAAGCATCTCGTTTCCATGGAGACCATATGCAAGGAATCTCCTATCAATAAACGCGGGGACAGGCGCAAGCAGTTTTATTCAATAAGCGATAATCTTATGCGTTTTTATTTCGCATATATCTTCGCTAATGAAGAAAGTGTCGTTAGGTTGGGAGAGGATGCCTTCTTTAAGCAGCGTATAGCAAATACTCTCGATACATTTGTGTCGCTTAGATTTGAGGTTATAGCCTTGCAGTACTTCGAACGTCTGGTGCGCCAAGGTCATCTGACGAATGTGGTGGACATGGGGTCATACTGGTACGATGACAGGGAGAGGCAGGTGAACGGGCAATTCGATTGCGCTTTGAAGCGGTCGGATGGATACGAGATATTCGAAGTCAAATACTACAAAAAGCCGATGTCTCGAAATGAGTGTTTGGCTGAAATCGACCAGGTGAAACGAATCGAGGAATTGCACGTTTCAAGCGTGGGTTTCGTTTGCTCCTCCGGATTCGACTTCGAGGATCAGAGTTTTCAATTGATAACAGGCGATGACTTGTATTCGATGCTCAGTCTTTAGCGGAGAGGGAACGCAAGGGATGGTACTCTCGGCTTAACCGCCCTCGTCCATCCTCGTCTTCCTTATTTCGTTTCCCTTTTGCTCGGGCATTCATGATTAATAAGCGCTACGATGGATACGCCTGCATGAACGAAGAAAACGAGCTCGTTGTCTCAGGAAAGGATCACGTAGTCCATGAATAATTCTAATTGTCAGAACACAGGGGACGGTTCTGTGTGCTAGCAGTTGCAAGAAACGTTGTTTGTTTACTCCACGAAGGATCATATGGTAGATATTGCTCGAAGCCAACTTGCGTGCTGATCGTGGCATACATTCCGTTTATGAAAAGCTGGAAACATCCATCACTATCCATAACACACAGAACCGTCCCCTGTGTTGCCCTGTCCATAGAATCAATCCCCGGTATTTCTCCGAGCAAACCGGGAAGTGATTATGTTGTTATCCCTGTTCTTTGTAGGATCTGAAATCATCTCCGCCCTGTGTCATAATTTCTCTCAGAAGAGTTATGGCGGCGATAATCGGTTATTTCAACAGATAATGCTCTATATCCCAATTAGTTTATGGAAGCATCTTTTGATGCGCGAGATAGTAGGAAAAAGGATATAAAAAATGACTGCTTATTCTCGAGATTCCGATTTCAAATCTGACAGTATTCTTTCTGCTAGCAAAAAGAATCATAAAAACGATCTAGATCAACAAAGAATAGGTAGCTCAAGGAAGAGGGATATCTTATTTCCAACTCATCACAAGACTTACGCCGACTTCATGAACGAGCTTACTCAAGACGATGTTTTAGAAGGTCTCCTATCTAATGGAATGTTCTCTGATAAGATTCCTCCGATATTATCTAGTCGATCCTTTTTTGAATATCGCTCAAAAAAGGTAGGACTGCCGAGAAATGGATGGAAAGGTTGGATAACTTTTAGATACTTACGAAACAATAACGAATATAGAGAGTACGGAATACCAAATCCTTTTTCGTACGAACTACTAGTAAGGCATATTTCTGAACATTGGGACAAAATCAAGGATATCTTAAGACGCAATACAGAGAATATGTCTTATCGTGTAAGTCGAATTCATCCTCGCAAGATTGCGGGTTCGAACGCCATTTTTGAAATGAATTATAAAAATTGGCGGGTCGATTCCGATCCTATCCCAGCTGTTCTTATGGGAAGGCGTTATGTTGTGAGGTGTGATATATCAAAGTGTTTTCCTAGCATTTATACACATGCTATCGATTGGGCTATTGACGGTAGAGAAATTGCGAAGCAAAACAAACATAATGGCATAAAAACATGGGCAAGCATTTTGGATGATCGAGCCGCAGCGACGCGTAATGGAGAAACGCACGGGCTTCTGATTGGACCTCATTCATCCAATCTACTCTCAGAACTACTTCTGACTGATATCGATAAAAAACTTTATTTGCAGGGCTTCCGGTTTATAAGAAACATCGACGATTACGAGTGCTATGTCGATACGATCCACGATGCCGAATTATTTATCGTAGAACTCGGAAAGTGCCTATCGGAATATCGCTTGTCTTTAAATCAATCAAAAACAGAAGTACTTGAGTTACCAATGGCTGTATCTCAAAGCTGGGTTAGGTCTTTGAAGAATTATCGTTTTGGAGCAGAACCAATTTCCTATAAGGAGGCACAGTCATTTCTGGATCATACTATCGAAACTATGGAAAAGGCAGATAATCTATCTGTCTTGCTATATGCATTTAGAATGCTTTCAGGCTTTACGTTAAAGTCCGCTGCGAAAAGGTACTATATGGATATGGGGGCGCATTTAGCCTGTCTTTATCCTTACCTTACACCGCATCTTGAAAAGGTGCTGATTCTTCCAACAGATATGGATGTTGATAGAATCAGGCTTCTATCGGAGACCTTGTACTGTAAAGCAATTTCTACGCGCGATTATCTTACCGCATGTTATGCGATATATTTCGCACTAAGATATAGATTCGATTTGAGCGTATTGACCGGAGAGGATGTCTTAGTATCAAATGATTGTCTATTGAAGTTATTCGCGTTTCTTTATTCAAAAGAAAGAGGAAACAAAACACTGCGAGACGCATTAAGGAGGGATGCCAGGGGTCTACAGGGCGAAGACTTCGATCGTAACTGGTTATTTGCGTATCATGCTCTACCTACGGAGGATTTACCAAAGGGGGATTGGCGCGAAATAAAGAAAGCTGGAGTAAGGTTCGTAGACATGAGTTTGCCGCGAAACGCTTGTGATTCTTAGATTCATTTTTTGGCGAAAAGGGCGCATGCGGGTAGAGGATATAGTATTGTTTTCCGGTAGTCCATCTCTTCTGACTCAGTCTCATAATTCAAGAGGGTAGAAACGCCTGACACAGGACGCGGATCGAGTCAGGCGTCATGTAAGTGAGGTGCTATTTTCTAAAACCACGTCGATACAAAAGCAGCGATGCTATGACATGGAAAGCACGATAACTCTCTGAAACTGACATCTATCATGTAATCGCGAAAGAAGCTGGCAGACGCATCCTGTTTGAAGGCGTTGTGGATCTCGCTTTCTTTTCCTAGAAACGTTTCAAAATGGCAAGGAGAATACGATGCGGCGCTGTTCGCATGGTGTCTGATGGATGGTCATGTTCATTTGCTGATTAAGTCGTAAAAGGATGTCCTTGTTTGCCTCATGCTGTCGCTGTGCATTTCTTATACGCTTCTTCAATACACCCTTGTCGAAAGCGATGCACAGCTTATGGAGACCGTCCTCTGTGTCGTCCTGAGGCCCCTATTAGCTGGAATTCTACGTGCGAACGATTATGAATGGAGCAGTTTCAGAAGCTATTTGCAAGATCTTATAGACCAGGGCATGCAGATGACGGCGAATGTCTTTGGTGGGAAACGAAACTTCATGGAACTTCACCATGAAAGCAGTGACGAACAAGCGCATCACAAATTTGCAACCTTCAACGGCAAACTCGATATCAAGTGTCGTGCATTGGCAGATAGCGAAGCGGCAGACCATCACTTGTTGCTTTTACGAAAAGACAGTGCAGGTTTCATTGCAATGTCATCAAAAGAGAATAGGAACAAAGCGATAAGGAGACTGGGAGCAACCGATTTATTGATAAAGCAAATAGAAAGATTCGCAGGGATAGACCGTGGAACAATCCAAGAGCGTCTCTCAGAAATCTGACATGATACCTGCCCTCTGTCATACCCCTTGCGTGTTGATCGTGGCACAAATTCTCTTTATGAAAAGCCGAAAACATTTAGCACTACCCTAACACATAGAACCCTCCTTTGCGTTACGTTTTACCGCCCTAACACACGGAACCGTCTCCTGTGTAACGCTGTAATTTTGCTTGCTGACCCTGATACCATGCTCTACGCTAGATGTCGCCAACAGAAACATCGCGCAATACATCAAGTTCGAGATCGCTTCCGGGGCAGAATGGAAGTATCATTCTTGTACGAAGAAAATAGCGAGGACGACATTGCCTTTAGACAATTCGGTATATGGTTTATTGGTCAGCATCGATGAACCCAAAAAAATTGGCATCATCGATGCTGATCTTCTTGACCATGGAACAAGACACCCAAACCTGGCGCTTATGAAAATCAGTTCATTTTGCCGTGCTCACAATCATCGTCCCAAACTCGTTTTGAGCTTGGATGAGATTGAATCTTATGATTACTTATTTATGTCCTGTGTCTTCTCTTTTACTCATATCGATCCCAAACTTCTCTCTTTGCCAAACATTGCAATAGGAGGCACCGGGATCGACCCAGACGGTGAAATCAATCTTCCATTTTGCGTGGAACACTCAAAACCTGATTATTCCCTTTATGAAGAATGGGTCAATTCTCAGATTGAAGCCGGAGTAAAAAGATCTAAAGTTGCAGACTATCTCGATTATTCGATAGGCTTTCTTACCCGTGGCTGCTTTCGAAAATGCAGTTTCTGTGTAAACAGAAAATATGATTACGCATTTGCCCATTCCCCTATCAGCGAGTTTGTTGACGAAAGACGACCTTATATCTATTTATGGGATGACAATTTCCTGGCTTACAAAAATTGGGACAGACTCCTAGACGACCTCATAGACACGGGGAAACCATTTCAATTTAGACAGGGACTCGACATACGACTTATGACAAAGGCCAAGGCTGAAAAGCTAGCCTCTGTCAAATACCATGGCGACTTTATTTTCGCTTTTGACCACATCGAAGATCGTAAATTGATCGAAAAGAAGCTGAAGCTTTGGAGGGAAACCACGCTTCGCGGGACACGCTTATATGTTCTCTGCGCTTTTGATTCTCAAGACGAGCAAGATATAACCAACACTTTTGAGAGAATCGCAATTTTAATGAAATACTCTTGTCTCCCGTATATTATGAGATACGAAGACTATGAGAGAAGTGCGTTAAGATCTCTCTATATCAGTATTGCAAGATGGTGCAATCAGCCGCAGTTTTTTAAGAAGATGTCATTCAGACAGTTTTGCGAGGCATGTCAGCACTATCACAAAACAGAAGGAACATACTGTGCTGCTTATCGCAGTATGAAAGAATTCGCAGACGAGCACCCTGATATAGCAGACAAGTACTTCGACCTTCGCTATGAGGATTTGAAGCAGTATTAAGGGGGACACAATGGTCGGAATGATAGTCGAAAACCTTGATGTCTTTGAAATAGAACTCGACCGAAACAATCCACGAATTGCAGCCTTTATTGCTCAATACGGTGACAATATTACAGCCGAAACTATCGCTTTTGCACTGGATGACTCTGGCTCATCTGGGACCTCTTTTACGGCATTGAGGGACGCTATCAAATCAAACGGAGGATTGATTCAGCCAATCATCGTGAACCATGATGAATTGGGCGTATATACCGTCATTGAGGGGAATACGAGACTGAAGATCTATCAGGAATTCTGCGAGCAAGGGATAAAGGGTGAGTGGAGCACCATCCCCGCCATCGTTTACGAAAATATGAGCGAAGCAGAAATTCACACCATCAGACTACAGGCTCATCTTGTAGGACCCCGTGAGTGGTCACGATACGCAAAAGCAAAATATCTGCATTCCCTAAGCACCGAAGCCTGCTTGACCGAATCTCAAATTGTCGCCTCGTGTGGCGGTATTGCAAAACGCAGTGAAATCAAAAAGATGATCGCTGCATACGAAGACATGGAAAAGTACTATCGTACCCAACTAGAAAGCGATGACCAATTTGATCCTCGCGTTTTCAGCCACTTTGAGGAAATGGAAAAGAGAAATTTTCTAGATACGCTCTACGCCTTCGATTTTTCAAAGAATGATTTCGCTAAATGGGTCATAGATGGGAAAATTCCTCGAGCGCAGAGCGTTCGCGATATATCAACAATACTTCGACAGCAAGATGCACGCGAAACATTCCTTACCGAGGGGAGCACGACGGATGACGCCATGAAGCTAGTTCACGCAAAAGAGGTGAATACAGACTCAGAGGTCCTAAGTGCAATCAGTAACATCTATCTTGCTCGAGAGCTCTCCGATCGTTTGAGCGGGATCTCAAATAGCGCTGTCAAAAGTCTTAGGGCACACCCCGACTGTCAAGAAGTACGCGAGTTCCAAACCCTGCAAGCCTGGATCGAAGAGGTCATTTTTTCCGATGTTCTGGGAATAAACGAGGAAGATTAACAATGCGTGAATCAGTCGAACATCACAATCTGGTCTGCAAAGGAGCTAGGTATATATCTTCCCGTCATGCAGACGTGCTATCTGTTTATATTGACGATTATTCATCTTTGGGTCAGCCCAAACCCCTGTATTATTTGCAATATGAGCCTGATATTATTGCTGAAGGCAGTGAGTTTCTCATAATAGGAGAAGCAAAAACGGAAACAGATGTTTTAACGGCTCATTCAAAAAGACAATACGATAGCTACCTGAAGTATCAGGACCGAAATGAAAGGGACGCCTACTTTTATCTATTTGTTCCTTGGAAAATTCAAGCAAGTGCACATAACTATCTGAAAAATAGGTGCAAAAGCCTTGGCCTCAATTCTGCTAAATGGGTCGTGGTGTCCGAAATCGAACTGATTGACTTCTGATGCAAAAGATGACGTTAAAGATAGAGCCCCGTCTGGATGCCAAACATGATGCATTTCCTTTCCAAGAAGAGGCTGTGCAGTTCGCTTCCGAGAAAGAATATTCGGCGATTTTCTATGAACAAGGATTAGGCAAAACGAAAATTGCCATCGATGTGATTTTGCGTTGGTTAAAAAATAAATGTATTGACACAATTATTGTGGTTACGAAAAAAGGGCTTGTCGAAAACTGGGTCGAGGAGTTTGGTATCCACTCCTTTATAAAGCCAAAAGTAATGACGAGCGACAAAAGAAAGAATTATTTTGTCTTAAACTCTCCTGCACGCGTTATTATTACTCACTTCGAAGCCATTTCAACTGAGAAGAGGCGCCTTTCAAAATTTCTCAGGCTTAGAGAGGTTGCCATAATTGTCGACGAGTCAGCCAAGCTCAAAAATCCTGAAGCAAAGCTCACGCAAGATTTTTTTGAATTGCGAGAGGGATTTCGACGACGCATTATAATGACGGGAACGCCCGTCCCAAATCGACCGCAAGACATTTGGGCGCAAATCTTTTTTCTCGATGGTGGAAAGGCGTTGGGTAGCGATTACTCAAAATTTTGTTCAGCAGTCAACTTAGACAACAAGCTCTATAAGTCAAAGGACAAGCAGATTCAATTTGAAGAAGCGCTGGTCAATATTTTCCCCTCCATAGAAGAGTTTTGTGTTAGAGAAACTAAAGAGGGATCCGGACTCAAGCTGCCTAGAAAACATTTTCAGAATATTTTCTGCGAATGGAACACGCCTCAAAGAGAGTTGTACGAAACCATTCGCGAGCAAGAGAAGTACGCTTTGATACGAGAAGGGAAACTGAGCATCGAAGATGCCGAGGTGACGATTAAAAGACTCACGCGGCTAATGCAGGTGGCTTCCAACCCGATTTTGCTGGACGAAACATATGCGCATTTGCCCGCAAAGTTCGAATCGTTGAATTGCCTATTGGAAGGCGTCAAGTCGACCGAGGAAAAAGCCATCGTATGGACAAGCTATGTCAATAATGCTGAGTGGCTCTATGCCAACCTTTCAAAATATAATCCGGTAATGATCCATGGCGGAGTCTCCGATTCAATAAGGTCTTCATCCATTAAGAAGTTCAAGCAGGATCCCTCTTGTATGTTATTAATTGCGGTTCCGCAGGCTGCAAAAGAAGGCTTGACATTAACAGTTGCAAATCACGTAATTTTTTGGGATAGAACATTTAGTCTGGATGATTACCTTCAAGCGCAGGATCGCATTCATCGTATTTCTCAGGAGAAAACGTGTTACATAACAAATCTCCTGATGGAAGACTCGATTGACGTTTGGGTTGACTCGCTATTAAACGCAAAAGCTTTGGCTGCACATCTAGCGCAGTCGGACATTACAGAAGACGAATATAGATCACGTGCTGACTACGGCTATGGCGAGTTGATAAGAGATGTATTAAATTTGGGGGGCGATTTTGATGAGTGAAATGATGAAAAGTACTATAGCCATTGGAGAGAAAGTCTTTTCTGTTGAGGAAGGTCTTATTCCTGTCGCGAACCTGCTTTTCTACGAAGCGAATCCTCGTATTTACTCGCTAATCCAGGCATCAGGATTAACGCAGCAACAAATTGAAGAGAAGATGTGCTCTTTAGATCACGTCAAACAGCTTGCGCAGAGCATAAAGAAGGTGGGGCTTGTAGACCCTATTATCGTTCGAAAGAGTGACATGTCGGTCCTTGAAGGAAATAGCCGACTCGCTGCATATAAGATCCTTCTTCGAAGCAGCCCGCACTGCTTCGCCAAGATAAAAGCCAGGGTTATTGTCGATGACATCACTGACGAAGAAATCGATATTCTGCTTGGACAGTACCACATCGTCGGCAGAAAGGATTGGGATCCTTACGAGCAGGCATCTTTTATGTCTCGCCAAATTGACAGAGGGATGACTCCGTCTGATCTTGCTGAATCGTATGGCATTTCAACACAAAAGGTTAACAGCTATGTAAACACCTATAAATTCATGCAAGAGCATGGTGAAACCGATCCGAGTAGATGGAGTTACTGGGATGAATATCTCAAAGCATCGCAAATCAAAATCGTCCGCAAAGAGGATGGCTGTCGCGACGACCTTGATGCATTGGTTATAAAGCTTGTTCGCAAAGGTGACATTTCTTCGGCAAATCAAGACATGAGAAAGGTCAATGATATTTGCCGCACAGCGACCAATCCTAGGCGTAGCAAGATTTTCAATAGCTTTCTCGATGAAGAAATATCATTTGAAGACGCATGCGCACAAGTCGAGGCAGGTAAAGACTCAGCCTCAGTTATCGACACCTGCGCTAAATTTCGAAAATTCATTTCGTCCTCAGATACGAGAAACCATATCGATGAAATGAACGACCAAGATAAAGCAAAGTGCGATTTCGAGCTTAAAAAGGTTATCAGAGCTTTGCAGTTGCTGGGTTACTAGTTTGTAGTATGGCAATTAATATCAAGGAAAAAGTACACGAAAAATAGCAGTCGCCAAAGGCATTGATCGTCTCTGATTAGCGAGAGCTTAGCGTCGAAAAATCTCAAAAAATTCGGCTTAGGTCTCAAAAAGTGTGTCCGAAGCTATTATTCATGCGACCTTAGAACCAGCCCGTTTCTCTCGATCCACTCATGTGGAGTTCGCTCCATTCTGGAGCAGCCGACCCGAACTCGTCGGGCGCTCCATCATCTCTGCATGTCGGCTTGGAGGTCAAAGCGAACAATCCTTCGACCTCTTCATCGCTCTTCATCGACCTAAGCATCTCAGCTTCGCTCACTTTGAACTCCGAATGCAGGCAGCACCACCAGAATGCCGCCTTGGCGCGACGTAGCGTCGTGAGCCCTCGATGGTTCTGGAGCATGAGTCTGATCTGTGAGTTGACCCCTCCCTCGATGGCGTTGTTGGTGGAATCCCACCTGCCCCCGCGCTCCTCGATGATCATGTCCCTAATGTTGGTGTAAAGGTCGTTTCAACTGAAGAATAAGAAACGGCCATCGCCTAGAATCTTCAATTGTCGAGATTGATGGATTCAAGAGAAAGGCGATGACCTGATGGACAGTTTAGAGCACGATACACCAAAGGTATACGAGATACCGAGATTTGATGACGGGATGGTCAACATCCAAGAGCTCATCCGCATCATGGCCGAATCGCTCGTAAACGAGATCATGGATGCACAGGCAGAGGATGCGTGCGCTGATGGCAACCAGAGGAACGGCTATCGTACGCGCGCGCTCGTGACGAGCGTCGGCACCATCAACCTGCGCATTCCCAAGCTGCGCCGCGGCAGCTACTTCCCGGAGGACTTGCTCGTGCGCTACTCACGGGTCGACCGAGCGGTGATCGCTGCGATATCCGAGATGGTGACCTGCGGTGTGTCCACAAGGAAGATCGAGCGCGTGGCAGCGCAGATGGGCATAGATCGCATGAGCTCAAGCCAGGTGTCGCGCATATGCAAGTCGCTGGACGATATCGTTTCTGATCTGCAGAGCCGCGATCTCTCTGACGTCGCATGTCCATACATCTGGGTGGATGCCACCTACATCAAGTGTCGCGATGAGGGTCATGTGTCCTCATGCGCGCTCGTGACGGTCATAGGTGCTGGCGCTGATGGATATCGGCGCTTGCTTGGTCTTGACGCCATTGGCACGGAGTCCCATGCAGGATGACTCACGTTTTTGAGATCGCTTCGGGAACGTGGCGTTGCTGGCGTTATGTGCGTCACATCAGACGCTCATGAGGGGTTGCGTCGTGCGATCGAAGAGGTGTTCCCGGGAGCTGCTTGGCAGCGGTGCATCGTGCATCTGATGAGGAATGCCGCATCTTGCGTACCTACGCGCAAGAAGAGGGCGACAGTGCTCGCGATCCTGCATGCGGTCTTCTCAGAGCGCGATCCGGATCTCGTGCGCGAGCTTTATCACCTGGCATGCGAGGAGATATCCGGCTTCTGCCCCAAGGCAGCAGAGCTTTTGGAGGAGGCTGAGGCAGACGCGCTCGCATACTTGGACTTTCCCTATGCCCATCACAGGCGCCTTCGTACCAACAATGTGCAGGAAAGAGCCAACCGCGAGCTCAAGAGGAGAAGTCGCGTGGTGCAGGCCTTCCCGTCCAGAAAATCTCTCATCCGGATGCTCGGAGCCGTGTTCTCCGAGATGGATGAGGATTGGGCGAGCCGGAGATGGTTCACAGAGGAGTCGATCGCCCAAGCTTCGGCATCGACAGGACCTGCTGTCCCTTCGCCCACATACAAGGGCAGCGCCGAAGAACATGCCAGGCGCATCATAGACGTCGTGGTCGCTGACAACCCGATCGGAAGGAGGGCTGCTTAGGATGATGGGCTAGAATATGAGCCAGATTCTAGGTGTCTACACCAACTTTCGGGACACTACCTAAGCAGCGGCATCATCACCTTCATTCATTCCATTCGCTCTTGCTTTCGCCATCATGCGCCTTCAGCGCAATCTCCTGCTTGCACCTTGTGACTCCGTCTCTCGCACCGTCCCGTGCATTCTTGTAATACCAGTCGCCTGAGCATACTGCTGCATCGAGAAAATGCTCAGCGGTCTCGTACTCTTTGAGCGCCTGCTTGAAGTCATGCTCGCATCCCATGCCTTCTTCTAGGCATTTCGCGAGTCGAAGTGCGATGCTGCCCGTCAGATATGCCGCGCGTCCATTATCGTGCTCCTTGGCTTGCACATAGCATCGGTACGCTTGCTGCTGGTCGGCTTCACAGCCGATTCCATTTTTGTAAACATCACCCAGTTTGTAAAAACCTTCGGCAATGCCGGCATTCGCCGCTTTCTCGAAGCATTCGAACGCTCGCTCTTCCCGCGGATAAGGGCGCTCGTAGTCCTCATCCGTCTCCAGTTCGTCAAGATTTCGCCAATACCAACCACGACAGCGGTCGTAGTAGTAGATATAGCCAAGGCAGAGATATGCGATTGGATTGCCCCTGCCTGCTGCATGCCGGTAAAACAGCTCCGCCGCCTTAAAGCAGTCACGCCTTGCTTCGGCATATTCGGGAGCGGTGAGTCTCATACCGTCATCATAGAGTCCGCCCCCATAGTAAAGAGCGTCTTCTCCGTGAGGGTCGTCGCCGCACGGGTAGGGCATCGTGTAGGTATGACCAAGATAGTTGTTATCCGAATCATACAGAGCGGTCGTATACCAGATGCCCGGCAGCTTGTCGCCATTGTCATAGGTTGTGAAATCTTCGAATATGAGTTCGTAGATATTCGCGTCATGAGAAAGCGTCATCCCGGGAGCCACTTCTTCGCCATCGTATCTAATCAATGAGATACACCTCCATATATACTTTCCACCAACTGCCGTTCAGTTCGCTCGAAATAAGCTTGCCCTGAATCGTCTTGCCACCATCCATAAGGCGTGCCAGTATTTTGTTTTTATCCGCAGGCACATACCCGATTCTTTTGTGGTCGTGCTCTACCCGGATTGCCCAGGGGTCAGCAAGGTTATTGGGCTCGCGAACAAAATTCAGTGGCGCTTCTTCCGTAATCATATCCATGGTTGTATCGATGCCGGGGGTATGGCTTGTACCCGCAACGCGGAGGGAGTCGAAGAGGATGATTTTCGATTCGAAGGGCATGGGTATGGACAGTGTGTTTTCGCCCACAAGCCCCAGCTGTTTTGCTTGCGCGATCGTAGTCAGTGCGTTCGTCACTGTTTCTGTGTTTGTTGACGCCGTCATTCCTTCTCGCTTTCTGACAGATTTGCTGTTTTGACCTCATAGGTCTGAGCAATTTCCTTCTGCTTCTCGATTTCTGCTTCGAGTTCACGTTTGCGCTGTATGAGCTTGGCTGGGTTGTCGAGCAGCTCGCTCAGGGTATAGGGATAACTGTGCTTTAAGGTATCCAGCTGCTCTTGCGCGATGTTGAGCTGGGCTTCTGCCATGGCAAGCTCAATCATGGCATCGTCATCAGAAAGGAACTCTTCTTCTGCGCTCTCTTCATAGTCTTCGGTTGCTGTATCGACGACGCGAAGCGTGGCAACGTCGCCATTTTCATATGCTGACTGGGCGATAAGGAAGAAGCGAAGGGCTTCCTCGGGAAGATCTGGATGGATGTCCGGATGCAGTCTCCTAATCAGCTTCTTGTGGAGTTTCTTCAGTTCGCGTTCCTCAGATGGCGAGAGCGGGCGGGATCCGGCGAGCATTTCCAGAAACTGCAGTTGATCAGATGCTTGTTTTGCAAGCTGGAGCTCCCATTCTGCAAACTCCTCGTCGAGCGCGCGTTCGATTTTGTCTATTGAGATTGGCTCGCATTTATTGACAGACGCTTGAACGAGCGTGAATTTGCGCTTGGCGCGGCGCGCTTTGAGTTGCCATTTGTACAGATCATTTTCCAGGTAGCCAATCGTTTTCGCATAGCGGGCGAGTAGTTGCGGATTGACCTGCAGGTTTATGTCGTCAATTTCAAGCAGCGTGTCAACGATCTGTTGCCGAACATCCGCGAGCTTTTTGTTGATGCTGGTTTCGCAGTCATTCATTTCGCTATCCCTTCTTTGCGTCCAGTCTCCTTGTTGGAAACTTTGTTCTTTTCGAGGGATAGTATCGCGCATATGATAGGGGTAGCGTGTCCCATATGATGGTCACCCGATAAGGGCGAACACGATAAGATCTTATCATGCACTATGGTATTTAATTGTATCTTCCAAGGAGAATCAAATGGCATTTGAAGGTCTTACAAATCTTGATCTTAAAGTCACGCGTGAGCCGGGAGTTAAGAAGAGCAGAAAACGTGCCTACGTGGATAAAGTGCATGGTCTTTCGGAGGCTCTCCAAGATGGCGGATATTACAAAGATGATTATGAAGCGATCCTTTTAGCTCTCGGTAAAGATGCAGCTAGACTCGCCCCTGATCTATATGGTAGTTATGAAATCGAGGAAATGGACAGTGACCAAGTACTGGCAGTCCTTACAGCGATAGTGAGAAGAGATGAGGATTATGAGGGATTTGCCGCAAGGTGTTTAAAGAGCGGATTAATTGATGAGTTACTGGAACGGCTCGAAGCTATCGACTATGAAAATCGCGAGATTCCTTCGTGGATCGAGGAAGCTACCGATACTATCCTGCTTGAGCTGATGGATTTTCCTAAGGACAAAGAAACTACAGCGAATCGACTTATACAACCTTATCTCCATTACATTGACGCAAACGGCGTGTATGCTGAGAGACCTTATGACCTGTTCGATAGCGAGATGGATGTTGTTGATCTACTCCATCGAAAGGCGAGGGATTACGGTTTATATTTGGACTCGTCTGCATATGCCTATATGGATATTGGTACTCCCGGAAACATACCGTTTAAGGTTAGGAGAGTTGAGAAGGGAAGCGATGGACCAAAAACTATTTTTGCTTTTTCGTTGGGCGGAATGTTCAGCGGGCAATGCTCAATCAAGATTGAAGAGTTTGTCGATGAATATGTTTGCACGATGTGCAACAAAGAATTGCTCACCAGCCAGAGAGCGAAGATAGAGAATGTCGGTCAGGAACAGCTTTCGCGGCTTGAAGCTACCATCGAGAAGTCAGGTATAAAGGACTGGGAGCCGGAATACAGCAATCCAGTGCTTGATGGTGAGAGCTGGTCGATAATGGTTAACGATAATAGCGGCACATTCGAATCATTGGGATCCAATAAGTACCCCAAAGGGTTTAACGCGCTTATTGACTGTCTTCATGATGTATTTGGTCTTGAAGTGTATCCGCCAGAAGGGGGATATGAAGGTCTCTTTGACAATTAGGCGGTCGGGATTGTTCGGGAAGGGGATTATGATCTAGCCTCTCGATTATGTTTCAGCGTCTATGCCCAGAGAGGATTCCTCTTGAGGTGTTTATGGCTATGATTGGTTCGCCATGGGTATGCGGGCGAGATGAATCTCGCCCCAACGTCGATGCCCATTCAGTTTCCCTATTGATTCATGCCCGGTCACGTATGGGTCACCATGTGATGTTCGCGATTACGATTGCTTCGTCGGGGTGACATTATTCCCCGTCCTGTGTCGTCCACTGCGTTATCCAGAAAAATTCACAATCTGTTCGATTGACTGATCGAACCGTCGGGTGCATTATATTGATTCCATATAGTCGAACAAACGTTCCCATTTTGAGCAAGGAGGTGCTATGGGCGATAGGGTCATCATGCATATCGATATGAATGCGTTTTACGCGAGCGTTGCCCAGCACCTCGATCCATGCTTGCGGGGAAAGGCGGTTGCTGTGGCGGGCGATCCTAAGAAGAGAAACGGGATCATCCTCGCGAAGTCGCGTGAGGCAAAGGCTTTCGGCGTGAAGACCGCCGAGGTTATCTGGCAAGCCAAGCAGAAGTGCCCTGGTCTCATTGTTGTGACACCTGACTATGCGGCATACAAACGCTACGCACGTCTCGCTCGCATGATCTACTACGATTACACCGATTTGGTCGAGCCATTCGGGCTTGATGAATCCTGGATTGATGTCACCGGCTCGCTTTCGCTCTTTGGAGGCAGCGCCACGCTTGTGGCAAAAGAGATATCCGAGCGCGTGAAGTCAGAACTGGGGCTTACGGTGTCTATTGGTGTTTCGTGGAACAAGATCTTCGCCAAACTCGGGAGCGACACCGATGCGGGTGATGGGGTCATCTCGATCACGCGTGAGAACTACCGTGATGTTGTATGGCCTATGGCTGCGTCCGAGATGATCTACGTTGGACTCGCCACTGCAAGGAAACTTCATTCCGCAGGTTACGAGACCATAGGGGACGTGGCTTGCGCAGGTGATTATTTCTTGCGCAGGCGATTCGGAAAGATCGGTCCCATGCTGCGCTCGTTCGCGCGAGGAGAAGATACGAGCCCCGTGCGCGCTCTGGATCCTGCGAAGGCTGATGTGGATTATGTTGTGAAGGGTATCGGCAACGGGCTTACCGCGCCGCACGATCTCGAGAGCGATTCTGATGTAAAAGCGCTCGTATGGCTGCTTTCGGAATCGGTTGCGCAGAGGCTTCGCGAATCGAGGCTGCGCTGTCGAACAATTAGTGTCGGCGCACGATTTGCGGGCGACCTTTCAGGTTATTCCCGACAGACAACATTGCGCATGCCGACGTGTCTCACACGGGATATTGCCACGTTTGCCATGGGTCTTCTACGGGCGAATCAACCCTTTGATACGGATCATGCGCTCAGGGCTGTTCATGTACGCGTGACGAATCTCGTTCCTATGGACGTACCCGTTCAGGGCGAGCTTTTTGGTGATGCTGAGAAGATAGAGCGAATGGAGCGGCTTGATTTCGCGATTGATGCGCTGAGGAGCCGCTTCGGGAATACCTGTGTCAAGCGAGCTGTTGAGCTTACGGACGAGGCTCTGTCCGACCTTGATATCAAGCGGGATAACACCGTCCATCCTATAGGCTTTCTCAGGTAGGTGGGCGCTGTGGTCAAGGGCATCTCAGGAAGAATCAAGCGATATGTTAGCGTCACTACCCGCGTGGATGAGGACGGTCATGTTCGCCCGCTCTCCATCCAATGGTATGACGGTATGACGTATCCGATTGATGAGGTGAAGGACGTACGCCGCGCCTCGTCGCGCAAGGTTGGCGGCGACGGCATTTGCTATACCATCCGCATTGGGGACACCGTAACGTATTTGTTCTATGAGGATCCGCGTTGGTTCGTCGAAGAGGTCATCAAAGACCGGGAATCTGCGTGAGGGTTGTGGTGTCTATACCCAGAGATGTTCTCTCTAGAGGCGTTTATGATTACGATTGGTTTACTTGCCACCTTTCAAATCGAGTTCGCTGATGCAATCAACGCCATGGTTCTCGCAGAGACGCATGAGTTTCCTGTCTGTCGTGAAAAGCGTTGCGCCCGTTCGCCTGGCTAAGACGAAATAGAACATGTCATAACTTGAGTGGTCGAGTCGGATGCTTTCGCGCAAGGCTTCGACTTGCATCGGTTGTATCGGAAAGAATTCATCTACAAGACCAAGCCCAGCTTCGACGTATCGCTCTGCCTCTGAAGGATTCAGTCCTTCGATCCGAGAAAGCTTTCTGAAGACGCTGACTACTTCCGCGCGGACAAGTTCGCAACTGACGACCGCATCGTCACGAAGCAAGAGTGCGAGAAGTGCTTGTCCGTCTGTTGTTTGGCGAACCATCTCGCATATGGCGCACGCGTCGAGAACGATCATCGGGCGTCCTCTTCGCGAGAACGCTTGAGAAGCTGTGCGCTGTTAGGGCATTTGCGGGTTGTCGGAATCGGCTTGAGCGAGGAAATGAGGTTGAGCGCCGTCTGTCTCTTTTCGAGATAGTTGTTGTGATTTACTGAGACCGAATCCGTACTTGGCGCGATGCGCGACTCGCCAGCAGACTGTTCGCGCATACCCAGATATCCTTCAATAATAGTAAGAGCCTGCTGTGAGATGCTGCGGTTTTCCCGAGAAGCGCACTCGCGCAGTTTGTCGTAGACCGCTGCCGGGCATTCTTTTACTTGTAGTGCTGGCATGATGATCCTTTCGTTCAAATGATTATAGCATGCAAAATGCATGAAAAATGAATGCATATAGCATATTGTCAATTTGGCATAGTCGTCATTCCCTGTTTTCTGACAGATCGCCATGGGTACGCGGGCGAGATGAATCTCGCCCCAACGTCTATGCCCACTCAATATCCCCATTGATTCATACCCGGTCACGTATGGTTCGCCCCTACATCTATGCCCAAATCGTATTTGGGTTGAAGTGTGTTTGGTTATGTATGGTTTAGTGCAAAGATGCTGATACCATAGGGGTTGTGTGTGGAAGATGCATCATATTGACGTACGACGAGGTGCTCGAGATCGTGCAGGCGATCGAGGCGCGGTCTCCTATCAGCGGCATCGATCTGGACACATCCGTTCCAAGAGCGCAGGCGTATCCTGGCTTCGTCGCTCCGCTCATCGTCCCTCGTTTCGACACCTTCGCCAAAACAAACCCGCTCGAACCAGGCAACTTTGAGGTTTGTGAACTCGCTTGGGGTTTCGACGAATCATGGAAGAGTGGCGTTGTGTTCAACACACGCATTGAAAGCGCGATGAAACCTACCTGGCGCGACTCCATGGAGCACCGGCGTTGCCTTATCCCCGTGTCCGCCTTCTTTGAGACGAGCAACACCGAGACCTATCCCTCGCCGAGGACGGGAAAGCCCATCAAGCGACCATACGAATTCAGAAATCCTCGGCAAAATGTGATGCTCATCGGGTGTATTCGGAAGGGCGAGCGCTTCTCCATGGTCACCACCGAAGCCAATGCGGACATGGCTCACATCCACCATCGTATGCCGCTCATCGTGCGCCCCAACGAGCTATCACTCTGGTTCGGTCCCGACTATCGGCAGCTCGCCGAACGCTCGAGCGTCAGGCTTGCAGCGCAGCCTGCGTCGCTGTAATGGCAGACCGGGGTGACGCTGGATGCCCTCTCGTGCTTCCATGCCCCCGCACCCGACTATACCGTGATCATGCATAATCGCCCTCATCGCTTTTTGCACTACATTCTTGGAAAATGTGTCATGATTCCCCGTCGCCCTTGCGCTCCTTTTGCCTCGGGCAAGGTGATAAGATACTGGGAAAACTGAAACGTAATTCGATAGGTGACACGGCAGCTTTTTCGCATGGAGAATCGCACGGAACAAGGTAGGGTGACTGAGGTAGACACGACGTATGGTTCGTGCCTTCCGCCTGCAGAAATCGAGATCCCGCACAAGGAATCTGCCGCAGTTGCGTCGGCCGAAGAAATTGCCTCTTTGCCGCAGTGGATCGACGAGGCGGGCAACACGTGGTTTTATCGCACGCTCGTCACTGCGCCTGACCAGCAAGCAGGCGCGGTCGACAAAGACATACAGCCGAGCCCTTGCAGCATCTGTGCAATCACCATCGAACAGGATGACGGGCACATCATCGTGCCCTCGACAATTCAGGGACACGAGGTCATCGCCATCGAGACGCAGGCATGCGCTTTGCAGCCCCGTTTGAGCTCTGTTACCCTTCCGCCCACCGTCAAGACGATCGGCAAGAAAGCGTTCGCGTACAACGATAAGCTTGAGCAGGTCACGTTCTCCGAGGGTCTGGTGACTATCGGGGACTTCGCGTTTTTGGACACAGCCGTGAGCGTCATCGAGACGCCGAGCACCCTTCGCCATATCGGCGATAAAGCTTTCTATCGCTGCCTCAAGCTGGATAGAGTGCATCTCAATGAGGGACTGCTTACGATTGGCGAAGAGGCTTTCTCGCACACGGCGCTTGAGGTGCTGCGCATTCCAAGCACGGTGAACGAGATTGGGTTCAAGGTCATTCAGCAAGCAGATCTTGATGCGCCGGCGCGCGTCTCCGTTCACCCTGATAACCCTGACTTTGTGAGCGATGGCGAAGGTTTCGCGCTCTACCAGCGCCTGCCCGAGAGGGGTGGCAAGCTGCTTCTTCGCAATTACATGGGCGCTCAGCCTTACTATTCTGTTCTTCCTGGCACGGTGGCGATCGGGCATCATGCGTTCGCGTTTTGTCGCCCCCTGCAAGAAGTTGAGCTCCCGGAAGGGCTCGAGTACATCGGGGTGAGTGCCTTCAACGGCTGTGAGGGGATCGATCACATCGACCTGCCTTCAACAGTCAAGACAATCGGAGCGCGCGCCTTTTCTAAAACGCGCCTGCGCTCCATTCGCCTACCCAAAGACCTGCAAGAGCTCGCTGACTCGGCGCTGCTCATGCATGATACGTCCATCGTGTTGGTGCCTTCGGCGCCCGGCTCGCTCATCGTCGAGCTCAATCCCAACAACGAGCATTTTTCCATCAAGGGTGGCGTGCTGTGCCAGCGCCTGGACGACGACACCTACAAAGCCATCATCTATGCCGGGACGGATTCCGAAGTCAGTATCACGGGTGACGTATCCGCCCTCGGGGACTATGTCTTCCATGGAGCCGCCGGTATTGAGCAGCTCAATATCCATGACGGCATCACGGGGTTTCGCCCCACGTCCTTTGCGGCGCGCGTGCCCATTCCGCGTGTGCATCTCGATCTCACGCAGCCCCTCGAGGGCAGGACGTGCGTCGATTTCACATTCGCCGCGGATTCGTCGGCGCGCCACGGTTATCTGCGCGCGTTTCGCTATGGTTGGTTCAACGTGAAGGAAATGATTCGCGAATCCGATGCGGGCATCATGTTCATGGGGAATACGTTTGACATGGGGCGCATCGCGGTGAGGCGCTTGGCTGATCCGTTCTTGCTCGATCCTGTTCGCGGAAAGACGCTTAGTGAGATCGTGGAGCACAACCTCGAGTCGATTTGCAAGACGTTCGCGCATCATCGGTACAACGAAGGATTCTCGCACCTCGCCGATCTGGGATATCTCACTGCGGATAATTTCGCCGATGTTTTGGGGTGGGTGCAGGACAAGGACAGCGTCTACACCACCAGTTATTTGCTCGAGATGAAGCGCACGCGATTCGGCATTTCGTTCCTTTCTGAGTACGATCTGTAGGAGGGGACTGCTGGATCATGGATGTGTCGGTTGCTTTTAAGGGCGAAGGTGTTGGCGAAGCCGAAGGAGGCGCAACAATCGCGAGCTTGGCGGTTGCTGAGAGCGCTGACTCCAACAAAGCGCAAACGCCCGAGCCTACATCGTCCGATCATGCGCCCGGTCAGTATGACGAAGAGGTCGTCAAGCTGGCAATCGAGGTGCTGGAACAATGTCGCACTTCGCTCATGATGTCGTTTCGCTTTCTTGATCGGTCTTTGTGGAAAATGCGCTGGGAGCCTGCGCCGATTCTGCTGCCTCTGGAATGCGATGGCGAAACGATGTGGTTCAATCCCATTTTGGTGTTGGCGCGATTCCGCCTCGACAGCAACGAGCTTGTGCGCGATATGCTCCACACCTTGATCCATTGCATTTTGCGTCATCCCTTCGACAAGACCCACGAGAACACGCGCGCGTGGTGGCTGGTGTGCGACATCGTCGCGGAGTCGACGGCGCTTGATATGGCGGGCACTGCTTTTCCGAGCCAACTTGATGGCGTGCGCACGGCGCAGCTTGCCCATATGCGCAAAAGGTGCGAGGTAATGACGCCTCAATTGTTGTATGACTTTTGGGATAAGCCCGTGCGGTTCGCGAGCCCCGATGAGGGGGCGGACGACGCCTTGGTCAAGCTTGAGAGCTTGTTCGCGCGCGATAGCCATGCACGATGGCCGCAGTTTTTCGAGAATGCGCACAATCCCAATGAGGACCAGCCGCAGCCTGAGAGCATGACCAGCGACGAATCCCGCGCCGAGGGCGCTCAGGCAGATGACGCCGATGAGACGGGTAATGCGCAAAAAGGCGATGACGAGTCAGCCGTGCCTGAGAACCCCTCTGATGCTGACAGTTCAGAAGAGCCTCATGAGTCCAACCAGTTCGGAGATGCGGATAATCCCGAGCAAGTGGAACATATCGATGCCGAAAACGCACCCAACGATGGGGATAGCTCGTATGATCCAGAAGATGCGCGCAGCCTCTCGTCGCTTGCTCAAGATGATACGGATGAGCTCGAGGAGGAGTGGCGCGAGATCAGTCTGCGCATTCAAGAGGACTTGGAGACATTCTCCAAGAAACGCGGCGACGCGACCGGCGGACTCTTGGCGAACATGCGGATTGCGAACAGGAAGCCCGTCAACTACGCGGATTTCCTGCGTCGCTTCGCCACAATGCGCGAGGACATGTGCGTCAATGACGACGAATTCGACTACATCTTCTACACGTTCGGCATGGACCATTACGGCAACATGCCGCTTGTTGAGCCGCTCGAGTACCAAGAGAGCAATCGCGTGCGTGATTTCGTGATCGCGCTCGATACGTCGGGGTCGTGCTCGGGAAACCTTTTGAGCAACTTCATCGATCGCACGTTCCAAATCCTTTCGCAAGCGGAGAAATTCGGGAACAAAATCAACATCCACATCATTCAATGCGACGCTGCTATTCGGGAGGATGTGAAGATCACCTCGCTTGATGAGCTGAAGCGCTTTGGCGATACATTCCGGGTCAAGGGACTTGGCGGTACCGATTTCAGACCGGTTTTCGAATATGTGGATGAGCTCATTGCGGAAGGGGAGTTCGACGATCTGCGCGGACTCATCTACTTCACGGACGGGTACGGGATTTTCCCCGGCAAGATGCCCGACTACGACGTCGCGTTCGTGTTCGTGGAGGATGGAGGACGCACCCGCGATGTGCCGCCGTGGGCTATGAAGGTTATATTGAGCAGTGAACAGATCAGGGTTTTGTGAGGAAGGGCAGTGATGGGGCGCAGCATGCGCGCTCGGTGAAGAATATGGGTGGTGGGAATGAATATCAATGATGCAAAACAGCAGGTGAAGAACACGGTTGCGGCTTACTTGGCTACCAACGAGGTGGGGCAGCATCGGATTCCGCTCGCGAAACAGCGTCCGCTTTTCTTGCTGGGTGCGCCGGGCATTGGCAAAACAGCCATCATGTCGCAGGTTGCTCAGGAGATGGGCATCGGGCTTGTGTCCTACTCAATGACGCACCACACCCGTCAAAGCGCGCTCGGGCTTCCGCGCATCGTCCACCACACCTATGAGGACCTCGAATACGACGCCTCGGAATATACGATGAGTGAGATCGTTGCCGCGGTGTATGACTTCATGGATCGCACGGGGCTTGACAAGGGCATTCTCTTCCTCGATGAGATCAATTGCGTCTCCGAGACGCTCTATCCTTCCATGCTGCAGTTCTTGCAGTTCAAGACTTTTGGTCAGCATCGCATCCCCGATAATTGGGTGGTCGTGTGCGCGGGTAATCCGCCCGAGTACAACCGCTCCGTTCACGAGTTCGACATTGTGACGATGGACCGCCTGCGCAAGGTTGTCATCGAGCCTGAACTTGAGGCGTGGCGCACCTATGCGATCGATCGCGGCATGCACCCGGCAATCCTGTCGTTTCTGGATGTGAAGAACAGCCGCTTTTACGCGGTTGAGTCCACGCCCGAGGGCAAGGTGTTCGTGACCGCGCGCGGGTGGGAAGATCTCTCCGAGGTCATGAAGGTGTTCGACGACCTTGACCTGCCGATCGATTTGCAACTCATCCAGCAGTTCATCCAAAAGGAGGACATCGCCGAGGAGTTCGCCCTGTACTACGAGCTTTTCAAGAAGTACCGCTCCGACTACCAGATCGATACCATTCTGGACGGCAGTGCTTCTGAGGAGATTTACGAGCGGGCGAAGGTTGCGCCGTTCGACGAGCGGCTGGCACTCATCGGGCTCATTTTGGATCGGCTGAACACGCTCTGCGCTGAGGTTCTGGAGAAGGAGGCAGTCGTATCTTCGGTGCGCGACATTCTGCGTACGCTCAAGGATCCGCTTATGGGCGGCGCCACGCTGGATGCAACGCTCAAGCAGACCATCGATCAGCGCGAAAGCGATGCGGCAGCACGCGCGCGTGCGGGGGTGCTGAGCGAGGCGCAAGAACATTGCGAACGCATGGTGATCATGCGTCTGAAAGAGTTCTATCAGACCTGCGTGATGAAGGGCACGACGCAGGGCGAGGCTGCTTTCGACACCATCCATTATTCGTACCGGGGGCTCGTGGGCGACCTTGAGCAGTCAGTCAAACATGTCCAGCGCGCGTTCGACAATGCCTTCGCATACTTCGACCAGGTTTTCGAAGATGAGCGCGAAGGACTCGTGTTCGTGACCGAGCTGACTGCCCGGCAGGCTACCTCGAAATTCATCGGCAAGTTCAATAGCGAAAGCTACTATCGCCATAACGATCGATTGATGGTGGACGGGCATCGCGATGTGCTGTTCACGCGTATCGACGAGCTGCTCTCCGATGCAGGTGAGGGCGAAGGGTCCGATGAGGTGGCAGAGGAGAGGACGGACGAAGGGTCAAGCGATGGGTCAGGCGCAGCGGTGGTCGTGGTTGACGAGAACGCCGGGGATGCGGCGGGTGCTGCGAGTGTGCCGGGCGCTGCAGGCGCTGCAGACGTCCCGGGCGCGCCGTCTTCCGATGACGCCGCCAGTGTTTCTGAGGAGATTGCTGCTGATGCGCTTCCAGCAGGTGTGCTTGCGGATTATTACGCGGGATCGCAGATCGAATACGGGTTCGCGAGCCTATGCAAGATGACCTTGCCTGAGAACCTCGGAGGCAAGAACATCCTGGATATCGGATGCCGCCGGGGGAAGGGCGTGTACAAGCTTTCCTCCCGCGTCGGCGATAGTGGGCATGTCACCGGAATCGATTGGGTGCCCGAGTACATCGACCAGGCGGAAGAGCGGCAGGAACGCGCATGGCAAAAGAGCGGACTTCGTCAAAGCAACATGAATTTTATGGTGGGGTACCCCGAGGATTTGTCCACGCTGGGTTTGCGCGACGAAGCGTTCGACGTGATCTTCATCAACAGTGTTTTCAATTTGACCTACGATCCCGAGCGCGTGCTCAAGGAGTGCTATCGCGTTTTGAAGCCGAATGGCATGATCATTCTTGAAACGATTTTCGCTGAGGATGAGCGCGATGAGAATGTTGTGGCGAAGGCGCGCGCGATGGGGAACAGCATCCAGGCGGCTCCGTCAAAAGCGGGTCTGAAGCGCATGATCGCGGAGAGCGGATTCCGTGAGATGACCTATATGAACGAGCATGCGGTGCAGCCATCCGATGGCGCTCTGCCTGATAGACCCGTTCCCGTTGTTGAGACCGATGAGGCCCCGTCGTTCAAAGCGTGCGTGATTCACGTGGTGAAATAGGAGCTGCGACAGATAGAGAACGTATCGTGTCAGGGCGCTCATATAAATATGATTTATTCACTCATATTTAAGGAGCTCATGTAAGGATCATCTCTATAAGGAACTAAGGAACTTTATTCCGCTTTCTGTTGTTCCTCGAAAAGAGCGAGTGCAAATCGACATGCTCTCAGCCGTCCCGAGTAGATCTTGTTGTAATAGTGATCGTCATACCAATCGAAGGTGTAGCTTGCATCTTCGCGGGCGACATCCTCTTCAAGTTCCGGCAATTCCGCTTGGAGTCGTTCATGGATTGCGGTGGGGTTTTCGCCATGACCAAGTGCATCAATGATGCTTTGCAAATACTCGGTCTCGGACTGATCCCACACGCTGAAATCGAGCTCACCGTTTTGGGACGCGCCTGCCCTGATGTCGGCGATCCGCTTTTGAAGTGCTTCTTTGATATCCATGGATGCCTCTTTCTGCGTGGAAGGCGCGAGTGTTGATAACGTTTGCTCTATCATAGGCTACTTTTCGGTATCATGGCTTGCAAAGGGAGAGGGGGACAGCATGACCATCAAGCAGCTGGAATACTTCATGGCCGTGGCTCGCTGTTTGAGCTTTTCGGAAGCGGCCGCCTCGCTTTTCATCAGCCAGTCCGCGCTCTCCCGCGCGATCGCAGCGCTCGAAGATGAAATAGGCACCATCCTTTTCCTGCGCAACAAGCACACCGTCTCCCTGACGCCCGCCGGATCCATTCTTGCCACCAATCTGCCACGTATCGATGATGATCTCAATCGCACCATCGAGCTCGTCAAACAGGTGCGCGAGGGTGTGCGCGGCAGACTCGCCCTCGGATTCGAGATCGGTTTCAACATTCCCGCTGATCTGATCTCGGCGGTCGAGTATTGTCGCAAGAGCATTCCCTTCGTCAGCGTCGAACTCAAAAGCATGGAGGTCACTGACCTCGAGCAGGGGCTCTTCAACGGACAACTTGACTTCGCTTTCGTCTATGTTCCCGATGAGGCGAAACTTTCCGATCGCTTGGCAACGTACGAGCTTGAGGAGCATCCTGTGTGCATCGCGGTGTCATCGCAGATGAACATCAGCGAACGTCCCACTATGAAGGAGCTTTCCACGCTACCCTATGTTTTCCCAGGACAGGCGGGCAGCTCATCGCAGGAGCGCTGGGATGCGTATTGCCGGAGCAACGGTTTCATTCCGAAGGTCACCCACTGCCGCGATGCGGCAACATTTCTCTCGATGATTGAACTCGGATTTGGGGCAGCGGTGGTATCGGATGATCACAAAGTTCTCAACGCGGCGAATGTCAAGAAGCTCGAGGTGGGCGAGCCCTATAGCGTGAAAACGCTGATGGTGTGGAACAGTAATAATCTCTCGCCCACGATCTCGATGTTCATCAAACTCATTAAAGAGGATCTCACGAGCGAATAGGGTTTATCCGTGCGTAGTGCACACATGGAAGCGCTGCCTCAAAACGTGCGCACCCTTCGCCACCTTCGCAATGAAAAACCATCTCTGAACAGGTGCGATTGCGTTTGTTATGCATTGAATGCATAACAATATCTCTAATCGGTATTGTACTTCGCAAAAAAATCGGATTAGAGTTGACCAAGCGTACATTTGAGGAAAGGTCACACCATGGATATGAAGAAATGGGTAACCGATACCATCGCGTCTCCCACGAAGCAAGCGCTTCCCGTTCTTTCGTTTCCCGCCATCCAGAAGCTCGGTATTACAGTGGCTGAGCTCATCAATTCGACTGACAATCAAGCAGATGCCATGAAGGTGATTGCCGACATGTATCCCACCGCTGCTGCGGTTTCGTTCATGGATCTGTCTGTTGAGGCAGAGGCGTTCGGCAGCACGATCGTGGTCACCGATGAGGAGGTTCCCACGGTGGTCGGCGGCATCATTGACGAAGACACCGACCCGGAAACGGTTTTCGTGCCCGAGGTTGGCGCCGGACGCACGGGGCTGTACATCGACGCCATTCGCAAGGTTGCTCCTTTGATCGACGATCGACCGGTGCTTGCAGGCATGATTGGTCCGTTCTCGCTCGCGGGGCGCTTGATGGATGTCAACGAAGCCATCATGCTCTGCTATGACGAGCCGGAACTTGTGCAGGCAGTGCTTGAGAAGGTGACCGGATTTTTGATCGACTATGCACAGGCATTCAAGGACGCGGGCGCTGACGGTGTCGTGATCGCGGAGCCGCTCGCGGGGCTGCTTCCGGCGGATCTTATCTCGGAGTTCTCTTCGCCCTACGTTCGCCGCATCATCGATGCTGTGCAAGACGACGAATTCCTGGTCGTATATCACAATTGCGGACCGCTTTTGAACGCAGTCGACGCCATTCTTGAGACGGGTGCTTCGGCATACCATCTGGGCAATGCGATCAAGATGGATGAGATGCTGGCGAGCATGCCCTCGGATGTGCTCGTTATGGGCAATGTTGATCCGGCGGGCGTCATTCGTCTGGGAACGCCGGAGTCGGTCAAGGCGGCAACGACCGAGGTTTTGCAGACGTGCTCATCGTATCCCAATTTCGTCATCTCTTCCGGATGTGACATTCCACCGATGAGTCCGCTTGAGAATATCCAGGCTTTCTTCGATGCGGTCGATGAGTTCTATCACAACTAACACTGACGGCATCGATTCATATTAAAAAGGAACAGCTGCACTTACGGGGGAAGCAGCGCGAAAAGCAAGAAAGGCAGGAGTCATGGCAATCTACGAGGAAATTTCGACGGCGATTCAGAACGGCAAGCGCAAGGACGTGAAGGCGCTTGTCCAGCAGGCAATCGATGAGGGCTGCGATGCGAATGAGATTCTGAACGAGGCACTTGTTCCGCCGATGGACATCGTGGGTGAGCGCTTCAGCAAGAACGAGGCATCGGTTGCGGAGATGCTCGTCGTTGCACGCGCGATGTCAGCGGGCACCGACATTTTGAAGCCCTATCTGAGTGACGAAAACGCTGAGCCGATGGGCAAAGCCATCATCGGCACGGTTGCGGGCGACATGCATGACATCGGAAAGAACCTCGTTCGCATGATGATTGAGGCGAAGGGCTTTGAGGTTGTTGATCTGGGCGTTGACGTTGCCCCCGATGCATTTGTCGATTACCTCAAGGAGCACGACGACGTTGATATCGTGTGCTGCTCAGCGCTTCTGACCACCACGATGCCCGCCATCAAGGACACCATCGACGCCATCTCGGCTGCGGGGCTTCGTGACAACGTGAAGATTATGGTCGGCGGCGCGCCGGTGAACCAGGAGTTTGCTGACGAGGTCGGCGCGGATGCTTACACCGACGATGCTGCGTCTGCAGCGGTGCGCGCGGTTGAACTCGTTTCCTAAGGTAGTCAGTTTCACTCTCATCTGATTCAAGATGATCGCGAAGACGGGCGTGCGGTATGCGCGCCCGTCTTTTTGTGTCGGCTCGAGCAATGCCACAGCGCCGCTTTTCGCCCTCATGCCGCTGTAATGCACGCGTAAGATTGGCGTCACGGACGCAGTGTACAATGGACTCGCTTAATCCAAAAACAATCTCGGAAGGAAGAGTTCATGCGTATCCTGCTCGTTGAGGATGATGTCTCGATCGTTCAAGCGTTGAGCCAGCTTCTGCAATCCGAAGGATTCGAGGTTACGCATGCATCGACACAGGATGAATCCCTCGCCCTGCTCAAAGAGTGCCCGTTCGACATAGCGCTTTTGGATGTGACCCTTTCGCAGGGCAATGGCTTTGCGGTCTGCGCGGCGGCGAAAGAGATCGTGCCAGCGATGCCGATCATCTTCCTCACGGCATCCGATGATGAATACTCCACTGTTGCAGGGCTTGATATGGGGGCGTGCGATTATATTGCCAAGCCGTTTCGTCCGCGGGAGCTCATATCGCGCATCAAGAGCGCCATTCGCCATGCGACGCATACGGATGAGGTGTACGCAGCGCTCGACCTGAAGCTTGATGCTACCTCGGCACAGGTGACGAAAGGCGAGAGGGAGGTTTTCCTTTCTGCGTTGGAATACAAGCTGCTCCTTTATTTCCTGCAACGGCGCGGTAAGCTCGTGACGCGGGACAATCTCAAGGAAGCTATTTGGGACAGCGCGGGCGAGTACATCTCCGACAACGCGCTCAATGTGTACATCAAACGGCTGCGCGAAAAGATCGAAACCGACCCGGCAGAGCCTCAGATCATCACGACCGTACGCGGTCTTGGATACAAAGTGATCGATTGATCGGACTTTGAGATGGGCACGTATTCCAGCTTCATAGGGCAATGCCTTGCCTTCATTGGTGCGACGGTGCTGCTTGCGTTCGTTTGTCCTGCTGAGGCGCGGCTTTGGGTCGTGATCATGGGATTGCTCGGACTCGGCATCTTTGTGATCGTCTCGCTCTACCGCCGCCGTTCGATCATGCGGCTCGCTTCGGAAATCGATGACATTCTTCATACGGGGCGCGAGGTCGATCTCACAACGTATCGGGAAGGCGACATCGCGCTTCTTTCAAATGAGCTCGCGAAAATGGTGGCGAAACTTGCGCGCACCTCGAAGATGCTTGATGAGGAGCGGACACAGCTCGCCGATTCGCTCACGGATATTTCGCACCAGATCAGAACACCTTTGACCGCTGCCGTTTTGATGCTGCCCGCCATCGAGCGCACAGATGATACCCATGAGCGACGGCAAGCGGTGCGGAAATTGGAGAATATGCTCGAGCGGATCTCGTGGCTTGTCGTGGCACTCATGAAGATCGCGAAGGTGGATTCGGGTGCCATTAAAGTGCGGCAGCAAGAGGTAGATGCCGTTTCGGTTGCAAAGCGCGCCATCGAGCCTTTAGCGCTTTCCCTTGATCTCAAGGAGATCGAGCTCGTACGCGAATTTGACGAGCGTGCGGGGTATATTGGCGACACGCTTTGGAGCATTGAGGCGCTCGAGAACATCATCAAGAATTGCATGGAACATACGCCGCGCGGCGGCACGATCACTGTTTCGGTTTCGGAGGACGCCCTCGCAACAAGGATACGGGTGCGCGACAGTGGGTCGGGAATCGCACCTGCCGATCTGCCCTACATTTTCGATCGGTTCTTCCGGGGCGAGAACAGCGTTGACGAAGAGGGGCAGCCCACGAGCGGATTCGGCGTGGGGTTGGCGCTGTCGAAGGCGCTTGTCACGGCGCAGGGAGGAACGATTCGGGCGAAGAATGCGCCTGGTGGCGGAGCTCTCTTCGAAATCGTGTTCCAAAAAGCGATCGTGTAGGCACGGATTGCGGTTGATTTGCTGGTTGATTCATGGAGCGTATGAGCAATGCGCTCGGTCCGATCAGTTCGCCAGCGCACTCGTTCCAAGCCCGAACAGTTCGCCATGACGCTCCCTGGATTGCTTCCGATCAAGGGCTCACTTCAACGAATGAACAACCTCTGTGACGTCCCTGCTTCATTATGATCTACACTGATATCTATCGTTTTTGAATGATGATAACGGTTGAAGAGCGTGAAAGCGGGGGATGAGAGCCTATGGATCTTTCCATTGATGCGGTATTCTCTGCGCTTGTTACGAACCCCATCCTGGGCGTGATCATCATTTTGTGCATGGGTGCAACCATCGTCAATGGTGCCACCGATGCTCCCAACGCCATTGCAACTGTTATTGGCACCCGATCGATGAAGCCTGGTCCCGCCATTATCATGGCGGCCATTTGCAACTTCACAGGTCTCATCCTCATCACCTCGATCAGCACGGCGGTGGCAAGCACGATCTTCGGTATGGTCGATTTCGGTGGCGATGAACACGCTGCGCTTATTGCTCTGGCTGCAGCCATGGTCGCCATCATCGTCTGGGGCGTGGGCGCGTGGGCGCTCGGCATCCCCACCAGTCAAAGCCATTCCCTGATCGCGGGTCTCACGGGAGCTGCCATCGCCTTGCAAGGTGGTCTTGGCGGTATCAACGGTGCCGAATGGATGAAGGTCATCTATGGTCTTTTCATCAGTACGCTTCTTGGATTCGGATCGGGCTGGCTGTTCGCCTGGATCATCGAGCGTGTGTGTAAAGGATTCAATCGGGCGAAGTGCAACCGGTTCTTCAAATGGGCTCAGATTTTCACGGGTGCTGGTGTCGCGCTGCTTCACGGTGCGCAAGACGGTCAAAAGTTCTTGAGCCTGACCATGCTCGCGCTCGTGCTTGCTATCTACGGGAATGACAACATGGGCGATATCCCGTTATGGCTCATGTGCTGTATCAGTATGGTCATGGCGCTCGGCACCGCGGTCGGCGGGCGCAAGATCATCAAATCGGTTGGTATGTCCATGGTGAAGATGGAGAAATATCAGGGCTTCGCCGCGTGCTTGTCGTCATGTTTCTGCATCGGTTTGGCTACGTTCACGGGTATGCCCGTTTCCACCACCCATACCAATACGACCGCCATCATGGGCGTTGGTGCCGAGAAGCGCGTCCATTCCGTGAAATGGAGCATGGCGGGATCGATGGTGCTCACGTGGTTGTTGACGTTCCCCGGATGCGGGTTGCTTGCCTTTGCGTTCACCCATTTGTTTAGGTTGTTTTTGTAGTAATCGTAGTTGCGGGTGCAACAGCCCCTATCATGCAACGGGGGCGGGCGAGATGAATCTCGTGCCTACATCCACATGATTCATGTATCCAGTTAAGGAATCTACCAAACCTGATTAGTTCGTTTTGGCACGTCTATGCCCAAGCATGTAATCCTGATTGAAGCGTTTTTAGTACATGCGGGCGAGATGAATCTCGCCCCAACGTCCATCAGAATCTTCCCCGCCAACAATGAGGATGGGTCATTGCAATTCGCGGCACCGCGGGCGATAATACGTACATGGGTTCGCATGATCAGTACATAGCCATCGATCTCAAATCGTTCTACGCATCGGTTGAATGCCGTGCGCGCGATCTTGATCCGCTGACGACCAATCTCGTGGTCGCTGATGTTTCACGCACGGAAAAAACCATCTGCCTGGCTGTTTCACCCTCTTTGAAAGCCTATGGCATAGGAGGACGCGCGCGTTTGTTCGAGGTCGTGCAGGGTGTTCGGCGGGCGAATAGCGTGCGGGATCGGGTTTTGCGGTCATCAAGTGCATCCCGAAACCGCTCGTCTCTTCCCGCCGACGAAACCGTTGCGCACCTGCTTCCTACCGATACGGTGGGCACGGCGCTTGAGGCGTACGAGGCTCTTAAGCCTCATCGGTTTCGCGCATCATCGTTCAGTGATACCTATGTGCGCGCTCATCCCGAAGTCGAGCTCGACTATCTCATTGCGAAGCCGCGCATGGCGCTGTATGTGGAGCACTCCACCAAGATATACGAGGTGTATCTCAAATTCTTCGCTCCCGAAGACATTCATGTGTATTCGATCGACGAGGTCTTGATCGATGCAACGCCGTATTTGCGCGCATACCATATGAGTGCGGAAGAGCTTGCTTCAAAGGTGGTCGTCGATATTTTCGAAACTACGGGCATCACGGCAACGGCGGGCATCGGAACCAACCTCTATCTGGCGAAAGTTGCTATGGATATCCTTGCGAAGCACGAGGAGCCGAACGAGCATGGTGTCAGGATCGCATCGCTTGATGAGGAGAGCTACAAGCGCCGACTCTGGAGCCATACGCCCCTTACTGATTTTTGGCGTGTGGGTAAAGGCACTGCTGAGCGGCTGCGCAACGTTGGCATCCATACCATGGGAGACATCGCGCGCTGTTCGCTCGGTGGGAAGGATGCCTATCGTAACGAGGATTTGCTCTTCGACCTGTTCGGCAAGAATGCGGAGCTTCTCATCGACCATGCCTGGGGCTATGAACCCGTTACGATGGCGGAAGTCAAAGCGTATACACCGAAGGCGAAGAGCAGCGTTTCAGGGCAGGTGTTGATGCGCCCCTATTCGTTTGACGAGGCGCGCCTGGTGGTATGGGAAATGGCTGACCAGCTGGCACTCGATCTTACGTCGGCGCGGCTGGTGACTGACACTTTCGTGCTGACGGTCAGCTATGATCGGCAAAGCCTTGCGAATGTGGACTCGGAAGATGGCAGCGCGAACATTGTGGTCACCGATTGGTATGGGCGCTCCGTTCCCAAGCCGGCGCACGGCACCGTGCATTTGAAGGAGCGGTCATCGTCGTCCCATGAGATAACGAGTGCGGTGCTCGAGCTGTACGACAAGATCGTGAATGCGGATTTCTTTGTGCGTAAAATCAACATCGCGGCGGACGATCTCATCGAAGAGGCGGTTGCGCTCGATCTTGCGAAGCATGCGCAACGCAGCCTGTTCGACGATGAAGAAGCTGAGCAGGAGGCGAAAGAGATGCTTGCGCGTGAGCGGAAAGTCCAGGATGCTATGCTGGAGATCCGGGAGAAGTTCGGCAAGAACGCCATCTTGAAGGCGCCCAGCCTGCAGGAAGGTGCCACTGCGCAGCAGCGCAACAAGCAGATCGGCGGACACAGCGCATGAGTGGTTACGAGGACATCATCAACGTTTCGCGTCCGCTTTCCCGTCGGGAGCCTATGTCGCTTTATGATCGAGCGGCTCAGTTCTCTCCGTTCTCCGCTTTGACTGCCCATGGCATTGCCATCGCAGAGGCGAATCGGTTCGTCGATAAGCGCACGCCGATGAGCGATGAGGAGCGCGACGCGCTCAATCGGGTGTTTTGGGAATTGCGCGAGCGCATCAACAACCGTCCTTTGGTATCGGTCACCTTCTTCATTCCCGACGCGTTGAAAGAGGGCGGCGTGTATGAAACCTACACGGGACGCGTTCGCACCATCGATGAAGTGCAGGAAGCATTGATCTTTGAGAGTGGGGACAGCATCGGAATCGACGCCATTTGTGCCCTTGAGTTTACGCAATAAGACACCCCTTTGCGCTGCTATTCAAAATACCGATAGCAAGCCAGCGTTTTTTCCTGCTTTTTCTCAGGCGCCTTCGTTGCTATCATGCAAAAGCACTGAACAAGCCGCGGTTCGGCAAGCATCGGCGCCATATTCGAACCGCATGCGATACGAGTTTTGTTCACTTATGGCTATAGAGAAAAACGAAGGAGAATGAAATGAAATCATTGCGTGGTACTAAGTTCGCTCTTGTGGGGGCGGCATGCTTGATTGTGGGGCTTCTTGCGCTTACGGGGTGCTCCTCGAACGCGGGCAGCTCTTCAGCAGCCAGCTCTGGTTCTGCAAGCGCGAAGGCGGAGAAGGTTGTTGTTGCCGCGACGCCAACGCCGCATGCGGAGATCTTAAACGAAGTGGTGAAGCCGCTGCTCGCTGATGAGGGCTATGAGCTCGAGGTTGTCGAATTCACCGACTACGTCCAGCCGAACACGGTCACCGAGCAGGGCGAAGTCGATGCGAATTACTTCCAGCATCGCCTCTATCTGGAGAACTTCAACGAGGAGAATGGAACGCATCTGGAGGAAGCGACCGCTGTGCACTACGAGCCGTTTGGTCTGTATGCGGGCAAGACCGCATCGCTCGATGCACTCAGCGACGGTGCTATCGTGGCTATCCCCAATGATGCCACCAACGAGGCGCGCGCACTTTTGCTCCTTCAGCAGGAGGGGCTCATCAAGCTTGCCGACGATGCGGGCATCGCTGCCACTCCGAAGGACATCGTAGAGAACCCGAAGAATTTGCAGTTCAAGGAACTGGAAGCTGCGATCGTTCCCACAGTCCTTGCGGATGTGGACATTGCCGCCATCAATGGCAACTATGCTCTTGAGGCTAACCTCAACCCCTCCGAGGATGCGCTTGCTACTGAGTCTGCCGAGGGCGAAGCTGCCCAGTCCTACGCAAACGTCCTTGTCGTCAAGGCGGGCAATGCGGATAACGCCGGCATCAAAGCACTTGTTAAGGTTCTCAATTCCGACCAGGTTCGCGAATATATTCTGAACACCTATAACGGCGCGGTGCTGCCCCTTTCCTAATCGGCGCACCAGGAGCGAAAACGCATGCGTCATGTCGGTCTCGGCGTGGCGCATGTTCGTGTGTTACGGCACTGTTCATTCCTGAAAAGGGGATTTGTGCGAAAATGGACGCGGTACAACCCTGAGCATTCGAGGCGCGATGATCGAACTTGAACATATCAGCAAGATATATGAAACGCGTGATGGCGATCACCATGCGCTCTATGACGTGAACCTTACCATCAATGATGGGGAGGTCTTCGGCATCATCGGACAGTCCGGTGCGGGCAAGTCAACGCTCGTGCGCTGCATCAATCTGCTTGAGCGCCCCACATCTGGTCGCATCTTTATCGACGGGGTCGATGTCACCGATTACCAGGGCAAACAGCTGCGCAAGCTCCGCGAGGGCATCGGTATGATCTTCCAGAACTTCAGCTTGTTCCAGCAATCAACGGTGCTCCGGAATGTCACCTTCCCGCTCGATCTTCAGGGCAATGAGCATATGTCGAAACAAGAGCGCGATGCCCGTGCGATGGAGCTTTTGGAAGTGGTCGGGCTTACGGATAAGGCAAATCGGTATCCCAGCGAGCTTTCCGGCGGACAGCAGCAGCGCGTTGCCATTGCGCGCGCTCTGATGAATAACCCGCAGATCATGCTCTGCGATGAAGCGACAAGCGCGCTCGACACGCGCACAACGATGGACGTGCTGAACCTGTTGCGCGACATCAACAAGGATTTGGGCGTAACGCTTGTGATCATCACGCACTCCCTGTCCGTTGCGCGCAATATCTGCGACAGGCTTGCGGTGCTCGATGAGGGTCGCGTGGTCGAAGAGGGGAGCACGACGGATGTGCTTCACAACCATCGGAGCAATGCGGCGAAGGAATTGGTGGCGTTCGAAGGTTCGCTGGAAGCATAGCTCAGCATCCGCTTAGGCAAGACGAGGCACAGAGGGCAGAAGGGCAACAACGATGGAAGCGGTTTCGGAATTCATAGCAAACTACGGGGAGCTCTTCCTTGAGGGCACGTGGGTGTCAATCCTCATGACGCTCATCTCAGTGCTGTTCGCCTATGTCCTCGGCACGCCGATCGGCGTCCTTCTGACCATCACTTCGCCGAAGGGGCTCCATCCCCATAAAGCGCTCAATGCTGTTTTGGGTTGGATCGTCAATATCGGCAGGTCCATTCCCTTCATCATCCTCATGGTTGCACTCATTCCATTCACGCGTCTCATTGTGGGAACCTCGCTCGGCGTCAAAGGTGCGTGCGTACCGCTGATCATCACCGCCACTCCGTTTGTGGCGCGCATGGTCGAACAGAGTCTCTCTGAAGTCAGCAGCTCGCTCATCGAAGCTGCACAGAGTTTCGGTGCGAGTACGGGGCAGATCGTATTGCGGGTGCTGCTCAAAGAGAGCCTGCCCTCACTCATTCGCGGCATGTCCATCACGCTTGTCACGCTGTTCGGATTCGTGGCGATGGCGGGAACCGTGGGCGCAGGTGGACTCGGCGACATTGCTATCAGATATGGCTATCAGCGATTCATGCCCGACGTGATGATCGTCTCCATCATTCTCTGCGTGATCATCGTGCAGATTTTCCAATCTGTAGGCGATTTGATCGCGCGCAAGGTTGACAAGCGGAGCTAGGCGCGCGGAATTCTTATGGGGGCCACTCGGGGCTTGGTTGCTTCGAGGCGAACGTCTCTACGCATGGTTCGCCAATCATTCCTTACGATGCAAGGGCGATCATGCACGCCTTGATCTTCTCGATGTTTTCGCGATATTTCGCATCAACCGCTTCCTTATCAGCGGGATCTCCGCGGAAAAGATAGCTTGTATCGGGAAAGAGCCCGATAAACTTCGTCTTGTCCAAAACGTATTCTGCACTGTCCCACAGAGCACCGTACTCATTTTGCATGTTGCGGGACAACGTGCTGTCGTTGCGTGCGATCAGAGTGAAGAAGTCGCGCGCCGTCACATAGTGCGTTGCGCACTTCGCGCCGGGCGCGGGCGTTGTCAGAAGATTATCCTTTCCGCCTCCGAAGTATGAATAGGGAGAGGTAATGAGCGTATCGTCGATGATGTAGATGTCGTTGAAAAACGGCTTGTTGCTGAAGCGGAATTCGCAATTTTGTGCAACGTTCGCGCAATCGTTTTTCTCGTCGCAGATCAGCATCATGCGGAACAGCTTGATGTAGTTGTTGAGCGTTTTCTCGGGGTCGTCGTAGATGAGGTTGTACGCCTCGCACCAAGGCGGGCAGGAAAGTACCTGGATTTTGATGCCCTTGGCGGTGGCGCGCTGCAGGTATGCCGCCATGCTTGAATTGAGGATGTGGCGGCAGCCCGTGATGCGGATGTCGTCTTGGGCGTTGTGGATCTTGTCGATAAGGAGCAGTTGTTTGTCGAAGCTCAAGCCCTCGATGCCGAACTCCTTCATGTCGAGTAAGTATTGCTCGTTCTTTGTGAGCTTGTATTGCGAAGAGGCGTCGATGATCAGACAGATGGCAGACACCAACAGCGAGGTGGTGAAGGCGAGCAGGAGCTCTCCGCCCACTTCGCCGAAGTCCGCGAATACGTAGGCGAGCGCCGTGATGATGGTGAGGACGAAGAGGATGCCCGCGATGATGAAGGGGCTCAGCGTGTGCGAGCTTTGAAGGCGCTCGAGCAGGTTGAATTGCTCCTCAGAGAAGCGCTTCTCGAAATACACGGTATCGATGCCATCTCCACGGTCATTGTGGAGTGTCTTCACCAGCTTGAACCCGAGTTGTTCGAGGATGTGGATGTGCGCATCATTTGACTGGGCGGGTACGTCGCTTTTCCAGGTCCGCGTGGCGATGGGATGGGTGACTTCGCCCCGGTCGATGACGTAGGCGAAGAGCTCGTTGTAGAGGTCATAGGTCAGGCGCAGCCCGCGATACTTTTCGCTCACGAGAACGGTGGTCACATAGGTACAGGGATTCTGTTCGCCGCCGAGCTCCCGGCATGTATAGTCTTCCTTGAACGAGAGGAAGCCAGCGACGGTATCTCGGTCCATCGCCAAGATGAATTTTTGCGCACAGAGTGCGTTGAAGTAGTCGGTGATCCCGTCATCAGTGCTTTGGTCATGGTCGGGAGTCGTACCGGTGTCTTTAAGATCTTTCTGGGTCGAGCTGATCCGTTTGGAAAGAGGTGGCAGGAAAGCGGTGTCGTAGAAGGCGAGCATCTCATGTACCGCCTCAGCGATGGCGGGAGTGGGGAGTCCTTCGGAGTATTCGAAATGCATGGCTTCGTGTCCTCTCTTATGTCTGCGCGTTCTTAGAAGGAAGTTTGCGAGGTGCGGGTGGATAGGATGTGTTCAAGCTCGACCAGCGATGCAGCTTCGCGATCGCGGTTTTCCGAAAGATAGAAGGCGCAGAACCCGTCAAGGTCAGGGTTCAGACACTCTTCAACCGAGCTTACGCCACCGGGATGGAAGAGCAGTTCGACCTCACGCCGTTCTTGCTTTGCCGCGTCAAGAGCGGCGTCGATGAAGTCGGCATCGACTGCGTTATACATGCAGCCGGAAAGCGCCAGCCCGAAGAAGAGGGGATGGTGTGCAAGAGCAGCACTCAGCCCCGATGACGCAAAGGAAGCGCTTGTGGATGAATCCATACTGGCAAGGTTGTTCTCATTCGCATTCCAGAGGAAATTCAGAAGCTTGTTCTTGACGAGGTTGATCGCCGGGATGCTGCGCCGCGCCACCGCGGATGCCTTGAACGGGGCGAGCGGTTCGGCGGGTACGCGCACATGTTCGACCGTGCAACCTGTTTCCACGACTGCATCGCAGACGCCCTTGAACACCGCAGGGATCATGTGGAAGTGCTGATGCGAATCAATGCGCAAGTGATCGCGCAACGGGGGGAATGCTTGTAAGAACGTTTCGATCTGAGCTGTGGTTTCGATGGATATCTGGCGGCGCAACTCATCATGCTTGCCCGTGAAGGAGTCCTTGAGCATACCCGCGAACCCTCGGTTGAAAATGCCTTGCTCATCTGCGAGCAGGGGGATACGTGCAGGATCGGCTACTGAGGAGCCTTCGACAAAGTTCAGATGGAGTCCCATAAGGATGTTGCCGTTTTCCACGAACGGACGAGCGGTCTTTGCGGCGGGTGCAAACGCATCCGTACCCACGAGCGCGCTTGTTGAGGTGAGCGCACCCGCTCCGCCGCAAGCACGGTTCAGCGACAGGATCTTCTCGGATTGCGCCTCGGTAATCCCGAAATCATCAGCATGAACGATGACCACGCTCTGTCCTTTCTCCATCTTTTCGTCCTGTCCCGCTCTGTTCGCCGCCTCGGGCATTCCGCCTGCACAAAGTGGCATTTGGAGCGCTGCGAGACGCAAGGCGACATGCAAGCAATGGTACACTAACGCTATGGTCTCACATGATATGACAAACTGTTCTCACCCCGCACTCTCGTTGGTGGTTCCCTGTCACAACGAGGCGGAGAACATCCCGATTTTCATGGAGCGTGTGCTTGCTTGCATGGAAACGCCGGACGCGCCACCCACCTGCGAACTCATTTTCGTCGATGACGGTTCAACCGACGATACGTTCGCAAAGATATTCGAGCTCACCCAATCATCGTTTCCGCGCATGACCGTAAGTGGGATCGAGTTTTCGCGCAACTTTGGCAAAGAGTCCGCGCTTCTTGCGGGACTTGAGCATGCACGGGGGAGCCTCGTGGGCTTCATTGACGCCGATATGCAGCAGGATCCGGCGATTTCGTTTTCGATGTTCACGTTTCTGCGCCAGCACGATGAGTACGATTGTGTTGCCGCCGTGCAGGAGCAACGGCAAGAGGGCGCGGTGCTCAAGTGGTTCAAAAGGCGGTTCTACCGTACGTTCAACGCGGTTGGGGATATCGAGATCCCGGCGAATGCGAGCGATTTCAGGGTGTTCCGTCGTCCGGTTGCCGAAGCGCTTCTTTCGATGCCGGAGTACTTCCGGTTCTCGAAGGGGCTGTTCGCGTGGGTCGGCTTCAAAACCGCCACGATGACCTATAAGCCGCAAGCGCGCCATGCGGGCACGTCGTCGTGGTCGTTCCGCTCCCTTATGTCCTATGCGCTCGGCGGCATCGTATCGTTTTCCACCTGGCCGCTGCGCCTCGTGCTCTACACGGGGCTGCTCACGTCGTTCATCTCGGTCATCTACTTGCTGATCGTGTTGTTCGAGTATCTCTTCGTGGGTATCTACGTGCCGGGTTATCCGACTATCGTCTGCTTGATCCTGCTGTTCTGCGGCATCGTGATGCTCGCGCTTGGGATCTTCGGTGAATACCTTGGACGCATCTATATCGAGGGAAAGCACCGTCCCGCCTACATTGCACGCCAGATTGTCGAGGGCGCGCCTGTTGTGTCCGCCGATGTGGCTTGTGTGCCTGAGGCAAAAGAGGGCGAAGGTGGCGGGAGTGATGACACGGGCAGTGCTGGTGTTGTAAGTATTGCGGACGCTTCGGGTGACGCGAGTGCTAAAGGCGAAGGCGGCGTTGCGCGGGTATCATGATCGGAGCTGCTCAAGGAAATGACGCCCGTATGAGTCGCGTGAAGGTCGTCGGCATTTACGCTGGATCGTTCGTGCTCGTCGCGTGCATGATGCTCATCGCCGCGGCGATGAGCGACCTCTATCCGCTCGGCGAGCGTCTCTTCATGCTCAATGACATGAACGCGCAGTACGTTGATTTCTTCGCGTGGTTCAAAGATGTGCTCAGCGGCAACGCAAGTCCGTTTTATATTAAGACGCAGGGTCTCGGCGGCAATGCTGCAGGGCTGTTCGCTTACTATGTGGTCAGTCCATTCAATCTCCTGATCGCGTTTTTCTCTGAACGCGACATTGCCGTGCTCTTCTTCGTGATAACCATCCTCAAAGTCGGCTGCATTCAGATGACGATGATGTTCTATCTGCGCCGACGTTTCGGTCTTCCGTATGCTTGGGCATGCGCGCTGGCGCTGGGTTTTTCCCTATCCATGTGGGTGCTTACCCAAGTCAGGAACATCATGTGGATCGACGGGCTCATTTTCATGCCGCTTACCGCATGGGGTATTTGCTGCCTTTTGCGAAGCGGGAAGTGGAAGCTGTTCACGTTCTCGTTGGCTGCTGCCATCATCACCAACTGGTATATGGGCTACATCCTTGTGCTTTTCTTCTGCCTCTACGTACTGTTCGAGGCATACGCGCTGGGGTTTGAGGGTGTGCAATCGTATGGGAAGGTGCACCGAAAGCGTTTGATGCAGTTTGCGGGTTGCCTGTTTGTGGCATTGGCGCTTTCGGCATTCGTGTTTTTACCTGCCGTGCTTTCAATGGCGGGCGACGGCACGATGGTGGATATGAACACGCGCTTGCAAATGGCGCAGGATATGGTCGTCAAGCATCTGCCCGCACTTGCGTCCGTTCCAGCCCTCTGGCTCATTGCTGCCGGTTTGGGAGCGCTCCTTTTGGTCGTGGTGTGCCTGCTGGTGATCTTCCGCAAGAAAACGTTGCGCGCTCGGCTTGCCATCGTGCTCTTCGCCTGCTTGCTCATGTGCCTTGCTTCATGCATTGCGATCAAACCGCTGCATCAAGGAACGTATGCCGATCTGCTCGGCGGACTTTTCTTGGGCACGTGGGTTAACGACATGACACCGCAGCTGTTCACGACATTCCCTATCCTTATTCTGGCGATCGTGTTCTTTGTGAGCAAGCGCGTCCCCACGAAGCTGAAGCTCGCTCTGGGGCTCTTTTTGTTCCTACTCATTTTGAGCACGTGGTCGCGTTTGCTGATGTTTATCTGGGGCGGCATGCGGATTCCTCATGGATACCAAAGCCGTATCGCGTTTTTAGGTGCATTCATGATCATCTGGGCTGCCGCCTGGATTGCCGCTGCTTTTGTGCGTCGACCGCCCGAGCGTCTTGCTCGCGTGATGAAGTGGAGCGGTGCGGCGATGCTCGTGCTCGGAGTGGTTGGACTCACCATTCGCAGCACACTCGTTTGGAATGTGCTCTATGTCGAAGGGTATCAGCGGTGGTTTGATGAGTATATGGATGAGGCATATGCGCAGGCGGAGGAATTGGAGGCGTATGATCCGGGAGTGTACCGGGTGGAGAAGACCTATCTACGCAATAATTCCCCTGCGCTCAATGAGGGACTGACGCTGGGCTTCAACCAGATTTCGTCGTACACGTCAACGACCGATCAGGCGGTGATCGATTTTCTCTCGGCGCTCGGATGCGGCGATAACGAATTCTTCACGCTTGATCTCCACCCATCGCTTGTGAGTGATTCGCTTTTCGGGGTGAAGTATCTTTCGATGGCTGCGCCTCCGCTTGAGGGGTATACCGATGTGGGATTGACGGAGCTATCGTTCGGCGTGAAGTTCTACGAGAATCCTTATGCGCTCTCCCTTGGGTATGGCGTGTCCCCCGATATCGAGGCATTCGGGATCGATGCGAAGGCGAACCGGTGGACCAATATGGAGGCATTCGCCAGCGCGATAGCAGGAAGTCCGATCACGCTTTTCGCCGATATCGACACCGAGAAGGGAGCGGCGGTGCTCGACATGGAGACGTTCAAGGCATTCATTGGTAACGTTGCGCAGCATCAGGCAACATTCCAGACGTTCGAGCCCGGGTTCATCCAGGCGGATTTCGATGCGGCGGAGGGACAGCTCTTACTGCTGACTATTCCCGCGCAAGACGGCTGGACGATCGAGGTGAACGGAAATCAGGTCGATGCGATCAGCGTTGCGGGTGGAGCGCTCATGGCGTTGCCTGTTCAAGCGGGGGCGAATCATATCGAGATGCATTTCATGCCTCCGGGGATTCATGCCGGCATGGCAATCACGCTCATCACCCTTGTGCTTATCGGTGGCGAAGCGGTGGTAAGGCGATATCGCCGATGACAAAGGATGACAAAGTGTCAGGCTCAATGTCACCCTCAGGGTCTAGCGCCTTATCACGATGACGTTGAGCCTGACACTTTGTCATCGTCATCCTTGTCATCCGCTCGACCCTGCTTGCGCAGGTTGGGGTTAATTCTCAAAAAGTGTGTCCGAATTGGTCAACAGTTCCCAGTTCAGGA
>CAZFGW010000009.1:0-65671 GCA_964518575.1 uncultured Eggerthellaceae bacterium
CGGCGTGGGAACGCGGGTGGCGAAGCCATCGAGCTTGCCTGCAAGCTCAGGCAAAACGAGCGCAACTGCACGTGCTGCACCGGTGGTCGTCGGAATCATCGACATCTGAGCTGCGCGTGCACGGCGCAGATCCTTATGGGGAAGATCGAGGATCTTCTGGTCGTTGGTGTAGGCATGTATGGTATTCATGAAGCCACGCTTGATGCCGAAGTTCTCAAGGAGTACTTTGGCGAACGGTGCGAGGCAGTTGGTGGTGCAAGAAGCATTAGAAACGATGTTGTCGGTGTCTTTGTTGTATGACGCATCATTCACGCCCATGACGATGGTGGCATCCACATTCTTGCCCGGAGCGGTGATGATGACCTTCTTCGCGCCCGCTTCGAGATGGGCTTTCGCCGCTTCGCCATCCGTGAAGAAACCCGTGGACTCGACAACGATGTCAACGCCGAGCTCTTTCCAGGGAAGCTGGGAAGGATCGCGCTGGGACAGCACGACAACGTTATGACCATCAACGACAAAACCGTCCTCGACAACCGTGACCTCTTCGAAAACGCGTCCGTGCACTGAGTCATACTTCAGCAGGTGCGCCATCGTTGGGATATCGCCGAGATCGTTTACCGCGACCACTTCGAGATCGGGATCTTTCGCCATTGCACGATAGACCAGACGCCCGATACGACCGAATCCATTGATACCGATTTTAGTTGTCATGCTTTTGCTCCTATCAGATCAACATTCAACGGGTATAAAACACCATCGACCAGAATACCACGCCCTACCCCATCTGTGGGCATGCGTGGGCTCGAGCGAACGATTTGATAGGTCATTGTTGACTGGGGCGCGTAACCGCTTCTGCCATTGCCTCAAGACGACGCACACGATGGTTCATCGCGGATTTGGAAAGCGGCGGATCGGCATACTCGCCAAGCTCTTTGAGCGAGACCTCCGGGTACGTCACCCGCAGCCTGATGAACTCCTGCAGCGCAGGCGGAAGCGTATCGATATCGTAGGACTCGAGCACCTTCTTAATGGTGAAGAGCTGCCCTACCGCAGCCTTCGTCGCCTTCTGCTGATTCGCAAGCTCCGCATTGATCTGACGGTTGACGTCGTTGCGAACCGATTTGACGACGCGCTCCTCCTCAAGCATGAGCGCTGAGTGATGAGCGCCCGTGTAGGCGAGGAATTCCAGAATGGCATTTCCGCTTTTCAAATAGACCATGTAGGAATTGCGCCGGTGCATGATCTTGGCGTTGATGCCCTTATCAGCCATCAGGTCCACAAGACCTCTCGCCATCTGCTCGCTCTCAACGATGATCTCGAAGTGGAAATCGCTTTTGGGATTGGAGATGAACCCCGAGCCGAGAAATGCGCCGCGCAAATAGGCCGCCTGGCAACACTGTTTGGCGATGAGCGAGGGCTTGATTCCCAGTTCCAGCCCTCCATCTTCTGCAATCACACCCATATCGCGCAACGCATCGCCAAGCGAAGGTTGTGAAGGAATCCCGATCAGGTAATTCGGCGTTTTATGGAGCACCGAGCGCCTCACCGTAAGCTCGGTCTTGAGGTTATAGAGCGTATGGATCAATCTGATGACCAAGCGTCCGACCGAGGCAGAATCGGTGGCAATCTCAACCCGGTACTTCCCCGGACCGCTCACGAACAGCGTTCCTTCGATCCTCACGAGCGCCGCAAGCGTTGCCTTCTCGCAGTGCGAACACTCCGGTACGACATGGGCGAGTTCATCGCGAACCTCAGCGGTGAAGGACATGGTTATCCGCGCCTCGCATAGATGAGTTTGATGACCTGCAACAGCGCATCGCGTAACGCCGAAGGAGCATGCCATGTCCGGTGTTCGGGATCGACGAGGTCACGCGAGATCACAACCGGACCCGCAGACTGGATGGCAAGCATGTCCTGATAGGTGATGGACACGGGGCGGATATCGCCTGCAAGCGCACGATCATCAAGATCGGAAGTGGAACCATGTTCGGGATCATCGCCCGCAACAGCCAAGAAGCTTCCCGTTGCCGGAGACTCCGCACGCAGCGGGACCTTTGTGTGAACGAGCATGTAATCGATAAGATCGCGCATGCCGTGGTCGAACAGCGCCTGAAGGTGCTCTTTAGCGGATAGCCCCCAGGTCTCACCCTGCACATCGGCAAGTGAGCAGATGAAAAGTACCGCACCGCGGGAGCGGCGGATGGCTTCCACGATACCAGGAACGAGCAGATTAGGAATGATGGAAGTAAAGAGCGAACCGGGACCAAGCACGATCAAATCAGCGGACTCAATGGCTTTGAGTGCCGGCTTGTACGGTTGGATGCCCGTCTCAGAACCTACAAGCTCTACCCGCTCAAGTGCCGTTTTCGAATGACATGCGACCGCTTGACCGTCAAGTTCCCGCCCATCGCGCGTCCGCGCCTTGAGCGTGACGTGATCGAGCGTTGAAGGATACACATGACCTTGCGCATTGACCAGTCGCTCGCAGATACGGATGGCTTGCGGGAAAGAACCGCAGGCGTCCTCGAGTGCCGCAAGCATGAGGTTGCCCAAGGCATGGTCATCAGCAACAGCGAAGCGGTACTTGAACGCACGCACAAGCGGATCGAAGGGGTCATCGGCGAACGCCGCAATACATTTGCGGATATCGCCCGGCGGCGTCACATCCGCCTTATCGCGCAGAATGCCGGTCGAGCCGCCGTCATCAGCCATCGCCACAACCGCGCTCGTATCAATACCGAGTGAGAGAAGCGTCCTGATGGACACAGGAGCCCCTGTTCCGCCTCCGATCACGACCGCGCTGAACGACTCGTCGAGCTCAGCGACCTCATGCGCATCCATGGGAAATTCGCTCAGCTTCTGGAACGCTCCCGTTGCTGAGGGATCAATATGGAACGGACGTGAAACTACCATGAGCGCCCGTCCTTTCGCATCCGTGTTCCCAAGTCCGCTTGCATGATCCTACCCTGTCCGCTATGCGCGCTCGTCAGCATGCGAATCAGGCGATTCGCTTTCAAGCTCAGGATCAACCGATGTGTCAGCCAGATAAAGATCGCGGTGAGCGACTGAAACGCGATACCCCTTGCTCTTCAAGTAATCGCCCGTGGACTCGGCAAGCGCAACCGAGCGGTGCTGACCTCCCGTACATCCTACGGCGATGGCGAGCTGCTGCTTGCCTTCAGCAACATACCCTGGCATCACTACATCCAGAAGAGCATGCCATTTCTTCTTGAACTCGATCGTCTCCTCACGGAGCATGACGAAGTCCTTGACCGGCGCGTCGAGCCCGGTCAGCTTCCTCAGATCAGGGTCGTAGAACGGATTCGGAAGGAAACGGACATCGATCACGAGATCGGCATCGATAGGAGCGCCATGTTTGAAGCCGAACGAATACACCGTAACGGCAAGCCCCTTGCGCTCGGTACCACTGCTGAAAAGCGACCGCAGGGTTGTGCGCAGCTTCTGGGGCATCATATCGGTGGTATTGATAACGTAATCGGCACGGTTTCTGATATTCATAAGCAGCGTCCGCTCGCGTTCGATCCCCTGAGCGATCGTCGTACCCTCCTCGCAGAGTGGATGACGACGGCGGCTCGATTTGTACCGCGCGACAAGCTTGGCATCATCAGCATCCAGAAATACCGTCTTGAAATCGATTCCTTTGCGTTCAAGGTCATCAAGCACATCGGTGAGCGACCCGAAGTATTCGCGATTGCGCGCATCACACACGAGTGCGATCTTCTTGTGCTCACCTTGGGGATGATCGGGAGTGAGGCCATTGAGCTCGATCAGCGAGCCGATCAGGTTCGATGGAAGGTTATCGATGCAGAAGTAACCCATATCCTCAAAGATATGCATCGCTTCCGTTCTCCCCGCACCGCTCATTCCCGTGACGATGACAATATCGGGTCGATCTCCCGCTTGTTTGGTGTCATCATGCATGTGCAACCTCCTCGATCGAACTATTGCTGCATATTATACTGTCTCAGAATCAAGACCAATTCCTCCGCCACCTCATCAGGAATCACCCGGGCGTCCTTGATCTCATCAAGCGATGCTTGGCGTATCGCACGCATCGATCCGAAGTGCTTCAACAGCGCTTTCTTGCGCACAGGACCGATACCGGGCACTTCATCAAGAATCGATGACGTCATCGATTTGCCCCGCAGCTGCCGGTGGAAGGTTATGGCGAAGCGATGTGCTTCATCGCGCACCTGTTTCACTAAATAGAGCGACGCTGAGCCGCTGGGAAGCACGACCGGGCCGCTCTCTTGCCAGGGAACGAACAGTTCCTCATCGCGCTTCGCAAGCCCCACGAGCGGGATGTCGTCAATACCAAGCTCATCGAAGATGTCCATTGCCGCATGCAACTGCGGTTTGCCCCCATCAAGGATAATGAGATCGGGTTTCTTTCCGAAGCGCTCATCATGAAGCCGTTCGGGACGATAGCGGCGCTGCATGATCTCCTGCATGCTCAAAAAGTCATTCGCTTCGGTAAGGTTCGCGCGTATCTTGAATCGACGGTATTGATTCTTATCAGGCTTTCCCCCCGTGAAGACCACCATCGAAGCCACGGTATACGACCCATGCAGCGTTGAGATATCGAAGCATTCGATCCGCATCGGAGGCTTATCGAGCGCAAGAGCGCTTTCCAGCTGGGCGAGCGCATCGTTGATCCGATGGTCATCATAGTTGGTTCTGACCTTGTAGCGCATGAGTGTATGCTTCGCATTCCGCTCCGCCATCTCGATCAAATTCGCCTTCTCACCCCGCTCGGGCGCTTTGAAGCGAACGCGCGCTTTGTGCGTAGAGGCAAGTTTGTCGGTCAACCACTGCTCCATGGACGGGGCATCTTCGGGAATACACCGCACGATGACCTCACGCGGGATGGAGGTGGTCGTATCGTAGTAGCGAAGTAAGAAGTTGTGCATCAGATCTTCATCAGGAACGTCCTTGCCCCGGTTCAGGACGAATTCGTTAGAATTCATCACGCGTCCTTCACGAACCATGAACACATGAACGCCTGCAACCGTTTCCTCACGATAGATCCCGATAACGTCGGCATCCATGGTTTTCGCCGTTACGATGTGCTGGCGTTCGTTCAATGATTCGATGGTGTCGATCTTTGCCTTGATCCGCGCGGCACGCTCGAAATCAAGCTCATCAGCCGCTTCGCGCATCTCCTCTTCGAGCTCGTCGGTGAACTCGCTGCGCGCACCCGAGAGAAAGCGTTCGATCCGCTTCACGTTGCGCGCATACTCCTCAGGCGTGATCGCACCGGAGCACGCGCCGGGACCCAGTCCGACATAGGCATCGAAGCAGGGATTTTCGCCCGCAAGACCCTCCACAAAAGCATCGATATGCTGAGAAATCTCCTCGTGAGAAGCAGTTTTCGGAAGAGACGCGAGCATTTTGTCGATCTTGCGGGAGAGCGCGCGCCAGGTAGCGCACGATGTTGCGCAAAGCGGTACCACCTTACGTGCAATGTCGACCAGATTCTTGGCAGCGTATGCATTCGTGAAAGGACCGAAGTAGCGCGCGCCCCTCTTGTGCTTCTCGCGCGTGTATTTGATCGCGGGAAAGACGCGATCCTCGGTGATGGCGATAAAGGGGTAGCTCTTATCGTCCTTGAAGTCGGCATTGTAGAACGGAGCGTATTGGTCGATGAGGTTTTTCTCAAGGATCAACGACTCGTGCTCGTTTTTCACCTCGATGTATTCGAACGAATGGATCTCGTTTACGAGAAGCGGGATCTTCGCACGGCTGTCCTGATAGTTGACATACTGACGCATGCGAGCGCGGAGCTGCTTCGCCTTGCCTACATAAATGACGTCCCCACTCTTGTTCTTCCACAGGTACACGCCGGGCACCGTTGGTACCTTTGCGAGCTCCCGCTTGATGCGGTCAAGTTTTTCTTCAAGTGTTTCGTCATGCATATCGAGTCACCCACGACTTGATTGCGCTTTGTAATAACGCTCGCCGATGGTGCGCGCAAGCGCCGGCTCGTCATCGGCTGTAAACGAATAGACGACCTCGGCGGGCTCACCCGAACCATCGCGTCTCTCCCGCTCGACCCGCACAAAATGGGCATCAACCTCGGTGAATCCCTGACGCAAAAGGGCAAGCGCATAGCACTGAGCTTGCAGCTGATGCTTCTTTTGGAGCGCTTCTTCTGTTTCGTCGTCAGAGCCGCCCGTTTTGTAATCGATGAGGAGCGCGTAAGTGCCATCATCGGTCGCGAGACCATCGATTTCACCTTCGAGGATACCCTCGGGAAGAGGTGTGCTCATATCTGCAACTGCTGACGTGCTTGTTGCATGTGCTCCGTTCGCTCCATCCGCAGCCTTCGCATCGCCATACACAGCTTCCAGCGTGATCGCGAAGGGGAGCTCGGCGAAGCGATAGCGGCATTGCGCGAACTGCTTCGCAAGACTTGAGGCGAACCACCGATCGAGCGCCTGTTCAAGGCGTTTGGTCTGATCGTGATCAAGTCCCATCAAGCGTGCACAAGACGCAACGGCATCCGCGTCGGGTTTCTCGAGCGCACCCGGCTCTCCTGCTGGACCCGATGTAAGAATCGCACGTTCAGCGAGCAGATGGAACGCAGAGCCGAGATCGGTGGCATGCGCGTGCGAAGATGTGTTTTCTGTCTGCTCAATCTGTTCAGGATGCTCTTCCTGCAGCGCCTTCGTTTCCGGCACCGATTCCGCGCGTTCGCCATGATCGTTCGTCGCCTCTGCCAATGATGAGTACGACCACATGTCACGCCGCCAATAATCGCAAGAAACAACCTGCATGGGAGCTGCTTTTTCGTAGCAGGGAATGATGAATGATTTCGCATCACGCGCGCGCTGCTGCAACACCTGAGCTCCTGCGCTTGCCCCACATTCGCCTACCAGAGCATCCTCATCAGGCGTTTCTGCAAGTACCTCATCAACGAATAAGTTCAACCGATGAACGCATATCGGAAGCTGCACATTGGTGCTCGGTGTATCGAAGCCGCTCTCACCCTTATCGAAGTAATCGATAAGCGCCTCATACATGTCAGTGAAGATTCCCCCGTACCCGTTCCCTTTTTCGGGATTGCTCTTACTCAGAAGGCTGATCATCAACGTCTCTTTCGCCCGCGTCATCGCAACATAGAGCAATCGACGTGCCTCAGCTTCTTCATGGGTCTTGTACACCTCGCGTATGAGCGCATACCGCTTCTCGGACAGGAAGTTCGCAAGCGAGTCCTCTTCGGCGACGTCCCCGTCCTCATCTTCGTATGAAGGAAAATCGAACTTGTTGAGCGTGTCGATGTGATCGTATTCGATACCGAGACCATTGCGGGTATAAGCGCTTTTCGGTGGTATGAAAGAAACAACCGCATGGTCATTGTCCTGCTCGATACAAAGCGCGCCGAGCGACACCGTATTCCCTTTGAGTTCAGCAACGGCGACATGATCGAACTCGAGCCCCTTCGAAGCATGGATGGTCATGATGTTGACGCATCCGCTACTCTCGGCGGCAAGCAACCCCGGAGCTTCCTTGCCACTGACCAGATGCTCTTCAAAACGCGCTGCCGTATCGGATATGCCAAAAGCATCACGCTCGATAGCTTCAACGATCGAAAGACCCTTGGCGATATCAGCTGCCATCGACAGCTGCTCGGCATCGACCTTTCCATCATCTCCTCGTGCCTGTTCGAGCCGCCCGAGAAGCCCTGACGAAACGAGCAGGTGGCGCAGGGCGCGCGACGGCTTTATCCGGCGGACCTCCTTGAGATAGGTGCTCAAAACCTCATATGCATGGCGAAGGCCGCAAGCCTCCTCCGCACTCAGGCGATCACCTCTATCCACGCCGAGCGCATCGCTGTTCTTGAAGAAGACCGTCGCAAGTGAGCGGCGCTTACCTGCGGGATCGAAAGCACACGCAAGCAGCGCATCGTCGGAAATATCGAACAGATCCGAGAGCAGAGTATTGAGCAGCGCCGTCCCATCATGAGGGTTCGCGCCGAAACGCAGAAGTACTGAGAGGAGTTCAGCCCCGCGCGTGTGCGAAAAGACCGATCCGCCCGTGATCATACAGGAAAGACCAACGTCCCTGAGCGCTTTGGCATATACATCGGAGTTCGGCATCATGCCCAACAAAAGCGCCATGTTCTGCTGGGGCACCCCGTGATCGTAAAGCCAGCGGAAGTGCTCGGCAATGCGCTTGGCAGCGATTCGACGCGCCTCGGCAATACCGATCTTTGCGCCACCCTTCTCCTTTTGCTGACCATAGTGAATGAGATCGAATACCACACGCGGACGTTCATGGAAGAGTACCTCAAGATCAGGATCAAGATTCGAACAGCATGCATCGAGCTTCAAAAAGCCGCTGCCGAACGCACCTTCGCGATCAAACACAACCTCAACAGCGCGCAGAATATCTCCATGCGTTCGATAGTTATTGGTGAGCTCGAATTGCGCCTGTTCACGCTTGGCGAGCTCCCTCTTCCGCGCGATGGATTCCCGAACGTCGCCGCCGCGGAATCGATAGATGCTCTGCTGCATGTCGCCGACCGTGCAAACATTGGCAAGCTCTTCTGCAGACCCTGACGCGGTCTCGCTCCGAGCAATCTTGCGAAGGATTTGCATCTGCAAGCTGTCAGTATCCTGGAATTCGTCAACCATGATCTCGATGAACTGCGCTTGGTAGCGTGCACACACCTCAGTATGTTCGCCCAAAAGCGTATTACAGCACATAAGCAGGTCGCCCTGGTCGAACACCCCTCCCTGCTCTTCCTTGATGGCGTTTGAAGCATCGAGGACAGCGCGAGCAAGCTTCTTAAGCGCGATCGAGTTGCGCGCGCCCAGACCACAGAGCGCACGTTTGGAAAGCATACGGTACGCATAGCGATATTCCTCAAGCGCGAGCTCAGTTTCTTTGCCTTTGCCGAAGCGATTGGTCAGCGGAGGAAATGCGTAGAACGTCTCGATGAAGGCATGCCTGTCGAACGACTCATCGATAAAGGAGTCGCCTTGCTCAGCAGCGAGATATTGCTCCGAGCGCACAAGCGCCTGATCGATCTCTTCGCCCCACGCGCGGGCTTTTTGCGTATCCGTGGGCGCATAGATATCGAGTGCGAGTGGCTCGCATACCGCCCGGGCACTATCCATCATCTGTGCGATGAGCTCGCGTGGCGTGCAGGTCGAAAGCGGAATATCAAGATCCTCACATCCCCGCGGCAAACGCGCAATCTCGTCGAGTAGATGTTCTACGTGGTCTTGAATACCCTGCTCTCGCTCACTGCGACGAACAAGAGGATAGTCATGCAAGAGCTCCCGCACTAAGGGATCGGCAAGAATCTCATCATCCGCGAGCACGTGCTCGAACGCCTCTGTATTGATCTGAAGCCGCGTCGCTTCATCAATGACAGAAAAGGCTGGTGAGATTCCGAACTCAAGGGCATTCTCACGCAGTATCCGTGCTGCCATACCGTGGATCGTCGAGATCCACGCATTATCGATATCAAGGGCACAGCGCAGAAAGATGCCCGTTTCATCCCGTTCGGCACGTGCGAGAAGCGCGCGCTTCACCCGGGAGCGCAATTCGCTCGCCGCCGCTTTCGTGAAGGTGATCGCCACAACCCCCTGTGTGGGAAGAGTGTCCGTATCATCCGCGTCGATCATGCGCTCGATGATGCGGACAATGCGCTCGGTCAGCGTGAACGTTTTTCCCGTCCCTGCACCGGCAGCGATATTGATGGAGTTGCCAAATGCCTCCACCACAGCAGCCTGTTGATCGCTGAGCGACATCTAGCGCCTCCCTTCGCAGAACAGATAGGGGCAAAACGCGCATGCGTGCTCATCGACCGGCTCAATATCGATCCGGGATTGCGAAAGCGGATACAACCGGCAAGCAAGCTTTTCCTCGATATCATCGAGATACCTATCGAAATCCCCGTGCACGTAGGAATGTGCGCTGACCAATTCGGTCAATGCAGGCACGTCCGATGCGACCGAGCCCGCGAATGAGCGGGAAGTGGATGATTGCATATAGCGCACATAGAGCGCCCCGATACAGTGCGCCTGCGCTGCAAGCAAGCCCCGTTTGAGCGCTTGCGCATACACGAGCGCCTGCACATGCCGCGGCAGGTCTGACGCAGATTCTTCTTCGGTAGAATCGTCGTCGCACGCATCGGACGCACGAGCTGCTCCACCCGCGTCATAGCCTGTAACGCTCCCCTTGTAATCGAGCACGTAATACGTGCCTGACCCGTCACTGTCAACACGGTCAATACGCCCGGTGAGCGCATATCCCGCATAATCAACCAGATGGTCTTCATCGCTTGCAAGATCAGCCTCCGTGAACATGACGGAAAACTCCTTTGGCAATGAACGCAGGGATAAAACACAGTTCCAGAGGTCCTCTTTGAGCCGCATCGTTGCCGCCCACTCGCTCTTGGTCAGCGGAATATAGCGCGCATCAAGCGGTCGCTTGTCCGTTTGTTCAGCAAGAACGCGATCGAAGACCTCTTCGAACCGCTCACGAACCTGGGCGATATCCGTCTCGGCGAGTCCAGCGGAGCTGTCGAATTCGGCAAATGAGCGATACAGAACTTCAAAGACGCGATGGGCGAAGCTTCCCCGCTCGAGCGCCCCGAAGCCCTCAACAACATCCTCGAGCTTGACCACGCGTTCGATGAACCATCGATACGGGCAGGACACATACGCCTCCATGGCAGAGGGCGAGAGGATATACTTCCCCGCCTCACCCGGCGTCCGGCGAAGGTGGTCGGTGACCGCGGATTCATACAGATGCCCCCGCGCATACATCGGCAGTATCTTTGTCTCTGACACAGCAGCAAACTTTTGCCCAACCATGCGCGTCAGTTCAGATTCACCACGTGAGCGGATATCGAGCTGCGCTTCGCGCATGAGCGTTTCATGGTCATAGAGCTGCGCGGCAGCACAGGTGCCCCCAGAGCGCTCATCAACGAGCTCCTCAAAGCAAAACGAAGGGTAGCTCGTTTTCTTTTCTGCATTGCGCAAAGGCAAACAGCAAACAAGCCGCCTGCGCGCCGAGCGCGCGCCGCAGAAAAAACAGAACCGAGTGCGTGTAAGCGCGTCGACCGTGTCCGTCATACCGAAGCGCTCAAGCAGGTGCCCAAGCGCGGCGTCACTTTGCTTCGCGTTGAATGCCGTATCGGAAACGTCTCCGATGATGACCTCGTCGAACGAAGCAGGAGAAAGATCGTCCAAGGAATCAAGCGCTACGAAGACAACATGCGATTTCGCACGCGGTCCACTTGTATCGGATACCGCAGATGCAGGTTCTGCGTCTGATTCGCACCATGATACTGATACGGATATCTCTGGGAAAAACAGCGCCACGTCTTCGGGACGCTCCAAACACCACAGCTCATCAATGAGATCAGACAACTTCCCGAGCGCAGCAAATTCTATGAGCCGCTCCCTTTCCGGGAACTGTTGGGCTATCACGGCTTTGGCATCTTCAATGAACGCTTTCGCATCGCAACCATTCCCTTGCATGAGCCCTTTCAAGCATCGAAACGGCACAGATACGCGCACAAGAAAGGCAAGGGCATCTTCACGCCTAAGCGTTCGGTCAGAGGAAAACACCTGAACGACATCGGCAGCACGAAGCATTGTTTGTTGCCCTGCCCAGGGCGTTTTGTCCCCATAGATATCTTCATAGGTAAAACTTTTGATCGCAGCGTAAGGGTTGAGCGCAAAATCGAAAAGCACTGCTTGCCAATCCGCTGTCCCCTCCTGCAACAGCGCAGATGCCGCAAAGCACGCTTTCCCTAAAACCGTCTCCGTCAAAGGAAGCTTCACCTGCGCAAAGTACTCAGCACGCGTGCCCACATAAGCGCTCATGTTCACGGATGACTCAAGGGGATCGGACACGCATACCGCAATGCTCTCAAAGCCGTCATCGATCGCTTCTACCACCTCATCGACGATCATAGCGTCAATGGCAAGCGGTCCTTGGGGAAGAAGATACCGAAGAGTGGGTTCGTCGGGCGGGATATCAACGTCATCCGCACGCGTCTCCCGCTTATCCAATACTGAAGCAAAAGCATCCTTGCCCATACCATCGAGCAGGCACTCCGCTCCAAAGGAAAGATCCCAATGATGTCCGAAAGTACGCACGGCATCAAGAAGGTCAGCCTCTTCGCAAAGACCAGCTGAGTTAAGCTTTTCGCGATAGGTGTGGACCAGATCGATAAGTGCCCGCTCTGAAGCGGTAAGGTCATCTTTAGGAATCGCGTCCGCTTCGATACGTCCAAGACTTTGCCGCACGAATGATGCAAGCAGACGGGCAGTTCCGACTGAACGAGCAAAGCCATGATCTTCCAACATATCGAATATGAGCAACGTGCGCACCAGCGGGCTCACCATATTTCTGCCATCGCCAAAGAGATCCCATACCTCTCCAGCGAAATCAAGCGGCGTCGTAAAATCGATGCCGAACGCCTCATTGTTTTTGGCAGCGCTTCGCTTCGCCGCGAGCGCGCGGGCACGGGTGGGGTACAACTGCACTTTGGATCGACCAAGCATTGACATCATATCGTGCTTTCTCCCCTCCCTCCGAGTAAACGCTCGGTATACGCTCGGCGCCTAATTCAGCGTTCAGACTATAAAATACTATGAACAAATCCTATGATATACACATCTTATGATTTGATATCGGCGACCAGCTATATTGAGGAGAAATGCAATGACATACCATGAATTGATCAAAAAACTTCTTGAGGAGCAAGAGAAAATCGCACCAGCAGTTCAGAAGCTCGCGGAAAACGGCATGCTTCCCGAGCAGCTCATCTCATCATTCCGCGCGGTGCAGGACTGGAGCAAGCATGCGGATATCAAGCTTGGTGAGAACGAGGTAGAAAAGGATGCTCCCAATATCGATCCGCCGCTTGTTTTCTCGAACTTCCTCCATCTGTATCAGGGCATGTTCGACAAACAGACGAAGAGTCATATCGAGCTTTACAACGAATATGCCGAGAATCTTTTCGGAATGGTGAAAAAGGGCGATAAGTAACGTGGGTGCTGTACTAATCGGATCGGGAAAAGCGCTTCCCAAGCTCACGCTTCCCAATACCGACCTTGAAGATCTTGTTATAACCAACGATGAGTGGATCCGTACGAGAACGGGTATCCACGCTCGGCATATCGGTATTTCCGAAACGACCATCGACCTTGCCTGTGCTGCTGCGCTCGGTGCGCTCGGAAGAGTGGATCAGGTCGAAGGGCTCGAGGACGTCCAGGGATGGTCAGCTGACAAGGTTGCTCTTGACTCGATCGACCTTGTCGTCTTCGCAACCATCACCCCGGACACGATCGTTCCCTCATCGGCAAGTGCACTGAAAGCGCGGCTCGGACTCGACAACGCCATCGCATTCGACATCAATGCCGCGTGCACCGGTTTCATCTACGCCGTCTCGGTTGCCGAAGCCATGATGAGCGCCTCAAGCGTTCAGACTGCAGGACACGGTGGGCGCAATCATATCAAGCGCGCACTGATCGTGTGCTCCGAGCGGTTGTCGCGTTTGACGAATTGGCAGGATCGCAACACCTGTGTCCTGTTCGGCGATGGTGCAGGAGCCGCCCTTCTGGAGTGGGATGAAGAGAAGCCGGGCATTCTTGCAACCTTCATGGCTAATGCCGATGATGTCGACTACAGCCTTTCGTGCCCTCATTCCTATGAGCCACTCTTCCCCTTCACCGCTGAGGGGGTAATCTGCGACACGCCAGCATTCGAAGCGCACCATGAAAGCCATCCTGATCCAAAAGCGGTCGACTACTCCTATATCAACGCACTTGATATACCTGCTGATCCCGCAGCATGTGTAACGGATGAGCTTTTGGGGATCACCGAGAAGCTTGAAGCGGGATCGCCGCGGCAGGTGATCAGCATGGACGGACAGAAGATCTTCAAGTTCGCTGGACGCGCTCTGGCGAATGCCATCGAAGAGGTCTTGGACCGCAGTGGTCTTGCCCTTGATGACATTAAGATCATCGTCCCCCATCAAGCAAACGAGCGCATCATCCGTTTCGCTGCAAAGCGCCTCGACCTTCCCCTTGAACGTTTCCAGCTTTCGATCAGTGACGTCGGGAATACGAGCTCGGCAAGCGTTGTCATGGCACTGTCCGACGCCCTTGAGAGCAAGAGCATCAACCCCGGCGACAAAGTTATTCTCGTTGCCTTCGGCGGAGGTCTCACCTACGGCGCAATCCTTTTTGAGCTGTAAATCCGCGCCGCTGTATTGCAACGCCCAATCGAGTTGACAGGGAGAAGATGAACCCGTTTGAATCACTAGGTCTCTCCGAGCGGATCTGCCAGGTGGTGGATGCGCTCGGCTATGACAAACCGACCCCCGTGCAAAGCCAAGCGATACCGGTCATCCTTACGGGCGATGACGTCATCGCCGCCGCGAGCACCGGTACGGGCAAAACCGCAGCGTTTTTGCTACCCGTACTCGATAAGCTTCCGCAATCAAGGGAAGACAGCCGACCTCCGCGCGTGCTTATCGTCACGCCTACCCGCGAGTTGGCTCAGCAGATTGCCACAATCTCATTCAAGGCAAGCCGGGCACTGGGGCATTACTCAAGCGTGATCTACGGAGGATGTCCTTACGCACCGCAAATCCGCGAACTTAAGCGCGGCACCGATGTCGTTATTGCAACACCCGGACGCCTGAACGATCTTATCGACCGCGAGAAGGTTGACCTCGGAAGCGTCGAAGTGCTGATTCTTGATGAGGCTGACCGCATGCTCGACATGGGATTCTTGCCCGCGCTTGAGCGCATCATCTCCCTCATTCCCGCAAAGCGGCAAACGCTCCTTTTCTCCGCCACGATCGATGAGTCGATCCAAAAGAACCTCTCCGACCTGCTTTGTGAGCCTCATATCATTCAGATTGCACACAAGGGCGAGACGGCGCGCACGGTCGATCAATTCATCATCCCTGTATCTATTCAGGACAAACCCGAACTGCTCAAATGCCTGCTTGATGAAAAGGGGCACGACAAGGTCATCGTATTCGCACGCACGAAAGCACGGGCAGAGGATGTGGCGAAGATGCTCAATGACGCCGGTTTTGCGAGTGAATGCATCCACTCGAACCGGACGCAGGGGCAGAGGCGCCAAGCGCTGCGTGATTTCCAGCAGAGCAAGGTGGGCATCATCGTTGCGACCGACGTGCTTGCGCGCGGTATTGATATCCCGCTCGTTGACTATGTGATCAACTATGATCTACCCGACATGGCAGAGGATTACATCCATCGTATCGGACGCACGGGGCGCGCCGGAAGCGACGGATACGCCGTGTCATTTGTTACCCACAAAGCGCTTAAAGAACTCAAGGCTATCGAGAATCTCATCGGCAAAGACATCCCTATCATGCGTATCGAATCATTCGACGCCGATCTCAGTCAGCTGAATGCACCAACGCGGCGCAAAAAGGGTAATGCCCACTCCGATGCACGGGCGAAGCAGTACAAGAAAACGCGTACGCGCAAGCAGAGCGCCTACAACTATACCGGCTGGGGCGATCTGCGGGGAGGCAAGAAAAAGCGCGCCGATCTACGCAAAGAGGATTTGCCCGAACATTCCTCCCCCGCAAAGCGTACAAGCGCAGCGCATAAAAACAAGAAGAGACCGGATCGCGTCGTTGAGAAAAAAAGGACGAACCCTCAAACCGAACACAAGCAGCGCGATACCAAGAAGCGCTTCGACGATGCGAAGAAGCGCGCAGCCCACAAGGCGAAGTATTCTCGAAAGCCCCCGCGCGCAAAGCGGAAATAGTGCAAACATAAAAAGTGAACGCGGGCGAGCTGCCCGCGTTCTTGATATTGATGCATTTGCTATTGATGCGCTTGTTATGCGCTCAAGGATATTCGCGTCGTTCTTACACAATACCCTCTGCCATCATCGCCTCAGCAACCTTCTCAAAGCCAGCAATGTTCGCGCCGACAACGTAGTCGCCTTCATGACCATAGCGCCGTGCCGCATCATCTGCAGCATGGAAGATGGTGACCATGATGCCCTTGAGCTTTTCGTCAACCTCGTCAAAGGTCCACGAAAGGCGCTCTGAGTTCTGCGACATCTCAAGACCCGATGTTGCAACACCACCCGCGTTCGCGGCCTTGCCGGGGATGAAGCACACCTTGTGATCCTGCAAGTATTCCGTAGCCTCCATCGTCGTCGGCATATTCGCGCCTTCGGCAACGACCTTGCAATCGTTCTCTACGAGCATCTGAGCGTCATCGATGAAGAGCTCGTTTTGCGTCGCGCACGGAAGGGCGATATCGCAACGGATCTGCCAAACACCACGACCCTCATGGTATTCAACACCCTCGCGCCTGTTCGCATAGTCGGAAACGCGCCCGCGCTCGACCTCTTTCACCTGCTTCATGAGATCGATATCGATCCCGTTCGGGTCATGGATCCAGCCGGTTGAGTCAGACATCGTTACGACCTTCGCACCGAGCTGCTGCGCTTTCTCTGCTGCATAAATAGCAACATTGCCCGATCCGGAAATACATACGGTCTTACCAGCGAAGGTATCGTTGTTGCACTTGAGGTACTCGTCAACGATATAGACCAGACCATAGCCCGTCGCCTGCGTACGACACAGCGAACCGCCATAGGTAAGACCCTTGCCTGTGAGCACGCCCTCAAAGACGTTCTTGATCTTTTTGTACTGACCGAACATATAACCGATTTCACGCGCGCCTGTGCCGATGTCGCCAGCGGGAACATCGGTATCCGCTCCAATATGGCGCGAAAGCTCGGTCATGAACGACTGACAGAAACGCATGACTTCGTTATCAGACTTGCCCTTAGGATCGAAATCGCATCCACCTTTGCCGCCGCCCATAGGAAGCGTGGTCAGAGAGTTCTTGAAGATCTGCTCGAAACCGAGGAACTTGATGATGCCGAGATTGACGGAGGGATGTAAACGAAGACCACCCTTGTATGGTCCGATCGCGCTGTTGAATTGCACGCGGAAGGCGCGGTTGACCTGCACCTCGCCCTTGTCATCTACCCAGGGAACGCGGAACATGATCACACGCTCCGGCTCGATCAGGCGCTCGAGCAGCTTGGCTTTCTCATACTCCGGATGAGCCTCGATGACTGGCTCTAAGGATTCCATGACCTCCGTTACCGCTTGAATGAATTCGGTCTGCTCGGGATCACGCTCTTTAACGAGATTGATGATGCGTTCTGTGTACTTCAATGGTTCCTCCTTCGCGGCGGCTTGATTGCAAGATCAGCTGCGTCATAGGGACTGTTTCACCGCAGATGATTATAGGTTCAGCGCTGGGGCAACCTCGCCGATTTAACCGTTTTGAAACATTCGGAACCCCTGCGGTATCTTTTCGACCGCAAACGTCATAAGCGGACACAGACGATCGTCTAAATCGAGTCGACCGAGCGCGCTGACGGAACGTTGTTGGAAGAGAAGAAAATAACGCCCACTTCGTTTTCTTTGGGAGCGTTCACTATTAGTGTGCCGTCATCGGGCGGATTATCATCAAAGTACTCATCGCTTCCACTTGTCAACAGCACGACATCAATGCCGTCATAGGTTGAGAGGGTTGCCGGACGAGGAGCGATGCACACAATAGACGTTGCACGGCGCTCCTTCAAGAGTGCAACCTTCTTCTTCATCGACCGCGGATCGGTGTAGCGATCAATCGAGAAAATCCCAATGCGTTTATCTCCCGAACAAAGCACGATAGGCTCCTCGTAGCTTTCGGGATGCGCAACGTCAATCGTCATAACATCAGCAAGCTTTGATTCATAGATCTCGCGCACGTCAGAGACATACAATCCGTTGTCAAGCCGATCACGTACAAGAGGATCTTCAGGGATGAGCATGCCGATACTGCCACCGATATCGGTCTCCGGGACATCTTCGCCACCCGTTGCCACTGACCAAAGAGCCGTGGCGCCCTGTTTTTCAAGATTGGTATCCGCTGACGTGCGAAGAGGCTGATCTTCTTTGACAACACCTTTATATACGAGCGCCGTATAACCCTCAAGGCTTCCCACCTGATCATCAACGATCGTTGCTGCAACCGTCCATGAGCGTCCTGTTGCAAAGTAACTGGTGAGCACGATCCCCGCCAATGCCACCAGGACAACGAAGATCACGAGGGCTATTCTTTCGCGAACCGAGTTTTCCATAGATGCCGATTATACCCGCCGCGCAGGCATCCGTCCAAACCGCGATGAGCATCACCCGTTTGCAAGGATTCGTTTCAAGAACTGACCCGTATAGCTGCCTTCAACCTGAGCGACCTGCTCCGGTGTTCCCCGCGCGATGATCTTCCCGCCCCGGTCGCCCCCTTCGGGACCGAGATCGACGATATGGTCGGCTGATTTGATCACATCGAGGTTATGTTCGATCACGAGCACGGTGTTACCCGCATCGACCAGGCGCTGCAAAACGGCAAGCAGCTGTCGCACATCCTCAAAATGAAGACCCGTGGTCGGCTCATCCAGAATATAGAACGTCTTGCCCGTTGAGCGCTTCTGCAGCTCGCTCGAGAGTTTCACCCGCTGTGCTTCGCCACCGGAAAGCGTGGTCGCAGGCTGCCCGAGACGAATATAGCCGAGACCGACATCATAGAGCGTTTGAAGCTTGCGTTTGATCGAAGGGATATTCTCGAAGAATACGAGTGCATCCTCGACAGTCATGTTCAGGACGTCAGAGATATTCTTGCCTCGATAGGTCACCTGGAGCGTTTCACGGTTATAGCGTTTGCCATTGCATTCCTCGCAGGGAACGTAGATATCAGGCAAGAAATGCATCTCGATCTTGATCTGTCCATCGCCTCGGCATGCTTCACACCGACCGCCCTTCACATTGAAGGAGAACCTGCCCGGAGAATACCCGCGCGCTTTCGATTCCGCCGTAGACGCGAAGAGCTGCCGGATGTCATCCCACAAACCGATATAGGTTGCAGGATTGGAGCGCGGCGTGCGTCCGATTGGGCTCTGGTCGATATTGATGACCTTATCAAGCTTGTCAATTCCCGTGATCTTCTTATACGGTCCACTTCGGCGGTGGGAATGGTTCAGCCGGTTCGCAAGCACGGGCGCAAGCGTATCGGTTATGAGCGAGCTTTTTCCTGAGCCGGATACACCGGTAATGACCGTGAGGGTACCAAGCGGTACCTCAAGCGTGACATTTTGCAGATTGTTCTGCTTGACGCCGGAGAGTTTCAACGTGCCTGCTTTCGGCTTGCGCCGGACGCGGGGCACCTCGATCTTCCGCCTGCCCGACAGATAGTCCGCCGTCAATGATTCATCGAACTCCATCAGCTCTTCAGGAGTGCCGCACGCGGTCACTGCACCGCCATGTTCACCCGCGCCGGGCCCCATATCGACCACATAGTCGGCGCTTCTGATGGTGTCTTCATCATGTTCGACGACCACAACGGTGTTCCCGAGATCCCGAAGGTGCTCGAGTGTTTTGATCAAACGCTCATTGTCCCGTTGATGAAGACCGATGGAAGGCTCGTCGAGAATATAGAGCACGCCCATAAGCCCCGCACCGATCTGGGTTGCAAGCCTGATCCTCTGCGCTTCGCCACCTGAAAGGGTTGCCGTTGCCCGAGAGAGCGTCAGGTAGTCCAAGCCAACATCGACCAAAAACCGCAAACGCGCACAAATCTCTTTGACGATGGGAGCTGCGATATACTCATCCTGACCGCTGAAAGAAAGCGACTCGAAAAATGCGAGCGAATCGGATGCCGAGAGCTCAGTGGTATCATGGATGGATTTACCACCCACGGTGACTGCGAGAACCGTCGGATTCAGGCGCTTGCCCTTGCATGTCTTGCACGGGACAGTGGAGAAATACGTCTGGAGCTTTTCGCGCTTGCTGTCAGTATCCGCCTCGGCATAACGGCGCCTGACCGCTTCGATAACTCCCTCCCATTCCAAATACCAGTAGGTAGAGCGCCCATCAAGGGTGTGATAGTCGATCCTGACCTGCTCGGTATGGATACCTTCAAGTACCGCTTTTTTCGTTGCATCCTTCAAATCTTCCCAAGGTGTTGCAGGATCTTCGCCCATATGGCGCACGACCGCTGCGAGCACCTGAGGATAGTAATTGCCATTCTTGAAAGGAAGGATCACGCCTTCTTCAATGCTTAAGGAGGTGTCGCCGATGAGCAGCGACGCATCGACTTCGTCTTTGCTTCCGATGCCATAGCAATCAGGGCACGAACCATAAGGTGCATTGAATGAGAAATCGCGCGGTTGCAACTCATCCATGGAGAAGCCATGCTCAGGGCACGCGAGCGCCAAGGAAAACAGATGCTCCCCTTCTGCAAGACCACCTTTCGCACCCGAAGAAACCGTATCCGACGTATCTCTGACATCGTCTTGACCGCCTGCGTCGAGCACCTGGACCAAGACCTTGCCATCGGCAAGCTTCGTCGCGAGTTCGACCGCCTCGGCAATACGCGAAGTTGCAGATGTCTTGAGCACAACCCGATCGACGATCACATCGATGAAATGCTTTTTCTTCTTGTTGAGCACAATGGGTTCGCCATCGAGTTTGATGACCTCGCCATCGATACGTACCCGTGAAAAGCCCTCTTTTTGAAGATCGGCGAACAACTTTGTGAATTCACCTTTGCGCCCCGCAACGACCGGTGCCATGATCATTGCCTTTGTGGTGTCGTCAGAAGAAAGCGCAATGATCTCATCGGTCACTTGATCCGTCGTCTGCTTCTTGATCTCACGACCACACTCCGGACAATGCGGAATACCGACCCGTGCGTATAAAAGACGCAGGTAGTCGTAAATCTCCGTTGTTGTCCCCACGGTAGACCGCGGGTTTTTCGAGGTGGTCTTCTGGTCAATGGAAACCGCCGGACTCAACCCATCGATAGAGTCGAGATCAGGCTTTGCCATTTGACCAAGAAACATGCGAGCGTAGCTTGAGAGGCTTTCGACATAGCGACGCTGTCCTTCGGCGTAGATCGTGTCGAATGCAAGACTTGATTTTCCCGAACCTGACAAGCCTGTGATCACCACGAGTTTATCGCGCGGAATGGTCAGGTCGATGTCTTTGAGATTGTGTTCGCGTGCGCCTTTGATTACGATATCGGTTTGCGGCATAGTATCTGTGATGCTCCCTGTTCAATCATATTCTTTTCGCGTAGAACTATACCAAGTCGAACATCTGTATGCAAGCACCATCATAGGGACTCCACAGGAGAAAATGCCTCATTTTGCTGTTGCTGCTTTTTTGCGATGATGCTGCCGAGACTCCTATCCCTCTTGCCCTGATTCCTGTCAAGGAGGACTTGTTTCTCTGTTCGCGCTTGAGCGTTTAGCCGCGCGGATGCGACTGATGATGCATCTCTTTCAATCGCTCAGGTGAGATGTGGGTATAGATCTGGGTCGTTGAGAGGCTCGCATGCCCGAGCATCTCCTGAACGCTTCGCAGATCAGCCCCGCCCGCAAGCACATCACTCGCGAATGAATGGCGCAGTGAGTGAGGCGTATACCCGCCCGTAATACCCTCTTCCTGCTCTTTTCGTTTCATGAGCGAGCGAATCGCGTCGGTGGAAAGCTTCTTACCGTGCACCGAGAGGAAGAAAAGCCCATTATCCGCATCCCGCACGAGGTGCGGACGTGCCTGCTCCTTATATATCCGCATCGCATTCGCTGCTTTATCATGGATGAATACGATCCGCTCTTTAGAGCCCTTGCCCATGACGCGTACCTGCCCCTGCGCAAAATCGACATCACTGAGCATCAGTCCCGACGCCTCGGAAACGCGTGCGCCCGAGGCATACAAAAACTCAAGGACCGCACGGTTGCGTGCTGCGAGCACCTCGGTACGGCTCCACTCGGTCTGATTGGGAGCGGGAGACACTTCGTACTCGAGCAGCACATCGATATCATCGTGCAACACTGTCTTTGGTAGCTTCGCGGGCAACTTCGGACCTTGCAGAATCTGCGCAGGATCATGCTCGATGCATCCTTCGCTATTCAACCACTGGAACAGACCTTTGAGCGCTGACAGACGGCGATTGATCGTCGATTTTGCATAACGGGCGCGATCGAGTTCTCCAAGATATCCGCGCAGCTGGCGATGGGTGACCGTATAAGGATCAAGCCCCTTACGCTCAGCCCAGCGCAGATAATCGCTTATATCGATTCGATAATTCCTGATCGTATGTTCAGAGCAATTCCGCTGCAAGCGAAGCATCTCGAGGAACCGCTCGGCAAGATCCATACCGAGAAGACCGGATGTATCATCCATCATCGATCACCCCGCAATCGATAAGGGATTGGTGATAGTGACAAAGTGCCTCGTTGCCTCTTTGGGCGTAGTGTTCATACCTGAGCTTTTTGTTCCGCACTTGCGGTTCAAGGTGCGGAAAGACGCCGAAATTGACATGCATAGGCTGATAATCAATCGTATCCGGATTGGTAGCATGTGCCATCAGTGAGCCGAACGCAGTCGTGGGCGGCACGACAACCCGCTCGTTTCCTCTCAGCTCGGCGATGAGCGCGAAGGCGCAACCAAGCCCGCTGCGAACAGCTTCGCAATACCCTTCCGTTCCAGAAAGTTGACCAGCAATATAGACGGGATATGGCAACGTGTTCACCTGATCGCTCAAACGCCCGAACGCGTCTAACAGACGCGGTGCGTCAACAAAGGTATTGCGATGCATGACGCCATAGCGGGCAAAACGGGCATGTTCGAGCCCCGGAATCATCCGGAAAACGCGTTTTTGCTCAGGGAAGGTCAGATTCGTCTGAAATCCAACGAGGTTATAACTGTTGCCCTCAACGTCTTCCCGCCGCAGCTGAACCGCCGCCCACGGACGTCGTCCCGTACGTGGATCAGTGAGACCAACGGGCTTCATCGCGCCGTAGCGCGGAGTGTCTTTTCCTTTGCGCGCGATCTCCTCGATCGGCTGGCACGCCTGGAACAACTCACGTGTCTCAAAATCTTTCAATACCACACGCTCGGCACCAATAAGCTCATCAATGAAATGCTCATAGCTTTCACGATCGAGAGGCGCATTAAGGTAGTCTCCCTGCGCATCATCCTCATAGCGGCTTTGCGAAAAGAGCACCTCGGTATCAAGGGAATCAGCGAGCACGACCGGCGCTGCCGCGTCGAAGAAATACAACTGATCGCATCCACAGAGTGCCCTCAACTCATCTGCGAGCGCTGATGAGGTCAAGGGACCGGTCGCAATGATGAGCGCCGCAAAATCGTCAGTCAGACTATCGAATGAACGTACCTCTTCGTTGCAATAGGTAATACGAGGGTGGCTCCGCACAAGATGATCCACCTCATCAGAAAAGCGCTCACGGTCAACGGCAAGCGCGCCTCCCGCGGGAACGCGATTGTCGAGCGCTGCCCGGAATACATGTGACCCGAGCACATCAAGCTCGGCTTTCAGCATGCCTGCGGCGCTGTCTGGCTTCATGCTCTTCAGCGAATTCGAGCAGACGAGTTCAGCGCACTTACCCGTCCGATGAACGGGTGTGGGAACCTGCGGGCGCATCTCATACAAAACGACCTCGTACCCCGCATCAGCAAGTGTTAACGCAGCTTGGCTTCCCGCGAGCCCCGCACCGATTATGCACACCCTCTCATTCATGGGTGTAAGGATAACATCAAACGATCAAAGGCGTCCTTTGATACGTGCCCGATAGCGCCCATCGGCTCCGCGTTCAATGAACCCCGCACTTTCGAGTCCTGTAAGGAAAACCATGACCCACGCAACACGGTTTTGGTCAGGAGGGATAATGCCCGTCGCAAGCAATTCATCAACACTGAGCGGTTCGGCTTTAAGTGCTGCGAGCACCTGGGCTTTCCAGCCAGTCAACGCTTTCCCTTCGCCATCCGCGACTGATACTTCCTCTGCACGCAACGCACCGAAAAGCATGAAGAGCTGATCTTCAAAGGTGTCGTCGTCGATGATGGGAATCGCACCTTGATAGATCAGGCGATTCGCGCCTTTTGACGGACCTGAGGTAATGGCACCGGGTATAGCGAGCACATCTCGGTTGGCACTAAGTGCTTCATCGGCGGTTGAAAAGGTACCTGAGGGCAAACCTGCCTCAACGATGAGGATAGCTTGAGAGAGCCCTGCGATAATGCGGTTGCGCTCCCTGAACATGAAAGGCAGAGGCGAAACTTCCCAGCTCTGTTCCGAAATGACCGCTCCCCCTTCATCAATCACCCGTTGGAACAAAGTGCGGTGTTCACTCGGATAGAGCTTATCGCATCCTCCTCCGAGCACAACAACAGTTTTCGCATGGTTTTCGACCGCCGTTCTGTGGGCTTGCGCATCACATCCGCGTGCGCCACCCGAAACAACGCAGACACCAGCGCGACACGCGAGCGCGGCGAAGTGCTGTGCGCATCCGAGTCCATACGGCGTCGCTTTACGAGCCCCCACGATCGCAAGACCCGGTACCAAAGCCGTCGGGTCACCGATTCCATAAATGGAAGACGGAGGATTGCGTGCATCGAGCAGCTGCTTTGGATACGCTTCTGCATCCTGTGTGAGTATCCACCGCTGACCTTTCAGCGGCTCCTTTTCACGAAGTCCCATTTATGCTCCTCCACTTTGGATATTCAACCTGAAACCAAGCGCTTCCGCGAGATCGTCCTCACTCACGCGATCACGTTGTTCCATATCAGCGATCGTGCGCCCGACTTTGAGTGCGTTCACAAGACTACGGGCGGAAAGCGAATTCTTATCCGCAAGCATAGTCATGAACGACCGGGCACCATCGGTGAAATGGCATGAAGCGATGATCTGTTTTGGAGTCTGCGATACGGCTACCACCTCCTGTCCGCTGCGCTGTTCGCGATGGCACCTGAATTCACGAGCAAGATCAACGCCTTCTTTGAGCACATCGGATGGTGTACCACCACCGGACTCAAAGATGGACTGCGTCGGCAATCGACGCACATCGAGCTGGATCGATATTCGATCGAGCAGCGGACCGCCGATCTTCGCCTGATACTTGCGGATTTGCGTGAACGAACAAGAACACTCATGCGCATCATCGCCGTAATATCCGCACGGACAAGGATTTGATGCAGCGACAAGCATGAACTGAGCTGGAAACTTAACACTTGAGTCCGCGCGCGTGAGCCTGATCTCGCCGCTTTCCATCGGCTGCCTGAGCCCTTGCAACGTCGATGACTTGAACTCCGCGATCTCATCGAGAAAGAGCACACCGCGATGCGCCAGTGACGCTTCGCCCGGTCGAATCGGATTACCTCCTCCGAGCAAACCCGCCGCAGTCACCGAATGATGAGGAGACCGGAAAGGACGCTCTCCTTTCAAAACGTGATCGATGGACTCACCTGCAACCGAATGAATGACGGCGCTTTCGAGCATCTCCTGTTCGCTCAGATCGGGCAGAATACTCGGAAGCCGTTCCGCAAGCATCGTCTTGCCTGATCCGGGAGGACCGGTCATAAGCAGTCCATGGTTACCCGCAGCGGCTATCTGCAAGGCGCGTTTCGCAACGTCATGCCCTGCAATATCTCGATAATCCAGCCGTGCACGCGATCTTTCTCCCTCCGCGTCTTCGCGACGTGCGGGCAACGGATCGAAGGGATCTTCCTGATGCAGGTGTGCGAGGTTTTGCAAGGCAGACTGCTGTAGTCCCTCTATCGGCGCACGAAGCCCCTCCGCTCCCACCAAGTGCAATCCAAGACGATGGGCGCAGATCGCATACGCGAGATGCCCAACGACGGGTCGCACCGGTCCAGCCAACGATAATTCGCCAATGAAAAGCTTGTTCTTGATCATATCCGATGCGATCTGATCCGTTGCTGCAAGGATTCCGAGCGCTATGGGCAGATCGAACCCCGAACCACTCTTCTTCATGTCGCCTGGTGCGAGGTTGACGACCACGCGCTCGCGCGGCATCACAAACCCCGACGCCTCTATTGCTGAGCGTACGCGCTCGCGGGCTTCCTGTACCGCGGTATCTGCCATACCCACGATTGACATACCGGGAAGACCGTTTCCAATAACTACTTCCACTGTGACGGGAATCGCCTCCACTCCGAAAAGCGAGGCGCTCATGACCGAACATCGCCCTTTCACCTCATGCCGCCGAAAACGCGTTGATATGGTGGCGCATCATGGCGCGATCCTTTGCCACAACGACAAGGGATATCACGTCGAAACGCACCTGCATGTCCACATAATCGTGATCTGCCATGAATGCGAGCGCGATCTTCTCATAGCGTGCACGCTTCTGCAGGGTGACCGCCTCTGAGGGAAAACCCTTTTGGCAATCTTTGCGTGTTTTCACCTCGACGAAAACGATCGCGTTACCGTCCTTCGCAATAATGTCCGCCTCGCCAGCAAAACACGTCCAATTGCGCTCAAGGATCTCATACCCGCGCTGGTCCAAGAAGCGCGCTGCTGCCTCTTCGCCGCGCCTCCCCAATTCCTTGTTACGCTTTCCAATGCGACTCTTCTTCGGAGACTCGCCGCTTGAAGCGGACTTCTCTGTAGTGTCTTCAGCATTGCCCGCATCTTTATTTGCTTTTGGTGCGCCCGTCTGTATCTCTTCATGCGGTGGTGCGTCCGTTTCTATTTCAGATGCTTTGTCAGTGACGGTGACGTCTCCAGCCTCGTCGACCATGGTCGGCTCGGTTTGGTGATCAACCTTTTTCGGTCTTGCCATATGGACTCCTTTCGACGTGATACCAGCCTACTTTGTCCGTCCATCAGCAAGTTGACAGACACGCATCGCGCATCTGCACAAAATCCTTCCGTGATCATTTCTTCTCTTATGAAAATCAAACAAGAAGATGGCGAAATGATCGCGTCCGCATCCGTTTCCCCTAACCTAAGCGAACGCAAACATGCCTTGACCCGAGCGTGATCGGGAAACATGAAATATCGTTATGGAAATGATTCCGCCTGATCGAGTGCGTATAGGCGTTATGAAAAGAGCGTTTCTTGGAAGATGCCCGTGCAAAACGATCTTCGATGAACGGGACTCAATCCGTGTGTACGCAGCGCTGCGATATGGTCCTTCGTTCCATAGCCTTTGTTCGTCTTGAAGCCATATACAGGATAACGAACGTCCAATTCATCCATCAGCGCGTCGCGCTCCACCTTCGCGATCACCGACGCCGCTGCGATGGAGGGGCAATGTGCATCCCCTTTGATAACATTTTTTTCTCGCGCATCGATTCCCAAAGGATTACCGTCGATGAGCACAAGATCGACCAAATCAAGTACTTCCTCAACCTGTGCAAGAGCGGTTTTGAACGCGAAGCGCAAACACGCCGTCATGCCCTCTTCGTCGATCCGCTCGGGTGCGACATAGACCACCGCCCACGCCCGCGCAAGTCTTTTGATCTCATCCGCAATACGTTCGCGTGCGTGCGCTGAGAGCTTTTTCGAATCATTCAAACCGGCAATGCGCGCCTCTGCGGGCAGTACAACAGCTCCCACCGCCAACGGACCCGCGAGCGGACCACGCCCGACCTCGTCAAGACCGACTACGACATCGGTATCTTTGTTTTTGAGCGCCGCCTCAAAGACATGCATCTGTTCAAGGCGCTCTGCCTCGGCGCTTTTCGCCTTGATACGATTATTCGCAGCCTTCAGTGCCGCGCGCACCCCCTGCCGGGGGTCGGCTTCGAGCGTCTTTGCGAGCAAAGCGACCTCATCGGCATCAGCTTCCCGCAACAGCTTCTTGATCTTCGCGACGCTCAAGTTGCGCAACGTGGTCTCCTCAAAAAAGAAAGGTCCTTGCCGGACCTTTCGTATCAGTATATGTTGGCAGCTTACCTGAATGTCTTCTCTTTGATCTTGGCAGCCTTGCCGACCTTGTCGCGGAGATAGTACAGCTTGGAGCGACGAACGCGACCCTTGCGCACTACTTCGATCTTCTCGATCTTGGGAGAATTGACCGGGAAGGTACGCTCGACACCAACGGAGAAGCTTACCTTTCTGACCGTGAACGTCTCGCGATTCGACTCACCATGGCGACGGATCACGTCTCCCTGGAACACCTGGATACGCTCACGATTGCCCTCAGTGATGCGGTAATGAACCTTAACATTGTCACCCGGCTGGAAATCGGGAATGTCCTTCTTGATCTCTTGTGCCTCGATAGCGCGAATGATATCCATTATTATTCAATCCTACTCTTCTTAACTTCGCATAGTTTGCGCACGTCAACAAAGCGCGATTTATAAGTTTACTTCTTAAATCGCAAGCGTGCAACAATAAAATGCAAACATTTTGGGTGTGTGAACTGCGATCGTATCTGCAACACCCGCCTCATGCGCACTTACATTGCAACACCCTGTATAAAAGACGCAGCCGCTCCCACTCAGATCAAGAGCAGCAGCGCATATGAGACAACACCTGTAAGAGCGCTCCCGATCAACGATCGTGTTTTGACCGCAACGACAACCACCACAAGAGCTGCGATGAGTACAGCAGCCGCAGGCCACAGTCCCGCATCGAACATGCCCGGTGCGAACAGATCATTTGACACCAATGCTGCAAACGCTGCAGGCGGAATCAAGCAGAGCGCTTGGGACAGACGCTCAGGGATTTCTCGCCCCTTCAAAATGATCAGCGGTGCAACACGACAGATAAAGATCGTCAGCGAGCAGCAGATGAGCACTATGGCGAATTCAGTCCAACTCATGCTTGACACTTTCTCTGCAGCGCTGCGACAACCAGTGCGATCGCCACACCGACAAGTGCTCCCACAATGATGGCAGCGCCGCTCAAGCCCAAAAGCTTGCATACGAATACGCCGATCATCGCCGATACGGCTGCAATGATATTCAGGCTCGTCAACTTCTGCGTACAGAGCAGGCAGATGAAAATGGAGGTCATCGCAAACGAGGCGATAGGAAGCGGAATCTGGATTTGATTTCCGATCAAGACCCCGGCAGCGCTTGAGAGCGCCCATGAGGACTGCGAGAACAAGTTAACGGCAAGCGCGCGACCGATCGACCAGTTACCCTCATTGAAGCGCGCAATCGATACGCCGTAGCTCTCATCGGTCACCGTAGCCGCGAACAAGATTGCGAGGGGCTTACTCACCGACTGGCAAAAGGGCGCGAGTGACGCCGAATAGAGCATCTGTCGCGTATTGACGAGCGATACGCTCGCGATGATAGACGGAAGCGATGCGCCTGCAAGATACATATTGGGAATCATGAACTGCCCTGCGCCCGAATAGAACACGAGCGACATAATAAAGACTTGAAACGCATTCATGCCGATCGACTCGCAGAGGATGCCGCACGGGATGCCGATGGCAACATATCCGAGCATGATCGGCAACGCCGCATGAAACGCTTCTCCGATATGTTCTTTTGCGATCATCGCTCTCGGGCACCATCCTTGAGTGCGCGCTCGGCATATTCCTCGGAACTGAGATAGGTCGCAATCTCCTCGGGTGCAAACACACCTGCTTCGGTGATGATGTTCGTTATCAAGGACGCAGGCGTGACATCGAAAGCGGGATTCAATACAGACACGCCCTCAATCGGTCGCGCGAGCACCTCACATGCGCTGCGATACTCGATCGGAATCATCGAACCATCGGTGCAAGTAGGATCGATCGTCGATATGGGTGCCGCAACATAAAACGGAATGCCAAGCGCATGCGCCATGAGCGCAAGTCCGTAGGTGCCGATCTTATTCGCAACATCCCCGTTGCGTGCGATCCGGTCCGCGCCCACAATGATTGCGTCAACATTGCGTGTTTTCATGGTAAAGGCTGCCATGTCATCGCAGATAAGCGTTACTGGTACGTGTGCGCGCGAAAGCTCCCATACCGTGAGCCGCGCTCCCTGCCCGAGCGGACGCGTTTCGCAGGAATAGACCATCTCGATTTTGCCCTCGGCATATGCGGTATAAATAACGCCGAGCGCTGTTCCGAAAAACGCTGTGGCAAGGCTTCCTGCGTTGCAATGCGTCATGACCGTGCAAGCGTGCGGAAGCAACTGGGCGCCATGAGCGCCCATGAGCCGGTTCGCGGCAATATCTTCATCAATGACCCTCTTTGTGAGAGCGTACAATTCACGGATTATGGTGCCGTAAGTTGCCCCTTGTGCATACAGATCATCAAGAAGTGCACGTCCTCGACGAACTCCCCAACCAAGGTTCACCGCTGTCGGACGCGCTTGTTCAACGGCGGATATATGCGCTTGCACAGAAGCGTATTCGGGCGCGCTCATTACCTCATCCATCCGCTCACCTAAACGTATGCAAGCCTGCGCGGGCGTACCCTCGTCCAAGTTCGCATCGGCGGGATATGCCGAGTGCCACAGCGCAAGCAATACGCCCGCAACGCCTGCAACACCCAACGCAGGGGCACCGCGCACCGCAAGCGTCTTGATCGCCTCGATCAAGACGTCGGGATCATCGATATCCCGATACAGCTCCTTTTCGGGCAATAAGGTTTGGTCGAGGATACGCACAGCAAGCGACGGCGCGGACACACCGGGCGCTGCATCCTCAAAGAGAACCTCAAGCGCTTTCGGTATGCCCTCAAGACACACTATGCAATCTTGTTCTTTGCGATCCATCTATCCCCTACCAATAAAACAGGCGCATCCTAAATAACAGATGCGCCTGAACCTATCGATCAAAGAAATCTTCTTGGCATCACGCCTGTTCGATCGCCGCCTGAGCAGCAGCAAGACGCGCAACAGGAACACGATACGGCGAACAAGATACATAATCAAGTCCGATACGGGCGAAGATATGGATGGAGTCGGGGTCGCCACCATGCTCGCCGCATACACCGCATACGATATCCGGATTGCCTTCATGACCAAGCTTAACACCCATCTCAACAAGCTTTGCCACGCCATCTGCGTCGATGGTTGCGAACGGATTCGTCGGCAGCAAGCGCTCCTCGAGGTATTGCGGAACGAATTCGCCCTCAACGTCGTCACGGCTGAAGCCGAATGTCGTTTGTGTGAGGTCATTCGTGCCGAATGAGAAGAAGTCCGCCTTCTTTGCAATCTCGTCCGCGGTAAGCGCTGCACGAGGAAGCTCGATCATCGTGCCGATGGGGATTTCGAGCTCAACGCCCTCGTCCTTCGACACCTCTGCGATTACCTCAAGGGCAACTTCACGCAGACGCGAAAGTTCGTTCACGCTAGAAACAAGCGGGATCATAATCTCGGGACGCGGGTCGAGCCCCTCCTTCTTCAGGCGCGCCATAGCCGTTGCGATCGCGCGGATCTGCATCTTCGGGAGAATGGGATAGACGATGCCGAGACGAACACCGCGCAGACCGAGCATCGGGTTCTGCTCAGCGAATGCATCGATCTTGTCGAGCAGGATGCGCTTTTCAGCGATAACGCTCTTATCGGCTCCCTGAGCGTCGAGCTTCGCGATCTCGATCTCAAGAGCACGCGGATTATCGAGGAACTCATGCAGTGGCGGATCGAGAAGACGCACGATGACCGGCAGTCCGTCCATCGCCTTGAACATCTCGTAAAAGTCGCCCGATTGCGCAGCATAGAGGTCAGCGACTGCCTTTTCGCGATTGAGCTCATCATCGTTGAGGATGAAGGTCTGGATGATCTGCTTGCGATCACCGAGGAACATATGCTCAGTCCTGCACAGTCCGATACCCGCAGCACCGAACTCACGGGACAGGTGCGCATCTTCGGGGTTGTCAGCATTAGCACGCACGCCGAGAGTGCGGAACTCATCGGCCCACTCGAGGATCGTATCGAGGTCTCCAGTGATCTCGGGCATAACAAGTTCGACCGCACCGAGAACGACGATGCCCGTCGTGCCGTCGATCGAGATCATATCGCCCTCTTTGATGACGATATCCGTACCCGAAACACTTGCTTCCTTCTTCTCGGCATCGATGCGCAGTGCCTCAACACCGCACACGCACGGTGCGCCCATGCCACGTGCGATAACGGCAGCGTGCGAAGTCTTGCCACCGTGCGAGGTCAAAATACCCTCTGCCGCAATCATGCCCGCGAGGTCGTCCGGATTCGTTTCCCAACGAACAAGCACGCACTTGCGACCTGCCTCTGCCGCAGCAACGGCATCGGCAGCGGAGAATACCGCTTCGCCCACCGCAGCGCCGGGAGATGCGTTCAAGCCCTTTGCGATCACGTCATATTTCGCCGTGGTATCAAACTGCGGATGGAGGAGTTGATCAAGCTGGTCGGGTTCAACGCGCATGACCGCTTCGCGCTTGTCGATCAGTCCCTCTTTCACCATTTCGATAGCGATATGGAGCGCAGCCGCGGCGGTACGCTTGCCAGCACGCGTCTGGAGCATCCAAAGCTTGCCCTGCTCGATGGTGAATTCGATGTCGCACATATCATGGAAGTGGTTCTCAAGGATCACGAAGATGTCCTCAAGTTGGCGACCCGCTTCTTCGAGTCCTTCCACGGTCTTGAGCTCTGAGATGGGAGAGGTGTTACGGATGCCTGCGACCACGTCTTCGCCCTGAGCGTTGACCAGGTAGTCGCCGTAGAATTCCTTTTCGCCATTAGCGGGATTGCGCGTGAAAGCAACGCCGGTTGCTGACGTATTGCCTTTGTTGCCAAAGACCATCGACTGCACATTGACCGCCGTTCCCAGATCATCGGCGATCTTGTTCTTCTTGCGGTAGAGGACTGCACGCGGGTTATTCCATGAACCGAACACTGCCTCGATTGCCAACTGCAGCTGGACCATCGGATCCTGCGGGAAGACCGCAACGCCGCCCTCAGCAAGAGCTGGGTATTCCTCAATGGACACGTTCTTCGAGAAGATGTCCTTGAACACGGCAACGAGCTCTTCGAGATCCTCAGCGGTGAGGTCGGTATCGGAGTTCACGCCGCGATCGTTCTTCATGGCATTGATGGCATTTTCGAACAGGTCGCCATCGAGCCCCATCACAACATTGGAGAACATCTGAATGAATCGGCGATATGAGTCCCAGGCGAAACGCGGATTGTCCGTCTGCGCGATAAGACCCTTGATCGATTCGTCATTGAGACCGAGATTGAGAACGGTGTCCATCATGCCGGGCATCGACATGGGAGCGCCTGAGCGGACCGACACGAGCAGGGGATCGACCGAGTCGCCGATCTTCTTCCCCATTCTGTTTTCGAGATCAGCACGATACTCAGCGATGGTATCGAGCGCGCCCTCCGGCCACACATTGCCCGCATTCGCGAACTCCATACACGTTTGACAGGTGATGGTGAACCCGGGAGGAACAGGAAGACCGATGTTCGCCATCTCAGCGAGATTAGCGCCCTTCCCTCCGAGCACAGCTTTCATGTCTGTGTTTCCCTCGGTAACGTTGTTTCCCGAGGCATCGTTGCCGAATGCGTAAACGCGTTTAACTTGATCGGACAATGTAGTCTCCTTTAGGAATCGCACCATAGTGATGCAGCCGAAACAGACGACCAAACCGGGTCATCTGAATCCCTTTCACGGGCATCTCAATCATAACAATGCCCGTCTCTCTTTTCAGTTCCTTACCCGTTCGATGCGCTGAATACTACGCGAATGGCGAGCACTGTTTTATGATGCTTCCTCGGAGAAAAGTCCTCGCTTGGCGAACGCGGAATAATCGTCTCCCGAGGGGATCTGGACATAGTCCCAGTTGCTCGAGAAATACTCGAGGGAATTGTCATCATTCGGGATGATGAGGACGTCGAAATCATAGGAATCGACATAGACATCCATGTAGAGCCTACCCTTGACCATGTCGACATACTCTTCGTAATAATTCTTATCCGCATGGGTGATCTTCGTGCTCCAGAGCTCCGGGCGTGCATCCATATTCACGTGATAACCGCGATATTCGACATAGGCTCCCGCATTGAAGAAGGTGAATACACGCAGTGTTTCCTTGTCGGCATGCTTCTCGTCGAGATAGTCCATGGCAGCAACGGGAGTCTTTTGATTGTTGTGCGGCAGGGAGGCAAGATCAGGAGAGACGACCACGCAGATGATAGCGCTTGCAACCACTCCGACCGCAGCAATGGCTGTTGCGATTGCGCGCACGTGTGGGATATTCGCAAGCTTCTCGATTCTCCTTCCCCGCGAGATCCAAGCGAGCAACATGATGCAGAACAGCGTGGGCAGCCACTTGTTGCGCGATTGCATGATGGTCATAGCGAAGGTGCCGACGATGAGCAGTATCAATGGAAGGTTGTAGGTCTTGGGGCTGAATTTGATGACGCAGAAAAGCGTTACCAAAAGCGTGATGACCGTGAAAACCGACGTCGGAGAGGCAGTGGGGTCGAACGGGAGCATCTCATTGATAAGGTTGCCGTGGCTTGCCGCGCCGAACGAGTAGAGCAAATACAACGCGCCGTCTGACGTATAGGGGTTAAGGAAGAATGCGGCGAAACTCACGACCATGACGATCAGGATCGGGAGGCGCCGATACGTTGCATCAGCCAGCTCAATGTTGAGAAGTCGTCCCCGCTCATGGAGCTTCGCCATGAAATCGGGAATGGCATAACAGAGCATGATCACGAGATCGAACGGTGCAAGCGCTGATTGGAAATTGATATGCACGGCGCAGATGAAAGGAATCGGAATCAGGAAGCGGACGTCGTGCGACGAGCGGTACTTTTCCAGAAAATAGATGATCCAAATATATGCGAGCATCGTATAGAGGTGTGGGCGGACGCTCATGTAACTTGCCAACGACCACAGACCCGGGATCATCGCAAGCAAGATATATTCGCCGCCGAAGCGATCGCGCCGAAGCTGCTGCCCCAGCCGGTAGAGTGAAACGATGACGAGCACATACAGTGCCAAGACCAAACATCCCAGCCCGACGAAACCCGCCTGCTGATAGATGGCATAGGCGATCACACAGGGGATCCACTGCTGCACGACCATGTCGAGACCCTCATGGATCGTGAACGGATTTGTGTAAGGCATGCCCGCATTTACAATATGCTCGCCTGTAGCAAGGATGAACCAGATATCGTAATCGTAGGAATCGGCGAAGATAACCGAGGCTCCAAACAGAGCGATCACGCAGATACAAAGCGCCATCACCAGATCATTGTTGCGAGAAGGTGCGGTTGCTGTCTGTTCAGCACAGCGGCGTTTTTCGCCCGTTTTCACACGCTTGCCGCGTGTACGCTCGCTTTTCTCCTGCGATCCGACCATGCTCGAACTCCTGATGCGTATTCTTATGAAGACAGGTCGTGGTATCTCAGGTAGTAGCCCAAGATCTCCTGGGCTGTTTCCTCGACCGCCTTTTTGTCTGTACGTATGATAAAGCAACCGAGCTTGCGCATGAGTTCGCGCGAACGCTCTAGATCCTCGTAGATGTATTCGGGATCAGCATAGCTGCCAGCAACCGTCGACGCCGACCCCAGCCTGCGCGTCCTGATATCAATAAGCGTATCCGGGGTTGACATCAATCCGAACAGCCTCGTTTTCTCGACATCATAGATCTCATGCGGCGGCGTGGTATTCGGATCGAGCGGGATGTTGGCAACATAGTACCCCTGCTGCGCCAGATAGATAGAAACGGGCGTTTTCGACGTCCGCGAGACCCCGAGGATTACGATATCCGCCTTCGTGAGATCCTGAGGATTGCGTCCGTCATCATGCTCGATCGTGAACTCGAGCGCACCGACCCGATGGAAGTAGTTGATATCCGTCACACGCAGCGCACCGGGCGCAGAAGCCGGGATCATGCCACTGATCTCAGAGATCGCATCGATCGCGCGGGTGAGCAGATCGACGCCGTAGATATGCTCATTCGCTTCGATATAGGCCGTGACCTCGTCGCGCAGCTGACCGTGCACGAGCGTGTAGAACACGAGCAAACGTTCATCCCCGAGCTGTTCGCAATGATAGCGCGAATGATCTTCGAGATATTCCTTCACCTGCTCAAACGAGGTTGCTTTACTGAAAACCTCGATCTTGGGATTGGTCACGCCGAACTGGGTGGCAGCAGCCTGCGCAACGACCTTCGCCGTGATTCCGATCGAGTCGGAAATGACATGGATCGTGGGAAAAGGGCGCGATGCGCCAGCAGCGTTTTCCATGCGCTCCTATTTGCCTCCCGCCAGTTTCGAGAAGTCAGCGATGTTCGTGAACAGTGCAACGAACCTGTTAAGCAAGCGCAGGTGGTTTGCCCGCAGAGCGGGATCCTCGTCCATGACCATAGTCGCGTCAAAGAAGTTGTCGATAGGCTCGCGCAACGTGCTCAGCTTCTCAAACGCACATGCGTAGTCATCCCCCTCAAGCGCCATAGACACCTCTGTACTCACGCGCTCGATGGCATCGGAGAGCACCTGCTCGGACGCATTGAAGAGCGCACGGTCAACATCAGTGCCAACGGATTCATCACGGAGATTGTACGCGCGCGCATAAGCAGTTGCCAGATCCTCGAACGATTCGGGCTGTTCTTTGCGCACCGCAACGAGCGCTCTTGTCCGCTTGATGATTTGGATGGGTTCTTCAATGCCGCTTGCGAGAATGGCTTCGATCGCGTCAGCAGGATTGCCCTCATCGCGCAGCATCACCTTGGTGCGCCCGATGAAGAATTCACTCACATTCGCCTGGACTGCATCTCGATCAAACGAAACGCCGGCTTGTTCATAGATATCGAGCGTGTCAGCCACCGCTTTACACAGTGAGATATCAAGACCCGATTGCAGGATAGCGATGATGCCCAGAGCAGCACGCCTGAGACCAAAGGGATCAGACGAGCCGGTCGGGGCTTGATCAATGGCGAAAAGACCGCAGATCGTATCAAGCTTGTCGCAAAACGCCACGATCTTGCCCACGATATTTTGAGGCACCGTATCGCCTGCGAAGCGCGGCTTGTAGTGGTCCGCAATCGCGCAGGCAACAGGCTCTCTCTCCCCTGCGGCATGCGCATAATAGGAGCCCATGACACCCTGAACGCTCGTGAATTCGATGACGGCATTGGTGACCAGATCAGCCTTGCAAAGCAGCGCTGCGCGGGAAATATCCGCGCTCTCCTCCTCGGTGATCTCGGCATCAAGGCAGACCTTTTCCGCAAGTGAGACAATGCGCGCGGTTTTCATGCGCATGGTGCCGAGTTTTTCCTGGAACACAACATCGTCAAGGTGCGGAATATATGCTTCCAGCGGCAGCTTCAAATCTTCATCGTAGAAGAATTTCGCATCGTAGAGCCGTGCTGCCACGACGCGCTCGTTGCCATCAACGATCAGATCTGTATGTGCGGGATCTCCGTTGGAGACGATCACGAACTTGTTCGTCAAGACACCGTCTTTATAAATCGGGAAATACCGCTGATGCATGAGCATCGCGTCAACGATGATCTCCTCGGGAACCTGCAAGAATTCCTCATCGAACGTTCCGAGCATCGGCGTAGGATACTCGGAGAGATTCGTGACTTCAAGAAGTGTTTTTTCAGGGAGTTTCGCCTCAAATCCCTCACCGAGCGCCTTGACGATTTCGTCAACCCCGTCACAGATAACCTGCCGGCGCTCCTCTTCCGTGGGAACGACGAAGGCACGCCTGATCGTAGGGATCAAGTCTTCGGCAGCAGAGAGCGTGAACGGTCCTGGAGCCAGATACCTATGCCCGCACGTTTGCGCACCGGATGAGATACCCGCGTAGTCAAAAGGAATGACTTCGGAGCCGAACAGCGCCACAATCCAGCGCACCGGGCGGGAGAACACCTCTCGATACGTTGACCAACGCATCGACTTCGGCCACGAAAGCGCATCAATCGCATTTCTGAGCATCTCGGGCAGCAGCTCAGCTGTTTGCTTGGAAGGAATATCGATCAGAGCATACACGTATTCGACGCCGCCATCCTCTTTGATAACGAGCGTATCGACATCAACGCCTTTGCCGCGCGCGAAACCGATTGCCGCCTTGGTCGGATTGCCGTCGGCATCAAATGCGATCTTCTTCGAAGGACCCTTCAATTCGAGGTTGATCGCCTCGGTGCTTTCCTGCACCCCTTCCACGTATGCAATAAGACGGCGCGGAGATGAGTAGGTACTCACGGTGCCGAAAACGATACCCGCATCTTCAAGGGAGGTGGTGATGATCCGACCGAGCTCAACGGTTGCTTTACTCAAATCAAAAGCAGGAATCTCCTCGGTGCCGATCTCAAAGGCGAGGGTTCTTGTTTCCATGCTACTTCGCCTCCTTGTCAGCACACGCAGATCCATCCGTATCACCTGCGACATCGATTCCGACGACGTGCTCCATATATGACGCGCAGCACGCCTTCGCGAGCGTGCGCACTCTCAAGATATACCCCATACGCTCCGTTGCCGAGATGACTCCACGCGCATCAAGCAGGTTGAACGTGTGGCAGCATTTCAGCACCGAATCATATGCCGGAAGCGGCAAACCCGCCGCCAAGGTTTTCTTGCACTCCTCTTCGCGATCATTGAATTCCTGGAAGAGGAAATCGGTGTCGGCGACCTCGAAGTTGTACCGCGAGTATTCGCGCTCGTTTTCGAGATACACATCCCCATAGGTGAAGATTTTCCCATCAGGTCCTTTCGACCAGATGATGTCATAGACCGAGTCAACACCCTGTACGAACATAGTCAGACGCTCGAGTCCATAGGCGATCTCAACGGGAACGGGTGCGCACTCAAACCCTCCAACCTGCTGGAAGTAGGTGAACTGGGTAACTTCCATGCCATCAATCCAGACTTCCCAACCGAGCCCCCACGCACCAAGAGTGGGCGACTCCCAGTCATCTTCGACGAAACGGACATCATGTTTGTGGGTATCGATCCCGATCGCTTCGAGAGAGCCCAGATAGAGGTCTTGGATATTGTCCGGAGAGGGCTTGATTAAGACCTGGAATTGGTAGTAGAACTGCAACCGATTGGGGTTTTCGCCATACCGGCCATCAGTTGGACGACGGCATCCCTGCACATAGGCACAGCGCCATGTTTCCGGACCGAGCGAGCGCAGCGTAGTTGCCGGCGCATTCGTGCCTGCACCCACCTCGTTGTCATAGGGCTGTAACACCACACATCCCTGGTCTGCCCAATAGTGTTGCAGACGCATGATCACATCTTGGAAACTCGGCGCAGACTCCGTTATGCGCGATGAAGATTCGCTGACCATCTCTCTCCTTAGATCACAGACTTGAAGCTATTCAAGCAGGCCGATATCACTCAGCGGCCAATAGACGAACACGGCGCGTCCTGTCACCGATGAGAGCGGAATGGCGCCGAAATAGCGGGAATCCTGGGAATTGTTCCGATTGTCCCCCATAACCCATATCTCATCTTCAGGAACGGTGTAGGGATACATGATAGAAGTGCCGTAGGCTGACATCAACGGCATCGACATCTTGCCGTCGGTATAAGGCTCGTCAAGCTCGACGCCGTCAACAAAGACCTTGCCACCTTTGAGATCAACCGTTTGTCCCCCGGTGGCGATCACGCGCTTGATGAGCGTCCGCGAGGGAATCTCGGGGTCGGCGAAGGTGACGATGTCGCCTTGCTGCGGTTCGTTGAAATAGTAGGTGACTTTCTCGGCGAACACCATGTCGCCGGTGTTGATCGTATCCTCCATAGAACCTGACGGTATCTCATAGGCTTGGAACACGAAGGTTCTCAGTCCCAGCGAAAGCAGGAAGATGATCGCGATCATGATCACGACGGAAAGGATTGTTCTCACGAAACGGGGCATGCCTTTCGTTGCATGTTCACCTGAGTACATTGCCAATGAGATCCTTTCATAAACACACATATGCGCACGTAAAAGAGGTACAAGTCATGATAACCCTTATACGGTCTTGTTCGCATTCAGGTACGTAAAGATTCCAAAAACGATGCATCTTCTTCGGAAAGCAGCCCGCGATCAAATGCCGCCTTGATGAGATCGGGACGCAAGCGATACGTGCGCTCAAGTGAGGAGCGACGTCTCCACTGCGCGATTCGCGCATGATGCCCCGAGAGCAAAACCTCGGGAACCTCCATTTCGCGAAACTCAGAGGGGCGTGTATACTGCGGAAACTCGAGCAAGCCGTCAGAAAACGACTCTTCAGCCGCACCGTTTTCGGCACCGAGCACATCGGGAATCTTGCGTACGACCGCATCGATGACCACCATTGAGGCGAGCTCGCCACTGGTCAAAACGTAATCGCCGATAGAGATGACCTCGTCAGCCAGGGCATAGGCGCGCTCATCAATACCCTCGTAGTGACCGCAGACGAAAACAAGCCGATCCTTCTTCGAGAGGCGCAAAGCATCCTCATCATCGAAAGGCTTTCCGTGGGGCGCCATGAAAATGACGGACGTATCCTCGGTGTTCTCATGGGCTGCACGCCCGGGCAATGTTCCTTCGGGCAGTCCCAGCACGGATTCAAGCGCCAAAAAGATAGGGGCGCACATCATCACGAGCCCACTTCCGCCACCATAGGGATAGTCGTCGGTGGTATGGTGCGCGTCGAAGGTCCATTCACGCAGGTCATGGGCGAAAAACTCGATGATGCCCTTATCCTGCGCCCGCTTCATGATGGAGGCATTCATCACCGAATCATACATGTGCGGAAATGTTGAAATGGTATCTATCCGCATGGTCTATAACTCCAAAAGTCCTTTCGGAAGATCGAGGGTCATGGTTTTATGCTCGTTGTCGGTTGCAACCACATACTCATCAACGAAGGGTATGAGGTGCTCTTTGTCAAAGTCAGCTTCATCAGCAAGAACGAGAAGCGGCTGTACTGGGCGCGCTTGTATTGCCTTGACTCTTCCCAAGCGCACCCCTTCCGTGTCGAAAAGCACATAGCCAACATAATCCTCAACCGGATTCGCCGCCGTGGCTTCATTGAGTACGCCTCGGTCGCAGATATCTGCGCGATCGATCAAGCAATGCTTGCCGACATACGCATCGGCTGCGGCAGCATCATCGAGACCCTCGAACGCAACAATGAGCTTGCCCGTACCCTCTTCATGCATTGACGCAATGGCAAGATTTCTTGGCAGATCGATCTCGGGTGGCACGAACCACAGGGATGTTCCTAGAGGCATATATGCATAAAAGGCTGGATCTCCTTCGAGAACCAGCCTTCCATCAAGACCCTTTTTACCAGTGACCAGGGCTATATCATGCCAACGCGTCACTCGTCGATCAGTTCAACATCCACATGCGAGCTGCCCTTACGGGTAGCAGCAGCGCGTGCGAGCGTTCGTATGGATTTGATGACCCTGCCCTGTCTGCCGATGACCTTCCCGCAATCATCAGGGTTGACCCGTATTTCGATGAGGATCGAATCGTCCTCTTCGATATAGGAGGCAACCTCGAGTTCGTCGGGGTATTCGATCAAAGGCTCGACAACGCTTTCAACAAGCTCAGCTAGGCCTTCCGCAACCTCAGGCATGGGACTTACGCGCCTTCACGAACTTCTTTAATAAGACGGGAAACGGTGTCGCTCACCTGCGCACCCTTCTCCACCCACTGATCGATCTTCTCGAAATCGAACTCGATGACCTTCGGGTTCGAGCACGGATCGTAGCGACCAACCTGATCTATGAACTTTCCGTCGCGCGGGCAACGGGAATCAGATACCACAACGCGGTAATACGGGCGCTTCTTTGCGCCATGGCGGGCAAGGCGAATCTTGACCATAGGGTTGAACTCCTTCTTCGTTTTCGTCAAACAGCAATAGGATATCATACGTATAAACCGGCTCCTTGGCAAGAAAAAGGTTTGCGAACAAGAAGCCGGTTCAATCGTTCAGAATATGTACCGCATCGTTTGCGGAAATGTTATGCGGTTTGCTTTTCCGATCTCTGCTCCGTCTCGAAGATGATCTGCTCAGCGCGCTCAAGATCGGCTTTACGCTGGATAGAGCTGCGGGGATCACGATCGGCGTCGAACGCGCTTTTGAGCGTACGCCCCTCGCGCTTCAGTTTGTTCAAGTCCGTCTGCGCCTGACCGAGGTCGCTGCGATGGCGCTCTTCAGCCCGCTCATCCGTAGCATCAGTCCAAATGCGCTCAGCAACCGGCGCCCACTTCTCTGCGGTCGGGAGTGTTTTTGCCGTGAGCTCATACACGGATTCCTCTTGAACAAGATCAGTGGAATGAGCCCCGGATTGCTCGACCATCTCTTCGATGCACTCAGGATTTTCCAGCATCGGGCAAGGTCGGAGATGATTGTCATTGAACGGCTGGTTCTCGTAGTAGCTCATGAAGATCGGTGAGCGCAGTGCATCGAGCAGGGAGACATCGTGGATATTCGCGTTCGAATAATGGATGAACACGCACGGCTCGACGTCGCCCGCCGCGTTGATATGGAGATAGCGCCTACCACCCGCGATGCAGCCACCGACAAATTCGCCATCGTTTTGGAAGTCAAGCGTGAACAGCGGCTTTTCGCTGCGCATACGATGATTGAAATGGTAGAGCTTTTCGCGCTGTTCAGGTGTCGGGATGAGCTCAGCCGGAGAGTTCTTACCCACCGGCATGTAGGTGAAGATCCAAGCGAAAAGCACGCCTTTCGAGATCAGCCAATCGTAGTATTCCTCGGTGCACACCGAATCACAGTTCGCACTCGTAAAGCAGATGGATACGCCGAAGGGCAAGCCGCGGTCTTTGAGAATGCCCATCGCAGTATCAACTTTCTTGTAGGTGCCTTCACCGCGACGCCCATCCGTTGCCGCCTCGTCGCCCTCAGCAGAGATGATGGGGATGAAGTTCTTCACCCGCGCGATCTCTTCGGCGAAATCGGCGTCGATGAGCGTTGAATTCGTGAAACAGAGAAATGCGCAATCAGGGTGCGCTTCGCAAATTTTGATCAGATCCTTCTTGCGTACGAGCGGCTCACCACCGGTATAGATGTACACATGAACACCGAGTTCGGTTCCCTGATTGATGATCGAATCGATGTCGTCATAGCTTAAGTTGAGCTGATGCCCGTAATCAGCTGCCCAGCACCCAGTGCAGTGAAGGTTGCATGCACTTGTGGGATCGAGCAGGATAGCCCAAGGAATGTTGCACTTATACTTCTCGCGTGCACGCTCCTGCTTATCCCACGCGATAAGATTTGCCTCTGTCAAGAACGTCTTGAACAAGGGACCTGCAACTTCTTTATCAAGTTCCTGAATGCGGAGCAAAAGCTGGTACCAGTTGTTTTTGTCTTCGATTGCCTTCGTGAATGCTTTTCGCTGCGAGGGAAAGAGTGCGTCGGGCACGATCTTATTGATGGTGTCCATCATGGTTTCGATATGTGCTTGCGGATCTTCGAGCAGATAATCGATAGCTTTATTGGCAGCCGTCCTCTTAGCGAATTCCATCGGCCTCATATGCGTCCTCCTTATTAGCATGTCCGCAATGGCTCAATAGATGACTTTTTGCCTATCGTTTGCCATTGTAGTCATTCACTTTATAGATGAAAAGCAGAATATGCCCGCAAAAGATCAGGTACTGTTTAAATACTGACATGTTTTGTAATCGAAACTGTATATCTAAGAGCGGTAAGCTTAGAATACGCATCATGACGCGAATGGAAAGAGGTATCACATGGGAACGGATTGCGCCTATACCGATGAGTATTTTTCATTGCTCGACAGCTTCGATGGAGATATCGAAAGCCGCAAGAAAGCCTACTGCTATATGCGCTCCTCAACAGCTATCGTCCATCATGAAGTCGTTGCATGCACATTCATTCCGCGTCTGTTCAGTCAAGAAGTCTATGACCTCATGAAACGCGCGTCTGAAATGACCTACCGCATTCTTTGCAAGATCATGCAGCAATATCTGGACGATCCCAGTTACCGCGAGCTGTTCGATTTCGACGAGCGCCTTCAAGAGCTGATATTGCTCCCCCGCGGATACGATTCGCTTCTCCCCTTCGCGCGCGTAGATACTTTCATCGACGAAGACGCCCTTACGGTGGCGTTTTGCGAATTCAACGGAGACGGGTCCGCCGGCATGAACGAGAACCGGGAGATCACCAACTCCCTTATCAATTCGAAGACGTTCAAAGCGTTTGCAGATAAGCACAAGGTCGTCGGATGTGATTTGTTCATGCCGTGGGTCAAGCGCTTCATGGGTATCTATGAAACATACGAGAACAAGGTCGAACACCCGCGCGTCGCTATCTGCGATTACCTTGAAAACGGCGTCGTTGATGAGTTCTACGTCTACGCCGACCTGTTCAAGAGTATTGGTGTTGAGTGTATCGTTTGTGATGTGCGCGAGCTGACCTTCGACGGGACCGTCCTCCGCTCGAAAGACGGGCTTGAGATCAATGCGATCTGGCGACGCTGCGTCACCAATGATGTCTTGGAATACTTCGATCAGTCCCAAGCGCTCATTGAGGCTGTGCGCGCCGAGAAAGTCGCACTGATTGGCAGTTTTGCGGGGCACATCGTCCACGACAAGCAGATCTTCGACGTACTCATGAAGCCGCAGACTATCGACCTGCTCGACGCCGATGAGATCACGTTTTTGGAACAAGCAATCCCCCAGACGGCGTTTTTGGATGAATCGGAAGTCAATATCGCGCAGATCAGAGACAACAAAGACGAATGGATCATCAAGCCGAGCGACCACTATGGCGCTGATAACGTCTATGCGGGACTTGAGTGCACGCAGGAGAAATGGGAAGAGCTTATCGACCGGTTCGCGAACAGCGCGGCGGGCTACCCCTTCATCGTGCAAAGGTTCATCCGTCCCTTCAAGACGAAAACCCTCCCGCCCGATACCAACATCGATACGCTGCCTCCCGAAGATATTACGACCAAGCCTGAGCTCTACAACAACCTCAACGGACTGTATCTCTATGATGGTCACTTCCAGGGCGTGTTCAGCCGCATGGGACCACACCCCACGATAAGCAAGCAAAATGACGGAATGACCGCAGCAACCATTTGGGTCGACGCTGAAGTTGAAGAAGGTCTCGAGCTGTAGCTATGGCGCGCGCTTTCCGCACTGCACTTTGCGTTCTGACTACCATTGTCCTTGCCGTTGTGCTCTTCGCGTCAGGGTTTTGCCTTTGCGCATACCTTCCCTACACCACGCGTGCGCTCTCAAGTGCAACAAGCGATTTTGCTGATTCGCCCTATCGCACCGATGACCTCGTCGAACTTGCCGTGAAAACACGGGATTACACCGTGTGCATGCGTCCTGATACCGATGCGGGTATCCGCTCGGCGCAAGAGGAGCTTTGTGCCTCCATCCTCGAGCGAGCGTGTACCTCATCTGAGGAGAATTCCCCTACCGCAGATCGCTGGAACGAGCGAGCGAAGCGCGTGCTTGATACCGCGAGCGCGGAAGACGCGAGGGGCGTTGCAGGTACAGCGCAAACCACAGACACAAAGGACGTCGTTGAGAGTGTAACGGTACGTTTGTATCGCGCAGGCGAACAATACGCATTGGATGCGTCCGCGCTTTCCCACCTCGATGATGTGAACCGACTTGTCGCAAACTTGATCATGCCGCTGCTCATCCTTTTTGTATGCGCGATCGCAGGGTGCGTGATTCTCTTTCGCGCCAAAGAGCGCCGAACCTTCGCCAAAGTACTCTGCTTTGCAGGCGGCATCGTACTTGGGGTGTTTCTTCTGCTCGGCGTGAGCGCCGTCATTTCCTTCGATGCGCTTTTCCAAGCAATGCATACATTATTCTTCACGAATGGCAGTTGGCTCTTTCCAGCACACTCGCTTTTGATCGAAATGTATCCCCCGGCGTTCTGGGTCGGGATGGGTGCGATCTGGCTTATCTGCTCCTGCCTGCTCTCAGGTATTGCTCTTGGATGGGGCGCATTCCTTCTGAAGCGCTCCCCCAAAAAAAGCTAACAGCGCAAACACGCACGAAACGCCGTTGGGTCAACCGGCTCGAATACGTGCTTTTTGACCGCATCGATGCGGGCAAGCACCTCGTCGCGCTTCATGAGCTCAATCGATTCGAAAAGCGGCGGCGAAACCATATTCCCGCATACTGCTACCCGAAGCGGCTGGAAGAGCAACTTCGGTTTCAAGTCGGCAGCTTCACCGCGCTCTTTGCATGCATCCTGCAGCGCTTCGAACTCCCAAGGAATGCTCGTATCTGCAAGAACCGCACGGCAGATATCGAGTGCCTCGTCTGCACGCGCACCTTCCTTCTTGAGCACCTTTTGGACCGACTTCTCATCGAGCTCGACGCTCTTGCCCCAGAACAAATAGGAGAGCTTCACGGGAATCTCGTCGAAACGGGAAAGCCGCTCGATGACCAGGGGATAGAGCTTCTGGTAGAAATCCGTTCGATCAGCAACATCGGCAAGCGCTGCCTGCCATGCCTCTTCATTGATACCCTCGGATGGCTGCTTCACCTGCGCTCGAGCTGCGGCAAGGTCTTCTTTCGTCGGCGTGGGCACGGTATGCACGCCGCGCCGTATATTCTCGCCATCCACTTTCGCGCGAGCAAGCCACGGCGCCGCCAGAGCTAGCCACTCGCCAACACCCAAGTCGCGAATGTACACGCCATTCATCCAATCGAGCTTCGCCTCGTCGAAGATGCAATCCTTCTTCGATATCCGCTCCAAAGAGAAATGTTTGCACAGCTCTGCAGGCTTCACGATGGTCGTCTCGCCGTCAAGTGACCAGCCTAAGAGTGCGAGGTAGTTCACCATGGCATCGCTCAAGTAGCCCTGATCGCGGTAATCCTCAACGTTCGTTGCGCCATGACGCTTCGAGAGCTTCTTCCCATCAGGTCCGCAGATCATGGGAAGATGCGCGAATGTGGGCGGCTCGATCTGGAGCGCCTCGTAGATAAGAATTTGTTTGGGCGTATTGGACAAGTGGTCATCGCCTCGGACGACATGGGTGATGCCCATGTTTGCATCGTCGCAGACGACCGCGAAATTGTACGTTGGGCTTCCGTCGCTGCGCACGAGAACCAAGTCATCGACTGAATCACCTGGAAACGACATCTTTCCATAGACGGCATCCTCGAATTCGATCGACGGATGATCGAGCGGCACGGCAAGCCGCCACACGTGGCTCTCCCCCGCCTCGATGCGTGCGCGCGCCTCTTCTTTCGAGATGTTCCGGCAGCTTCGATCGTAGCCGGCATAGCCGCCCTGTTCCTTCTCGGCAATCGCACGCTTTTGATCGAGCTCTTCTTTCGTGCAGAAGCACGGATATGCAGCACCCACTTCAACGAGTTTGCGCAACGCGGCATCATAGGTCTCTCCGCGCTCGGTTTGGAAATATGGACCGACCGCACCTCCGACTTCTGGACCCTCATCCCAGTCAAGCCCGAGCCAACGGAGCGCACGCAAGATGATCTGAGTGTTCTCCTCAGTGGAACGCTCGGGATCAGTGTCCTCGATCCGCAGGATGAAATCTCCCTCATGCGCACGGGCAAACGCCCAGTTATAGATTGCGGTGCGCGCACCTCCGATATGGAGCATGCCTGTTGGGGACGGCGCGAATCTTACGCGCGGTTTTTGGGGTGCTGTCATCTGCGACTCCTACTCGTACGAGCTTTGCGTTGTAGACCTATTATAGAGGTCATCGAAAAACCCAAGGAGCGCAGAAACGAACTGGTCGCTGTCCGCTCCCTTCGCGACAAATTGCGTTTTGGGCACAAGCAGTTTCTTCTTGTCCTTGAGATAGCGTGCTCCCTTGCGCTTGAGGACAATGAGCTCCTCTCGGGCAAGCGCGATGTTCTCCACGACCACCTTATCCCCAATCAGGCTGATGTTCGTAATGCCATGCGCTGCGGCGAACGCCTTGAGGCGTGCCTTATCGAAGAGATTCTTGACTGCCTGCGGCATGTCGGGAAGAAGGGTTTGCAGCTGTTCTTGGAGCTGATCGATCTGCTCGATCGTTGCCGCACATGCGATCTTGCGGTACCACAGAACGCGCGTATCGATATCGAGGATGTAATCCGCAGGTAGATACATATGTCCCGGGACGTTGATTGTAATGTCGGAGAAGCGCTGCTGGTGATCCTCAGCGCCCTCCGTGCCCTGCCGCGCCTCAAAAACCGCTTGGTTGAGCATCTGTGCAAACAAATCGAAGCCAACCACGCTCATATTCCCCGACTGTTCAGCCCCAAGGATATTGCCCGCTCCACGAATCTCAAGATCCTTGAGCGCAATCTTCATCCCGCTGCCGAGATCCTGATGATCAGAGAGCGCCTCAAGACGCGCGTGCGCCTCCTCGGTCATGTTCGACTCCTCGGGGAACATGAAATAGGCATACGCCTGCGTGCTCGATCTTCCGACTCTTCCCTTGAGCTGATACATCTGCGCCAAGCCGAGGCGCTGGGCATCCTCAATGATCAATGTGTTTGTATGCGGATTGTCAATCCCACTTTCAATGATGGTGGTTGCAACAAGGACGTCGAGCTCCCCGGCGGAGAAGTCCTCCATGACACGCTCGAGCTCGTCTTTAGACATCTGACCATGCGCTACGCCGACCCGCGCTTCGGGAGCTGCCTCCAACACGCTTTCAAGCGCATCATCGATGGTACGGACGCGGTTGCTGACGTAGTAGACCTGTCCTCCTCGGGCGAGCTCATAGCGAATGGCTTCGGAAACCACATCAAGGTCCCACTCCCCCACATGTACTTTGACGGGCAGGCGCTCGTCGGGCGGCGTCATGATGAGGCTCATATCCCGCACACCCGACACCGCCATTTGCATCGTACGTGGAATAGGCGTTGCTGAGAGGGTGAGTACATCGATATATTCACGCATATGCTTCAGTTGTTCTTTATGCCCAACGCCGAACCGCTGCTCTTCATCGATGATGACGAGTCCCAGATCATGGGGATTGACATCACGCGATAACAGCCGATGCGTACCGATGAGGATATCAACGCTGCCCTCAGCGAACCCCTCCAACGCACTCGCCTGTTCAGCATGCGTTCTGAAGCGCGAGAGCACCTCAACCTTCATGCCGAACGGCTCCATGCGCTCTTTAAAATTGGTGAAGTGCTGTTGCGCAAGAATGGTGGTCGGGCAAAGTACCATGACCTGCTTTTTATCCTGAGCGCAGGCGAATGCCGCACGCAAGGCGACTTCCGTTTTTCCAAAACCGACGTCACCGCAGATAAGCCGGTCCATCGGTCGGGATGAGCGCATATCAGCCTTGACGTCAGCGATCGCGGCAGCTTGATCGGGGGTTTCATCGAAGGGAAAACTCTCCTCCATCTCCCGCATCCAGGGGGTGTCGACATTGAACCGGTGTCCCTTCGTCGCAGCACGCCGGGCATAGACATCGACAAGATCGAACGCGAGTTTTTTCGTTGCCTTGCGCGCCTTCGCCAGAGCATTCGACCAGTCGGAGCTATCAAGCCGCGTGATCTTGGGGTGCGCGCCTTCCGGTCCCACGTATTTCGTGACCTTGTCGAACTGTTCAGCGGGCAAAAACAGCTTGTCACCCGCAGCATAATCGAGCTCGAGGTAGTCGCGCATAACGCCATCAATCTCTCTGAGCACAAGATCTTTGAAAAGCGCGATGCCGTATTTCTCATGCACGACATAGTCCCCTGGCGCATAGGGAAAAGTGATGTCGGTGATATCGAGTGTGGATTGTTGCGCGAGCCCACTGCGCGAGCCCTTGAGATCCTCAACCGAAGCAAATACAAGTTTCGCTTTCGGAATGACCAAACCGAGCGGAATATCGGCATCAACGATATTCAGCGCATGCTTGGAAAGCGCACCACGGGCTTCCGCCACGTCGAGATGCTCTTCAATCGGAATCCCTGCATCGACAAACGCGAGCTCAAAATCCTTACGCGCCCGGTAATTCGGAACGCTGAACACACACGTATACGAACCTTGAACCCACTGGCGCATCCGGCTGTACAGCTTTTCTGGAGCGCCGGCGATATCGACCTTCTTCACGATGAGCTCATCGTCGAGCACCGATCCGCGCTGCATGACCGACGCATAGGTAGCGCGCTCGCCATGCTCGAAACGCAGCTCGCTTGCCGTCGCAAAGAGCCCCTCGAAATCCACGTGCATCTCTTTCGCCCGCGGTGCGATCTCATCTCCATAATGGGAGATGTCGTCAAAAATGGAGCGCGGCTCAACGAGCGCAATGAGCGCACTCTCGCAGGCATAATCCCCCAGCGTAGCGCACGTGCCATAGACAGAGGGCATAAGCGCCTCGTAGCCTTCGAACATCACTCCTGCACAGGCGTGATCATAGAGCTCACGCGTTGCTTTATTGGTAAGTGCTGGCTTTTCCAAAGCCTTTCGCGCCCGCGCCATCGTCTGCTCAGTCAAAGGAAACTCAACGATCGGAAAGATTTCGATCTCATCAAGACCCGATATCGTTTGCCCCGTCGCTGCAACGATGCAACGTATCTCCTCGAGCTCATCCCCGAAAAAGTCAAGGCGTAGCGGATGGGCAAGATTGCCAGGATAGATATCAAGAACACCTCCGCGCAGAGCGAAGGTGCCCACGCCATCAAGCTCGCCCGTGTTCTCATACCCTAGGCGCTCAAGCGCAGTACAGAGGGTGGTAAGGTCGTCAACGCCGTTGATATCCATGTCCGCAAGTTCACACCCCGCACTCAGAATGAGAGGCGCATCTGCATGCGCCGAGGGTGGTGCAAGCTTTGGCGAAAGGGACCGGGCAGATGCCACGATCACAATCGGCGTGCGCTGTCTCAGCGCGAAACATGCCGCATGCCGCTTCGCGATGATGTCCTTATCCTCGGGTCGCCCCGTACTGAAGAGGGCATCCTTTTCGGGAAACACCATCACATTCTCTTCGCCGATATACGATGCGATGGTGCGCGCATAGTCGAGTGCAGCCTTCCGACCAGCAACCACCACAAGCGTCGGCTGCGGAGCATGGGCGAACCGCGCCGCAATAAGAAACGGACGCGCCGAAGATGCGACCCCCAGGGTGGCGTCCTCTCTGTTGTCCAGCTTGTCCCAAAACGCGCCGACACAGCCTGAGGCATCTATGATATGGGCAAGTGCATCGATGAGCATGGATGATCTTTCCTATCCGAATATGACTTACGATTCTACCGTAAAGCATTCAGGGCACTTTTGATACCTTGCATGTTTGGCTATCATGGGTATGTTACTGCACCGATTCCAAGGAGAGCATTATGCCGCGCGAAACGAAAGCAGAGAAAGTGCACCGCGTCATCGAGATTGAAAAACGGATGGACGAGCACTATCCCGATGCTGAATGCGCTTTGAACTACGGAGCCGATCCGTTCCGCTTGGTCATCGCTGTCATGCTCTCGGCGCAGACAACCGATGCAGGCGTTAATAAGGTGACGCCAAAGCTTTGGGAAACCTACCCGACCGTCCAGGCGCTTGCGAGTGCTGACCCGCAGGACGTCATGGATATCATCAACACGATCGGTTGCTATCGGGTCAAAGCAAAGCATGCCATCGGGATCGCGCAGATGGTTCTTTCAGAATACGGTGGCGAAGTTCCGCAGGATATGGATGCACTTCAGAAACTCCCCGGTGTTGGACGAAAAACGGCGAACATCGTCATGAATGAAGGGTTCGGCATCGTTGAGGGGATTGCCGTCGACACGCATGTGAATCGCATCGCACATCGCCTCAAGCTTGTTCCAAAAAACGATGATCCCTTGAAAACCGAGCAAGCACTGCTCAAGCTTATTCCCCGCGAGCTGTGGGGACCGGTCAATCACCAGTGGGTGCTTTTCGGTCGTGAGATCTGCAATGCGAAAAAGCCGAAATGTTGCGAGTGCTTCATCGCGGATCTGTGCCCGAGCGCTGCCTGCTAGATTTCGCATGCCCTGTTTCTTGCGCTTCGGTCTCTTGCGCTCGACTTAAAGTGCTCCGTCTTTACCTTCGCTTTCGCCGTCTGCCTTCCCTTCGCAGACGCTCTCACTATCAGATGCAAGTAAGGATCGCACCGCAGCATGTTGCCACCCACAGGCAACCTTTTCGCCCGTCAACACGCATGTAACCTCGATGCCGCGCCGATACAAATCAGCAAGCACTGCATCGATCAGCAGCGGGATCGCATCATTGACATCCTTGGTAAGCCCGATCGTCGCGAGTGCGGGCGAACTATTCTCTACCTGGATACCGAAGCACGTTCCCTCAGCGTGATATCCCAGAAGTTCAGCAGCATCGAACAGATCGACAAGCTTAAGATCATGCAACGACGCCATCGCATGCGCGCGCCGCGCCATGTCGTCGGGCGCATACTCGAACACCGTTCCCGGCTTTTCGCTCGTGTTGTCAAGCGCATCAATGCTAATGAGATAGTCATAGGTATCGACCGCAGAAACAAGTTCCATGCTCATGCATCCCACGTCGAAAAGGTCAACGTAGTCGGGAAAACGATAGGTTTTCGTCAGTTCTTCATAGACGGCAGGACCCACGCCATCGTCGAGCATGAGCGCATTGCCCACACAAAAAATGGCGGTCTTAGCAGGAGCGCCTTTGACCTTAGCCGCGTCCTTCGCCATCTCTGCTGTCACCTTCTTTGTCATTGATGACCTCATTGAAGGAAGGGACGGATTGCAAGGTTGTAATACGTTGCGAACCCGAGCATCGCAAGCGCGCAGACCACGGAAGCTATCGCCCAGTAACGCTCGCGCCTGAGATAGGTTTCCCGGCTGATATGACGATCTTCTGCACGATGAGCGGCAATGGGCTGGCTCACGATAGAAAAGGCAATCGTGACACCGAGAAGCACGATGAATACGCTTATGGCAGCAATCACGGAGAGCACCGTCGGTTCGCTCACGGCAGCGTAGAACAGGTTGTCAGCAAGAAGCCAGGCGGGATAGAACAGGATGGTTATCCAGAATCCATGCGCCGGACCCCAGATCGGGGGCACAAGGAGCGCTGCGATATTTACTCGCGGAAGCCCGCGCATGAATTTCTCTTCCTGAGCAATCTGTTCATCGGTAAGCTCAGCCACGTTCAATACCCCTTAATCGTATGCGCTCCGCCTCGTGCGTCGCATGATACCCAAAGCCAAACCGTGCAAGCAAGAAGCCGTACAGGGCGTTTCCCTCTACGGCTTCTTGAAATAATACGTATGACGAAGCTTCAGCTATTTGTCCTTACGCGGATCCATATCTTCGCCGACGATGTTGTGAAGTTCAGGATCATACACGAGTCCACCGTGCTCCTTGTGGAAGAACATCAGCTTCGTAGGAGCCGTGCCTTCAACATTAGCAAGGTAGATATGGATGAACATGAAGATGATGAACACGAACATGCCGTAGTAATGGATGATGCGCATCGACATTGCTCCGCCGACAAGCGTCGTCGTCCAAGCCATCGCACCCAGGTTCATGGTGGGAGCCCACAGACACAGCCCCGTCCAGAACATCAAGAAGATAAGCACCGGAATCAAAAGGTATGACAGCTTCTGCGGAACACCGAGTTTTGCTCCCAGAGGATGATCCTTTTGAAGGAAAAGATAGTACTTGATCCACACCAGTGCCTGATGGCGGTTGTCCTTCTGGGGCAGCCAGGACTTGTAGTCAAGATCCTGCTTCCTCGTGCCACCCGTGGGTGAAGTCTTCACGAAGAATGCCGCCAGCACCCTGAAGACCATATTGAGGAAGATGACGAAGCCGCAGAAGACGTGCACGCCTCGGCAGATTCCCATGATCTCAGGGATGAACGGATAATGGATGATAAAGCCCGTCAGGATGAGCAGGATCATGCAAACGAGATTGATCCAGTGGGTAACGACGAACACCATCGGATGGGCTTCGCGATAATGAGCAAGATGCGCCATTTACTTCACCCCCCAAGGGCTGGTTACCGTCTTGAATGTCTTGCCGGTTGCGGGCTCGGTGATGTGAACCGCACATGCCGTGCAAGGATCGAAGCTGTGAACCGTACGGAGCGGGTTGATCGGCATTTCCATGTCCTCGACCGGGTTTCCGATCAGCGCCTGCTCGAGCGGTCCATGAACGCCCGCTTCATTCATCGGTGCAAGATTCCACGTAGACGGAATGATGATCTGATAACCATCAATGTTGTTGTTCGAGATCTTCTCGGAGTGATACAGCGCACCACGCGGTGCCTCCCAGAAGCCCGTGCCTTCGCCAGTCGTGGTTATCGGCTCCTTGAAGTACTCAGAGTCGCCGCCTGCGATGGCTTCCATAAGCTCAAGCGTCCACTCCTTCATGAGACCCGCGATGTAGAGCGTCTCAATCTGGCGGGTAGCAGTACGTCCAAGCGTGTTCTGCAGGATGGAGAAATCGCCCGGCGTCGCACCAAGTGCCGCGATCATCGCGTCGACCTGCTCGACGATGAAAGGAACGCCGCGCTTGTAAGCCGCGAGGATACGGGAGAATCCGCCCGCCTCCATAGGCTTGCCATCATACGCAGGGCACTTCACCCACGTATAGCGGTTATCGACGTTGTAGTCGGTGAACTCGGGATCGGTCACGAAGTAAGGAGACTCGAAGGTTCCCGTACCCTCGTACCAGGAATGTCCCATGTATTCGGTAATCAGGGATTCGTCGACGTTGCTCACGTTGAGCTTCTCGTCGAGCACACCCATGGGAAGGTAGCGGTTGATCATCTGCTCGGTGTAGTCACCACCATAGGGCCAATCGGGACCCTCAAAAACGCCCCAAGCGATATAGCGTCCACAGCCCCGTCCGAACTTGAGTGCATCCGGATAGAACTGTGCAAGCGCGAGCGTGTCCGGGATCATTGTCGTGGAGACCCAGTCGTAGATCTCGTTCACCATCGCCCACAAATCATCGAGCTTCTGCTCGGTGGGAACAAATGCCGTGCCACCAGGAACGATGGTCATGACATGCGGCATCTTGCCACCGATCAAAGCCGCAACCTCGCTCGCCCGTGCCTGCATCTTCAACGCCTCAAGATAGTGGGCGGTGCAGATGAGGTTCAGCTCCGGAGGAAGCTTGTAACCTTGACCGTTGTCGCACTCGAACCAGTTGCCGGAGAAGATGGAGAGCTGTCCGTTGGCAGCGAATTTCTCGAGCTTCTCTTTGAGCAGGACGAAATCGGTATCCATAGAGGTACCAGCTTGACGAGCCAGCTCATAGGTATCAGCGATGTCCGCATTGAGCGCATCAAGCGGATTCACATAGTCAAGCGCGCACAGGTTGTAGAACCAAAGGATGTGCGAATGAAGGAACTGCGCACCCTCGATCAGGTTGCGAACCAAGCGTGCGTTATTCGAAATGGTGATCCCATATGCTTTCTCAGCTGCAATGGAGGAAGCATGCGAATGGGAGACAGGGCAAACGCCACAGATGCGCTGCACGATCTGGGCAGCATCTTGCGGTGTGCGGTTTTGCACAACGAGCTCCATGCCCCTGAAACAACCACCTGAGACCCATGCATCGGTAACAACACCTTGCTCAACTTCCATCTCAACGCGAAGATGTCCTTCGATACGTGTTATAGGATCGATAACGGTACGTGCCACTCGTGTCTCACCCCCTATTCTTTCTCGTCTTCGGTAGCTTCATCAGCCGGCGCGGCGGCATGATGGGTGTTCTCTTCTTCGATCTTGGCGTCGATGACCGGACCACCCTTCTCGGGATCGGCGTATACGCCAACAGATTGCTCAGGATGCTCTTTGTCCCACTTGCGGATCTGCTCGAAGGGAGCGCCGCCATCCATACGACCGGTCTTCTTCATGCCGAAGCCATGGATAACCAATGCAGCGGCAACGATACCGGTCAGAGCCCATGCAACAGGCTCGGGCTGGAACTTGAGATCCCCGATGCGAAGATCGCGGAAGCGATTGTAGAAAGGCGTATTGACCTGGACCCAGTTGTCGCCCGGATCATTCGGGTTTGCCTCACAGCAACCGATGCAGGGAGAACCAGCTTGGACACACCACGAACGGCGATTGTTCCACAGTGTCACCCCGCACAGCGCCTTGGTCTGAGGACCACGGCAGCCGAGCGGATACAGACAATATCCGAGCTTCTCCTCTTCGGAACCGAACTCATAAACGAATTCGCCATTCTCGAAGTGACCACGACGCTCGCAATTGTCATGAATCGTCTGGCTGAAGAGGTTTGCCGGCATGTTGTTGCTGTTGAGCTTGACAAGACCGGGATCTTGCAACATAACAACATCAACGAGGACGGACATGACCCACTCGGGATTCACAGGACATCCCGGTACATTGATGACCGGGGTGCTGATCCCCTCATTCTTGAGGCACTGTTGCACACCGATCGCCTTCGACGGATTCGGATATGCTGCGCACCATCCACCATTCACTGCACATGAACCCACAGCGACAACGGCATTTGCGCTTTCTGCTGCCTGGATCAGTGATTCGATTCCGGTCTCTCCTGCCGCGCGCAGGGCGTTTCCACCCCAGCCTTCCAGCACTGCGCCTTCATACACCAGAATGTAATTACCGGCAGCAATCGTTTGTGCCTTCGCCTCTTCGACCGAATATCCCGCAGCCGCTGAAAGCGTCTCGGAATAGTTCAAAGAGATGACGTCAAGCACAACTGTTGCAACGTCCGGCGTTTCAATCTGCGCGAATGACTCGGTGCAACCTGTGCAGGAAGCTCCTTCTATCCAGATCACTGGATAGAGATCACCGGATGTGGCTCCAATGACAGATTTCTCAATTGCTTCTGCGATACGCGGGATAGCAAGCTGGGACAAACCCGCTGCTGCCGCAACACCGGCACAGAGCTTCATGAAGCTCCGACGGGTGACGCCGCGCGACTCGAGAATGCTCATGGCATCTGTTATCGTGGCCTGATCTTCCATGTGTACACCCCCTCTAGGTGTCCGTACGTTTACATACAGAATTCATTTTGATGGCAAAGCAGCGATATTTGCTGCACGAGGTTCGAAAAAGATTCCTCTCAGGTGTAAGTGGTTCAATAATGTTACTTGCTACCAACTTCGTAACACAGCTACCAGATGGCGCCGACACGCGGCTGAGCGCGGCAAAACGCAAAGACGTTCATGACAGAGCCCATCTCTTCGTTTATCATCAGGGCTACTTGATGCAATCAAGCAGTATTACAGAGGAAAGGTTACTTATGTCGTCTGTAGACACCACCATCGCATACCTCGGTCCCCAGGGCACCTATACCCATGAGGCGGCACTCTACTTCATCGACGCGCTCGGGCTTGAAGACGCTGTGTTGTTGGAATGCGTTTCGTTCGACGAGGTCTTCGATGCGGTTGATCGCGGACGGGCAACCTATGGTGTTGTCGGCAAGGAGAATTCGCTTGAAGGACCCGTGACCGCAACGCTCGACAACTTCGCATTCAAGTCGACCTCGGTGATCCTGGCAGAAAAGGTCTTTGATATCCACCACTGCCTGATGGCAGGTCCCGAGACGAAAATCGAAGAGGTGACCACCATCGCCTCACATCCGCAAGGTATTGCGCAATGCCGACGCTACATCAACGAGAACCTTCCCGGGCGTGAGATCATGATGACCGCCTCGACCGCAGAAAGCGCGCGCATTGCTGCGGGGAATCCCAAAATTGCAAGCATCGCGAACGCCTTCGCCGCCGATATCCACGGCTGTACGATCATCGAGTCGGGAATCGAGGACCACGTAGGCAACCAGACCGTGTTCGCCCTGATCGGTAGGCACGGGCTTGCAAGCTCGCTTACCAGCGAGCGGTACAAGACCTCGCTCGCACTATTCCTCGAGAACGACCGCGCAGGGTGTCTCCATATGATCCTCTCGGAATTCGCCTATGCGGGCATCAATTTGTCGATGATCCAGTCTCGCCCGCTCAAGCAGCAGCTCGGCGATTACATGTTCTTCGTGGAGTTCGAAGGGACGGATCGGGACCTTGCAACGCAAACGGCGCTTTCGTGCCTCAGGCTGAAACTACGCGAGGTCAAAGTGCTCGGATCATACCCGGTTTTGTAAGGACCTGCCTTTCGAGCGTACCTTCAGGGTGCGCATTTCAAACGCTTTTGAGAGCATGCCTTCTAAACGTGCTTTTAGGGTGCGGTTTTTGGACAGGCGTCCTTTGAACGTGCGCTAGAACACACCCAAGTGCTCAAGCAAAATCTTAAGCCCAAGAACAATGAGCGCAATACCTCCCGCAATGGTTGCAGGCTTTCCGTAAGCTGCGCCGAAACGGTGCCCGATCAAGAATCCCACCAGTGAGAGCGCAAATGTGGTGATCCCGATGACGATGACGGCAGGAACGATGGCGATCCCCGTCATCGAAAACGAGATACCCGCAACAAGCGCATCGATACTCGTAGCAACCGAAAGCACGAGCAGTTCTGCTAAGTTCGTTTTCGTGCCCTCGTCGGCTGAGCAATCGCACGCATCGTGGAACGCATCCCAGATCATCTTGATGCCGATTGCGGCAAGGAGCGCACAGGCAATCCAATGATCAACCGGCTCGATGAGCTCGGCGAAGGTCATGCCGAACAGCCAACCGAGAAGCGGCATTCCCGCTTGGAAGAACCCAAACAAAAATGCCGTGAGAAACGCCGTTTTCCACTCGATCTTCGGGCTTGCAAGACCTTTGCAGATGGAGGCAGCAAACGCATCCATCGACAGCCCGACGGCGATCAAGAATAGATTAACGAACGATGTCATCGAGTTTCATCACCGAGCGATCGAGTGGGACACGGATGTTATTCTTCGTCAAGGATGTCTTCAAGGTGGTCAAGCTCGGACTTGAACTGTTTGACGACCTCGTTTTCCAGCTGATCGTATTCCGAAGACTCCAAGGGCTGATATGCAGCGAGCTTCTCGTAGATATTCTCGCGCGTGACCGGCTTGTATGAGTGCGTTGCAAGACCATACTTGTACGCCTGATCAACCGCTTCCCGCGCAGCCATATAGATATCGAAGCGCGGCATATTCGCCGAAAGTCGCACGAGATCAGTTTTGCTGATACCGCGCATGGACGGATGCTTGCGCGAAATGTCCATCCAGATCTCCACGCGCTCTTCCGGCGTAGGAAGACCGATCTCAACAACGGTGATCGGCTCGAGCGCATCAAGGAAGAATGGATCAATGCGATTGACATCGGTTGCGGTGGCGAACACGAACACATGCGGATTGTCAGCCGCGTACTTGAGCATGTTCATAGCCTCACGCGCACCGCGTGTCAACTGCATCATGATGAACGCATTGTTGTCCTCGGGCATATCCATCACCGGAGAGGACCACATGTCCAAGTCCTCCAGCAGCAAGATACCGCCCTTACTCAGAACATCCTGCATCGAGTTGGATTTCGGGAGGTCCTTCGCCTGCGCACTGATGCAAAGCACAGGCATACCCTGGATGTTCTCCTCCATGTGCATATGGATGGCAGGAAGCGCAAGTTCGCCCACCGTGGCCATCATAAACCGGTTCGCATCTTCGCGCGCCTCACAGCTGAAGATGATCGTGTCAAGCGCGGGCATATGAGAAAGTCCATGCCGCGCATTGAGCAGTTCGACCAGTTCGTTGAAACGCTCTTTGTCCTTCACACCGATGCCGAGCTTGTTCATATCGGCAATAGCGAAACCATATCCTGCGATATGGTCGTAATCGAGATGCTCGTCTCTGCCAGGAAACGGGAATCTCAGCTCCGTAAAGCCTGTTTCTTCCTTTTCTGACGATGCAGCGCCTTGTGTACCCTCAGTGCTCTCATCTGCACTATCGTTGTCTTCAGATGACTCCGGTACCTTTTCAGCTTGCAGTTCGGGAGATGTCTTTGATGCCGTGATCTTCGCGATACCGACATTGCCGTCAAAGAGGCGATCTGTGGCAATATGCTCGATCTTGAAGGAACCGTCATCGATATTGAGCAGATCCTCCGATATCATCTGCGCCATGCTCTCGAGTTCCTGGCGCGACATTCCAAACTCCTCGAGCTTGTCGAGTGCCAAGGATTGCAGGCGGTTCGCGCAACTAGCGACCTCCTCAGAGCTGAGATAGGGCTCCATCTTCTCGAAAATGTATTCCGCAAGCGAGCGTTCTTTGTTGTCGCAAGCAAGCCCCCATGCACGCTTCAGCCCGAACAAGGCATCTTCGCAGGGGATATCGCTCTCATTCGACGCCTTCTCGAATGCCGCGAGATAGAGATACATACCGAGTTTCGGATCCCCCGATTCACTGGCATCCTTCGCACGGTCAAGATATTCAGCAACGCTTCCTTTTGGTTCTAACGGGGCGCCGTCGGGCAATCCCTCATTCATCTTTTTGCTATCAGTCATGATTCGTTCCTACCTTTCGTAGGGCAAGCCGCATTCCTTCGGGCTTACACAGTTCTCTCGCGGCTTATTCTAACGCAGAAGGTGTGGCTTTTACACGAACATCCGTATGAATATGATCAAGTGATATATAAACTACATGAGCCCGTAACAGAATGGAAATCATAACCCGCTTTGAGTAAGCACGGATGGGGGTACGGTACGCCTTGGTTAATCCCAGTCGAGGATCTCCCAGCCCCGCCTCAGGGCAACGCCCTTCAGCTTCCAGTCAGGTGTCACCGGACAGGGATGTTTTGCCGCCTCAAGCATTTCCAAGTCGGAGTAGTGATCGCCGTATGCCCAGCCGATCTCCCAATTCCCTTCCCCGAAATACTCGTTCGCGAAAGTGGTGAGAACCTCAATCTTCTGCGGACCTTCAGTGGGAAGCCCTTCCACCTCATCGGTGTAGCAACCATCTTTAATGCGCATCCTTGAGGCGAGCGCGAACTGGATCGGATGCTCGACCATGGCTGAGGCGATGATGGGTTCAAAACTTGCCGACACCAAAACAACGATGTGCCCGGCTTCCAAGTGGGCGAACATTGCTGCATCAGCCTCTTGACGATACATCGGCTCTACCTGTTTGTGGTAGAAGTCGCACAGAAACGCATTGACCTTCGTTGCGGGACTGCCGTCGAATGCCGAGAACACACGGCTGCGCACCCCTTCTGCATCCTTCGGCAGATTGAGCTTGTAGGCAAGACCCCACAACCCCACGCGGAAGAGCTTGTACAGACCGATCTTGCGTGTGATACCCAACACGTGGACGAGCTTTTTGGGTGACGACCCCGAGATGCACGTTCCGTCGAAATCGAACGCAGCAATTTGCACCGGCTTCTCAGGTGTGCCCTTCGGGAGATTCTGGATCAGCCGCTTTGCGGCGATCGCCTCGGGCAGAACCCGTATGATGCCTTCCGGATAGAGCGTACCCTCAGGACACATGTCGGGATATCCCGGCATGCACTCCCCTTCGGGTGCGTTGGTCTTATCGAGCGTATCCAAAAAGCTTCCTCTCTGTGTTTGAGCCGGGTTGCGTCCTTAAAAGCCGGCAGGCGAAGCTATCTTTCATCTTCGTGCTCTATTGTATCCTCATGCGCGAATTGAGCGTTGTACAATTCGGCATAGTACCCGCCGCGGGAAAGCAATTCCTCATGCTTGCCCATCTCACGCACACCGCCTTTATCGAGCACGATAATGAGATCGGCGTTTTTGATAGTTGAGAGTCGGTGCGCGATCACGAACGATGTCTTGCCCTTCATAAGATTGTCCATGGCAATCTGTATCCTGATCTCCGTGCGCGTATCGACCGAGCTCGTTGCCTCATCAAGGATGAGCATCTCGCGCTGGGCAATGAGCGCGCGGGCTATGGTGATGAGCTGACGTTGTCCGACGCTTATATTGCTCGCGTCTTCGCTGATAACGAAATCGTATTCGCCCGGCAATGTGGTGATGAAATGGTGGACACACGCCTCCCGCGCCGCCTCTTCGACCTCCTCATCGCTCGCTTCGAGGCGTCCATAGCGTATATTGTCCCTGATGGTTCCCTTGAAAAGCCACGTATCCTGAAGGACTATTGCGAAAAGCGCACGTTCTTGGTCGCGCTCGATCGTATTGATGTCTGTGCCTCCGATGCAAATCTTGCCAGCATCGACGTCGTAGAAACGCATCAGCAGCTTAACGATGGTTGTCTTTCCCGCGCCCGTCGGTCCCACAATGGCTACGGTATCGCCGCAACTGGTCTCAACCGTGAAGTCCTTGATGATGGGCTTGTCCTTTTCATATCCGAACCACACATGGTCGAACGTTACACTGCAAGGCTTCCCTTCGATATCATGCTCGACGGTCTGTGCAGGCTCCTCTTCTTGAGCAAGGAAATCGAAGATACGCTCGGCTGCGGCTGCCATCTGCTGCAGCACATTGGAGACCTGCGCAAGCTGCGTGATCGGTTGCGTGAAATTCTTCACATACTGGATGAACGCCTGGATATCGCCCACCGTGATGACGCGCTGAACCGCGAGCACCGAGCCGCTTACCGCAACAGCCACGTATCCAACATTGCCGATGAAGCTCATGACAGGCATCATGCACGATGACATGAACTGCGCTTTCCATCCACAGGTATAGAGCGCATCGTTGGCTTGTTTGTAGCGCGAAACCGTTTCGTCCTCTTTCCCAAACGCCTTCACAACCACATGCCCCGAGAACGTCTCTTCCGCTTGGGAATTGACTTTGCCGAGCAACTCTTGCTGAGCGTAGAAGTACTTCTGCGAGCGCTTCACCACAAACATCGTGACCAATGCGGATATGGGCGCCATAACCAGCGTGATCAGAGCCATGATCCAGTTGATGGAGAACATCATGATGGTAACGCCGATGATCGTGACCGTGGAGGTAACCAACTGCGTGAGTCCCTGGTTCAGACTCTGCCCCAGCGTGTCGACATCATTGGTGATGCGTGAAAGCGTGTCACCAGCCAGGCTTTTCTCGAAATATCCGTAGGGCATGCGACCGATCTTTTCGATGATGGCGCGGCGCAGACGATAACACGTCTTTTGGGAGATGTCCGCCATGAACCATCCCTGAATCCACATGCATAAGGTAGATGCCGCATAGAGGATGATCGTGATGATAAGCACGCGACTGATCGCGTCAAATGCGATCTGACCGCTCCCGTCGATCTTCGCGATAACCCCTTCAAACAGCAATGTTGTTGCCTCGGACATCACTTTCGGACCGACAATATTGAACACACACCCGCCGATTGCGAATATGAATACGGCGATGAGCTGCAGCTTGAATGCGCCGAGGTAGGCAATCATTTTCTTCATCGTGGCGCCGAAATCACGCGGCTTCTCGACGGCGCCCATGCCGCCATGACCCATGCCATGTCCATGCTTGCGGCGCGCACCGCCCTTCACCTGAGCGGTGGCGAATTCGTCGATCACCTCTGCCGCACGTTCGCGGCGAATGCGGGCGCGTTCCTCAGGTGGGAGTATATCGAAGTCAGCTGGATAGATTTCGCTCTCATTTCGCATCGCGCTCACCTCCCAACCCAAGCTCTTCCCTGCTCAGCTGGGAAAGGGCGATCTGTCGATACGCTTCGCACGAAGCGAGAAGTTCATCGTGGCTGCCCATTCCGACAAGCCGCCCCTCATCAAGCACAACGATCTTATCGGCATCCATGATGGTCGCAACTCTTTGCGCAACGATGACCTTCGTTGCCGCAGCAAGCTTGCTTGTCAATTCATGCCGGAGCGCTGCATCGGTCTTGTAATCAAGCGCCGAGAAGGAGTCGTCGAAGATATAGGCGCGCGCATCCGTGGCGATTGCACGGGCGATCGCGAGGCGCTGGCGCTGACCGCCGGATACATTTATGCCGCCTTGGGAGATGGGAGAAGCGCTGAGTGCAGGAAGTCCCGCAACGAACGGCTCCGCCTGCGCGATTGCAAGCGCCTCGTTAACCGTCGATTCCTTCATGCCCTCATCGCTGTAAGCGATATTCGAGTCGATCGTACCGGCAAACAAAAACGCTTTCTGCGGGACATAGCCGATCTGCTCACGTAGATTCTTCTGGTCAAGATCACGGATATCGACATCATCGATGAGCACCGATCCCTCGCACACGTCGTAGAACCGCTCAATGAGCTTCGCGATCGTTGATTTGCCCGAACCCGTCGATCCGATGATCGCAAGCGTTGTGCCCGGCTCTGCCGTGAAGCTGATGTTTTTGAGAACGCATTCGCTGTTTTCGTCATATTTGAAGCTGACATCTTTGAATTCGATGCGGGCACCGCGCTCGGTTGCAGAAAGGGCGCATGCATCTTCTTTGTCCAAAACCGAAGGAGCGCAGTTCAAAACCTCATCCACGCGCTCAGAGGCGACCTCAGCACGCGGAAGCATGATCGATACCATGCCGATCATGATGAATCCCATGATGATCACCATCGAGTACGTGATGATGGCGATGATGTCGCCGGTTTGCATGGTGCCGTCGTTGATATACAGACCGCCGAACCACACGATCGCCACCGATGTCACATTCATAATGAGCATCATGGCGGGCATGAGAAAGGTCATGACCCGATTGGTGAACAGTTGCGTGTGCATCAGCTGGGTAGAAGCGTCGTCGAAGCGGTTCTCCTCATATCCCGTGCGTCCGAATGCGCGAATCACGGGAATGCCCGTCAGTATCTCCCGCGCGATCAGGTTCACCTTGTCTATCAGGGTTTGCATCATCTTGAACTTCGGGAGCGCAAGCTTGAAAAGCACGAAAATCACGCTCAGCACCGCTACGACCGCCACCGCGATGATCCAACCCATCGACAGGTTCGTCACCACCACCATGATGATGCCACCAAGCGCAAGGATAGGCGCATAGAGAACCATCCGCATCAGCATGATAGAGACGTTTTGGATGATCTGGATATCGTTCGTGCCACGCGTGATCAGAGATGCTGCGGAGAATTTTCCGATCTCCTTTTCGGAAAAGGAAACAACTTTCGTGAACAGTCGCTCGCGCAGGTTGCGCCCAATCTGCGAGCCGGTGCGCGATGCAACGAATCCGACGCTTATCGCGAAAAGCATCGAGAGGAGCGCAAGTCCGATCATAAGCGCGCCGGTCGTGATCAAATACCTGAATTGCATTGCAGGAAGGTCGTATCCAAGGGCGCTGTATTCCGCAAGCGCTGAGGCAATCCCTTCCTGATCGATCAAGCGATGGGCACTCGTTGATTCGGCTTGCCTGACCGCATCCACGTAATCCTGCACGTCCTGTTTCGTCATCGTATGTGCGCGATAGGCGTCGATGACTTGAAAAAGCCCCGTATATTCGTCAGTTGAGCGGTCGGTATGAGCAACCACCATCGGAAAAGCCATCATGGCATCAAGCGCTGTGCGGTTCTGCTTTCCATATGCATTCAGAACATACGTACCCGCATCGGTGGCATCGTATGAGCGCGTAAATGTCTCCTGATCGTCCGCTGGCACAAGCGCATCGATGATGTCATAGGTATCGCTTGAAAGCTCATCGGTAGCAACATGGTCGATTCCCGATTGCTGGATGCCGATATCAACAATGTCAGAAGTGTATTTCGGGATGGCGAGCTCCGTGAACGCCTGACAAAGCAAAAGAAGGATAACCAGGAGCAAGGCAACCAGATGCTCTTTATAATAGCGAAAAACTCTCACGATGCCGCTCTACCCTGATTCCTTCCCCATCTCGGTGGTTTAACCTTTAAACATGACCTTCATGGATGACTCATAGGTTGACGTTCATGCATGCCATCAAAAATGACTACCAAGATTATGAAGGAGTTTTCGAAAATGTGGACGGAATAGACGCTTCGGCAATAAAAGCGTTGCAAATGACAGTGAGCAACATTTTTTGTAATTCGCAACAGATTTTTCTTGCCCAACGGAGAACTTCTGCTTATAATCATAAAGCTGTTTTATCACAGCCCATTCGGGGTGTTAGCTCAGTTGGTTAGAGCGCCGGCCTGTCACGTCGGAGGTCGCGAG
>CAZFGW010000010.1:0-61818 GCA_964518575.1 uncultured Eggerthellaceae bacterium
CTACATCTATGCCCAACCATTATTCCAATCGAACGCATTCCTAATCACGAATGGTTCAGCCCCTACATCTATGCCCAACCACGATCCCCTTGGATCACTTTTGGTTCTGCAATGCCGCTTCCAACAACTTCTGCAACTCCTCGGCATGCGACCGCCGCTTATCCGTGGCGGTACCCACGATGGCGATCGACTGATACGACCCGTATTTCTCGAAAAAATCATCCACGGCACCGCGCTGCTTTAATTCCTGCGCATACCGCTCAAAATACGTCTGGTAATCGATCGAATGGTCGAGGTAATCATCCAACAACGTCTTGGACGGCGAAAACTCAACATCATGAGCATACGTGGCATGCGTGATCACGCGCACGAAATACGCCAGATCCTCCTGCTTGGTGAACCCGGCGAGCTGGTTGGTATTCTTGAGCCTGACATCAAGCACCAGATCAGCATGCCATTGCTCGATCTTCTCAAAAAACTCTTCAGCTGTAGTCTGATATGCCGACAATACATGTATATCCATCGCACTCTCCTTCGCTCTGATAGCAATCACCCACACGTTTTCATACAACAATCGTAGTTATGTCGGGCAGAGCACTCGGCGCGCTTGCACACTCTGTCACACATCTATTACTATTCCGTCATGCCATTATTCTCGGTCGATAATATATGTGTCGAATACACTTCCGAAAACACCTCTGTCTCCATAAGCGAAGAGACCGAGCCCGCCCCAAAGCTCGAGAACGTGAGCTTCGCCTTGGAGAAGGGCGAAATCTACGACCTCGTCGGTCCCTCAGGTGTCGGCAAGTCCATGCTGCTGCGCGCATGCGCCCGTATGCTCGCGATCAAAAGCGGCACCATGTATGTCGGTGGCATCGCACATACCGATCTCTCGCCCCAGCAATGGCGGCGCGACGTCTGCCTCGTGCCACAACACGCCTTGCTCACCGATGCCTCGCTGCGAGAAAACCTTCTTCTGCCCTGGACCTTCAAAGTTCGCAAGGGCGAAACGCCTCCGACCGATGCGGAACTTCACGCCCTGCTCGAACAAACCCTGCTTGACGTCGACCTCGACCGCAGCGCCGTGAAGCTCTCCGGCGGACAAGCTGCGCGCGTCGCCCTCGTGAGAGCTTTCGCCACAAAACCGAAGGTCCTCCTGCTTGATGAGGTTGACGCAGCACTCGACGACGACGCTTCCGCAGCGGTGAGCGCCCTGACGAAACGCATCGTGGAGGAGGGGTGCACCTGCCTGCGAATTAGGCATCGCGCATCCGACGGGCTCGCGTCGTGCACCTTCACCATCAAGAACAACACACTCACAATCAAGGATCACTAACATGGACGGCGCTCTCAACATCGGCAACATTGAGCTGTTCGCAGCAGCTGCGCTCATGCTCATCGCCGGCATCGTCTCGTGGAAACTGGGGCTTGCACAGGAAAAGAGCATCGCCGTCGCAACCGTGCGCGCCTTCATCCAGCTCCTCGCGATGGGATTCCTGCTCATCTACGTATTCAAGTACCAGAACTGGTGGTTCGTTCTGCTCATCCTGCTCGCGATGGTTATGGCTGCAACCCAGATTGCTGTCTCGCGCGTGCGCAAGAGAGTCTCGGGGCTCTACCTCAACGTTTTCCTCTCCCTGTTCGTTTCCGCCATCGTCATCGCCTTCATTGTTGTTGAGGGCGTGATCCATCCCGACCCGTGGTACAGCGCACGCCAGCTGATTCCGATCACCGGCATGGCGCTTGGAAATGCCGTGTCCGCAACGGCAGTCGCCATGGATAGGCTCTTCGCCGATATGGACGCGCGCCGCGATGAGATCTTCACCATGATCGCCCTCGGTGCCACGCCGCGCGAAGCATCGTTTCCCTCGATCAAAGCGGCGGTCGGCGCAGGCATCACCCCAACGCTTGCCACGATGAGCGCAGCGGGAATCGTACAGATACCGGGCATGATGTCAGGACAAATTCTCTCGGGATCCGACCCGATTCTTGCGGCGAAGTATCAGATCGTTGTGCTGCTGATGGTTTCGGCGGCAACGACGGTGGCAATCGTGATGATCTGTTTTCTGGTGTACAAAAAACGTTTCTCTGCGGAAGGCTATTACCTAGATTCAGGCATTCGCTAATTTCAGATACTTGCTCATCTCAGGCATGCGCTTATCTCAGGCATTCCCAAATAGAAGCGCGCAACCAAGGGAATAGATGCCTACGAGTGCCAAAGGAATTGCTCCATCGATGAACGAAGGTGCGGGCGGCAACATGTAGTACAGCAGGTAGCACACGAGCATGATGGCGAAGAGAACCACGATCACGCAGCCGAGTATGATAGCGCGCGTCTGAGGCAATCCGCCGCTGCTTCCAAGGATGCACACGCAGGCGAGTTCAAGCGCACTCCACGCAACGAAAAGCGCAAGTTCCGTAGTGACCACGCGATGACAAAAGCGGGTGGTCACGAACACGAGGATCCCATAGACCACAAGAGCGCCGAGCACAAACCACCACCCGGAAGGAGAGCCGACCGCCGCTGCCTTGGCGCTACCCATGCCGATGACAACAGCACCGGCGATACCAGCGATGGCAGCACCGATGATGCACCCAACCCCACATACATAAAGAATACCTGTCACCTTCGGAATGGCAGGACGGAAAAAGATCGACCACCATGACAGATACAGCAGTGCACACAGCGCCATCAGTGCATGGCCCCATGCAAGGAGGGGCAGTGCGTGCGGGTTGATTCCGGCAGTCATCTCAGCGGTCATGAGCATCTCCTTTCCCCCTGATTCTAAGACCGTCTATCCGGACGTTGTGCACGTACACCAACCTTGCTAACTGTTCGTTGAGAAACCTCGGGCAAGCAATCCGTTACCGAATTGTAAAAGGTGTATAATCTCGGTGCGAAACAACGCGTATCTCAAAGGAAGCATCCTGAACTTACTCGGAACTGGATGTGGATGAGACCTCTGGAGAATCCCGCATGCGGGTGCCGAAGGGGCAAGGTTCGCCCGGTCGAATACCGCGAACTCAAACTCTCAGGCAAAAGGACAGAGACGCAAGGTTCTCTTCGACACCTCGTGTCTGCCCTTCCCCGCCCCATGCAGTATCCTCCAAACGTCCCTCAAGCGTCTTTGCTTCCTCTGGCAACGCGCCGTTTCCTTGGCAACAATTCGATTCGAGAAATGAGGAAACATGGAGGCGTTCGATTCCATATTGGCGACCATCGACGATTGGGTCTGGGGCGTACCGCTTATGGTATTGATCCTGTTCGGTGGCTTGCTTTTGACTCTGCGACTGAAGGGACTGCAGTTCTCGCAGCTCGGTCGTGCACTGAGGTACATGACATCCAACGAGAAGACGGGCGCGGGCGAGGTGTCCAGCTTCGGCGCACTTTGCACGGCTCTTTCAGCCACCATCGGTACAGGCAACATCGTCGGCGTTGCCACTGCTATCGTCGCAGGTGGTCCGGGCGCACTGTTCTGGATGTGGCTGGCTGCTTTGTTCGGGATGGCTACCAAGTATTCCGAAGGTCTGCTCGCCGTGAAATACCGCTCCGTCGGCAAAGACAACCATGTTCTGGGCGGTCCGTTCTACTACATCGAGCGCGGCATGGGCAGGAATTGGCGCTGGCTCGCGAAGCTGTTCGCCTTCTTCGGCATGTGCGTCGGTCTGTTCGGCATCGGTACCTTCACTCAGGTGAACTCGATCTCAAGCGCCATCACCGGGTTCTTCGATCCGGCGAAAGCGAACACGGTGAATCTGTTCGGCATGGACTACTCCATCGCCACGATCGCGGGATCGCTCATCCTCGCTGTGCTCGTCGGACTCGTGCTCATCGGCGGTCTGCGCCGCATTGCGAGCGTGTCTGAGCGCATCATCCCCGCAATGGTCGTCGTCTATGTGGGCATCTCCGTCGTTCTCATCGGCGCGAACATCACCGCGCTTCCCCAGGCGATCGTGACCATCGTGCAAAGCGCGTTCGGCATCCAAGCTGCAGCGGGCGGCATGCTCGGTGTGATCATTATCGCCATGCAGAAAGGCATTGCCCGCGGCATCTTCTCGAACGAGGCTGGTCTGGGCTCTGCGCCGATCGCGGCTGCGGCAGCAAAGACCAACGAGCCGGTGCGTCAGGGTCTCATCTCGATGACCGGCACCTTTCTCGACACCATCGTGGTGTGCTCCATGACCGGCCTTGCCATCGTCATGACCGGCGCATATCAGATCCCCGGTCTTGAGGGTGCCGCTGTCACCACCGCGGCATTCCAAGCCGGACTTCCCTTCATTGGCGGTCAGGTCGTTTCCTTCATCATGATGGCTTGCCTAGCGCTGTTCGGATTCACGACCATTCTCGGCTGGGATTACTACGGCGAGCGCTGCCTGGAGTACTTCAGCAACGGTTCGATGAGGGCGGTCAAAGCGTATCGCTGGCTCTACATCTTCGCCGTTTTCATCGGTCCCTACATGACCGTTTCCGCAGTGTGGACCATCGCTGACATCTTCAATGCATGCATGGCGGTGCCGAACATGATCGCGCTCATCGCGCTGTCGGGCGTCGTCGTGAAAGAGACGCGGAATTACTTCGAGCGGTTGAAGGCGGCGAATGGCATTGAGGAGGATATGGCGCCGCGTCCCGACGATCACGCGGACTGGAAGTTGCCTCCCAAGGAAGTCGCGGAGGAGCAGGATGCGCTGACCCCCGCCTCGCAGGACCTCACGTTGGAGGAATAACTCAATCAGAACAACGATTGAACAACAACATTGACGGGCGTGATTCATTTCGCGCCCGTTTTTTATTTCAGCGAACCCGTTGTGATCGGGGTCGTTCCAATTGGATTACCGACCGGGAAATAGACGCATACGCGAGATTCATCTCGCCCGCACCCCTATCACCTACGAACGAACATACTTCGCGAGCAACTCGTAAATTCGCTTCACGCGCAACGGCTTCGCGATATGCTCATTCATACCCGCCGCCAAAACCTCTTGCCGGTCATCATCGAACGCATTCGCCGTCATCGCGAAAATCGGCACGCTCTCGGCATCGGCGCGATCCAAATTGCGAATGGCGCGCGCGGCATCCAGCCCATTCATCACAGGCATCTGCACGTCCATGAAAATGTAATCGTATGCGAACGGCTCGGACGCGGCGAACTTGTCGAGAGCGCACTGCCCGTCCTTCGCGCGATCGAAACTCATACCCGACTTGCCCAACATACCGACGATCACTTCCGCATTGAGATCGTTGTCCTCGGCGATCAAAACGCGCTTACCCTCAAACGCCTCTTCATCAATTGCGGCAACAACCCGGGATGCCTGCCCGCGCTGTTGGTTCTTCGGAACATACACCGGGAATGCCAGTTCAACCGTGAACGTCGAACCTTCACCAAGCGTGCTCTCAACATCGATCGTCCCGTCCATCAACTTGACCGTCTTGGCGACAATTGCCATTCCAAGACCAGTTCCACGCGCTTCGGTAGAGATCGAATCATTCTCACGCGAGAACACCTCAAAAACGTGCGGCAAGTACTCCTTGCTCATACCGATACCGTTGTCGCACACCTTGAATTCAAAATGAGCAACGCCCGCTTCGCACGACTGCTCGGTCAGCGACACCTCAATCGCACCGCCTTCGAGCGTGTACTTGATCGCATTGTTGGTCAAGTTGATGAAAATCTGCTGGATGCGAAGCTCATCCCCAAGCACGACCGGGTGCTCAATGTCCTGGGTGGTGACGACGAACTGCTGACTCTTCGCATCCGACAGCGGCTTGTTGATAACGACGAGCGACTCCATCAACGCAGCAAGGTCGACCCGCTCTTTCTGCAGCTTCACATTGCCCGACTCGATCTTCGACATATCCAAAATGTCATTGATGAGCGCAAGGAGGTGGTTGCTCGAAACGGTGATCTTATCTAGGCAATCCTCCACCTTGTCTTGCTCGTCGATGTTCTCCTTTGCGATGGCGGTCATACCAATGATACCGTTCATAGGTGTGCGAATGTCGTGGCTCATATTCGACAGGAATTGGCTCTTCGCCTGACTGGCAACCTCAGCGGACTTCAGCGCGTCTTCCAGGGCGCTCAGCGTGATTGCCTGTTCCTTGTTGAACAAGTTCGTGCGTCTGCGATAGCTGATGAAAACCAGGAGTAGTACGCCGAAAATGCCGCAGAGGAACATGATCACAGCAAGGGCGTTATGGCGGATGAAATCAATGACAGAATATGACGGTTCGCTGGCTGAATACCGGATGATGCTGACCGTGACTTCCGACTCGTCCATGTGAGAGATTGCCTTGTTCAGCACTTCGGCAAGAAGCACATCGTCGCGACCCACCGCCATACCGAATTCTTCCGGATGCTCCAAAAGCGCCGTGTTGCAATCCTCAAGCGACGGATTCTCCGCAAGGAAACGCTGGATTACGCTCGAGCAGCCGATAATGCAATCAACGTCGCCCTTCTGCATTGCCGAAAAGGCCTCTTGACGGGTATCGAACAGCGCAATTTCGGCGGAGGGATAATAGATGTTGATGTATTCTCGCTGCTGCAACCCTTCTTCCGCAACGCCGATGACCGAGGTCAGATCATCCCGATACGCCCCCTGAAAGAGGATCATCGCCTTGTCGCTGAAGATAGGCTCCGTTTGCAAAATATCATTTTGCTCCGATACCCACAGATCGGTATAGATCGGAAAGGCTGCATCGATCTGACCCTCATGCAGGGCATCGATCATCCCTCGGACGGAATCGTAGGGCACGTAGTTGAGTTCGATGGGCAAATATCCATTGAGCCAATCGGCAACGGTTCGAACGAGCCCCTCAGGCATCCCGTCTTCTCCCTCATCTGAAATGGGAAGATTATCGCGAACGTACCCGATATTGAGCACGCCGCGCTGCTGGAGCTGCTCCTGCTCGGTGGTGGTGAGATGCTTGCCCTCTTCGCCCTCAGGATAATAGGTATCCTCGAGTTTCTTGAACAGGTTCGGATCTACTTCATACAGCTTATTAAGCGCACTGTTGAGTTCTTCCAGAAGCGCGGGGTCATCCGCAGAAACCGCCAACGACAGATCGCTATTCGTCATACCGAGGTCACGAGTGGGGAAAAGGAGTTCCTGCGCGCTCTGCTCATGCGGACTGACGCCGACGATAAGGTCGACATCGCCACGCGTTGCTGCATCGATCATCCCCTCGCGGCTGCCATAAACGTAATCGTATTCCCAGCCGGTGATCGCGGCGAGTGCCTGAAGGAAATCGTATCCGTAGCCCGTTTTGCGATCGTCATCGGTAAAGCCGTTGAGCATCCGCGGTTCGCCCACGTAGTAGCCCACGCGGACAACGCGATCGTTTGAGAATGTTGCGAACGCATGGATTGGAATCGCGAAGCTGAGGATGCAAGCGAGCAAGATACAAAGGGTGGCTGTTACAGATGTTTTAAGCGCTGAACGCAAATGACCTCTCTCAGGGAGCGAGCAATGATGACTCGATTGATTATAGATGTGACCGTGGTGTGTTACCTCCCAGAAACCTAAGGGTCATACATTCGTTATCTTGAACGGTAAGAGGTACGACCGGGGCGGGATGATAAAACCTTTTAATTGGAATGATGGTTCTGGTGGATGTAGGGGCGAGATTCATCTCGCCCGCAAACGTTGCATACTTGGTAACGACCCAATTGGTTGAATACTGCAATAATGGCGAAAGATCCTGATAGTACGACTTACTGCTCAATAGGCCGGGACGGATCCGCGATCCAATCGATCCAGCTCCCCTCGTAGCAGAGCAGCCCATCGAAGCCCTTCGACGCAAGCAGCGTACACGCCTCATTCGCAAGACCGCCGTCATAGCAATAGACGATGAATCGATCATGCGGCTCGAACTTTTTCGCCATGACACGCTCGCTGAAAACCTCCGCCGTGTCTCCATCGGCTTCCTTCGCGTCGAGCAAGCTCACAGAAACCGCTCCAGGTATGCGACTTTCCGCGTACATATCGGGAGGACGAACGTCGAGTATGGGCAGCGTGTTCAAATTGTCCAACACAAAACCAGCATCTACGATCTCATAACTCATATACCAACCATCCTTTCATTGAAGCATGACGCTTTTGAGGTCATGCTATCCAACGGAGTTACGCATCGATGCTCCATCGCAATCGTGTCCCAGACAGGAACACAAAGCGAACTGCTCGAACCACTACTGCCTGCGCTGCCGATACTGCACAAAGGCAACAGCGCCGACGGCGATGGCGGCAAGGGCAATCAGCACGAATCCGATAATGGTGGTCGTATCGCCTGTTTGTGCGAGCGATTTGCCCACCATGTAGTCAGCTAGGTACTGGTCAGCCGCCTCAACAAGCTCGCCTTTTGATACAGGATTGTTCATCATGTCATCGGTGATGCCTCCGTTGCCTCCCCCGTTATCAGGGGTACTAGGCACATCCGGTGTATTAGGCGTGTCAGGAGCCGTGGGCGGCAGGGTATTATCCGGCGCGTTCGTATCATCGGGCACCGGTGTTTCGGTGGGCAAATTGGTAAGCGCGGGTACATACAGCACATTCAACACATTGTCATCAGCGTTCAAACCAAGCCGGATTTGTGCCGGATAAGAGTCGACCACATACATATCATCAAGCTTGTATTCGTATGCATCCCCATTGATCAAGGACAAGAACCGCTTATTGTGGAACGTCTGCGAACCCATCTTGTAGAAGTCGACATCGCCCGTTGCGAGCGCACCCGACCAGGTATCAGCAGCCAGATCCGCGCCAGTCATAATGTAGTAGTTCACCGTATACTCGCTCTCATAGCGCTTGAAATAGAAGAGCTTGATCACGTTTTCGGCCGGATTCGTGCTGACCGTTAACCGCGCAGGCCACGCATCGAAGAAGAAATATCCCGGAATATTCGCGATGTAGTCGACCGTTCTAATGAAATCGCCCTCATGCAATCCTGTAAGCACCCGCGTCCCGAGGAGGAAGCGCCCCTCCTCGTTCGGTGGGAACATCGGATCGAATTCATCGTACGGAACATTTTCATAGTACTCGAGTGTAACCGTGCAATCATCAGCGGCAGTGTTGCCCCCGGTTTGCTCCGTACTCACATTCGCATTGTCTGTGTCCAAAGCTTCCGCCCATGAAAGCGATGGAAGCGCTGCCATGCAAAGCGCGAGGATCAATATCAGTACAATCTTGGAACCACACTCAACAAACGTGCGCGGATGTGTTGTTATGCCTTTCATGCTGCCCTCCTTGCCATCAACAGCCTTTTTCAAAGATTTCTCGAAAAGGTGCACTGTCCGCCTTCGCCACCACGTAGTAACACGGAAGAAGACAACGCAACCGTCAAAGCAACGTCTTTGGTTTAACTGTATTGAAGTAACTCGGGCGAAGATACCGGAATCCACCCTTGAGATATTCGGGCAAGCAAACCGTTATCTGCTGGAAATCTTATCTACAAACGGAGAACACAGGTACATGGCGAGCACTCAAAAGGGGGCGAAGGGAACAAGCCGAAATGTGGTCGAGGCACAACGCAAACCGCGCCCTACTTACCGTGAGCCTCATCCCTCAACGACCGTCAGCGAAGAACTCGGCGAACGCCTCATCCTCTTGCTCTTCCTGCTCAACGACAGGCGAAGCAGATTCTTCGATACGCTGGAAGAAAAAACGCATGTAGTGAATAAACACATAAAATACCATCGCTGTGGCAAAAACGCTCTCGATGATGCCAAGGATATCGCCAGTAAATGCCAGCGGAACATATGCTGCACCTTGCCACCAAGTCGTCTCCAAAAATGCTACACCTTTGATAAGCGCTGTTGCCGAGATCACAAACGGAAAGGTCATGGCGGCATAACTGGGGTAGAACCCTATTTTGAAAAACTTCGGAAGATGAAAAAGCACGAAGAAATAGAGCACCTGGGCTAGGATGAGCATGACCGTCACAAACATCACGTGTGGCGCAGGATCAGTGGCAAGATAACCAACAAGGGACAAACTCATGGGAGCCGCATAGATGCAAAACAGCGGACGCGCCGCCTCGGGTACTTCGTGGTGCGCATAGCGATAGGTGACCAGAGCAAACAGGACGATATAGCACACGAACCCGAACCAAAACAGCACCCGCCCGAGCGCTTGTTGGGCGAAAGTGGGCGACGTGACCGAAGCAACGATGATCCCGACATAGCAGATGAAGTAGCTCGGAAAAACTTCAGGCAGCTTAAACCGGCGGATGAAACGCACGGTGAACCACAACATAAGAAGGATGTGTGCAATAACCGCGCACGCCCACACAAGGAAGGCAACTTCGTACTGAACGGATGCCAAATATGTCGCAAGTTGCATCAATGCCATGAACAATGTGGCAGACACGCTGGCAAGGATGGAATTCTTAAGATCATCTTGAATAAGACGGGGATAAAGGATGATCTTCGCTCCCAGCATAATCACAAGGAAAAGCGAGAGAACTCCACAAACAATCCGGAGCGGATCACTCCACAGAGCCAGAAGGTTTCCTAATGCAGCGAACCCAAGCGCCACGCCCGCCGTTGGTATGGGAACTTTTTTGATGATGTCCATGCACTATCCTTCATGCGTGACGGAAGCGGGTTGTCTCTCGCAAGCACATACGTTGGTTGCACCGCGCCGCCACCGAACACGTATACTTTATGAGAAACACGAAATTGTCAAGCGCTATCAGTATTGACTAGTATTGAGCAGCATCGCGCGTACCGGGACATGATCTATCCGATGTTGCAGTTCTGAAAGGCGAGCGTTATGCGCAGCAGCGAAATCGCGAATATCGCCGGGGTGAGCACCCGAACCCTTCGCCATTATCACACGCTCGGGCTGCTTGCGGAACCACCGCGCAAAGAAAACGGGTATCGCAAATACAGCGTGTTCGATCTCGCACGTGTCCTCCGGATCAAGCGCCTTGCCGCACTCGGGTTCTCGCTCGCGCACATCAAAGACATGCTCGACCAGGAACAAAACGCGGACGAAGACACACCGCACACCTTACAGCACGCGCTCGATGAACTCGACCATGAACTCGCTCTCGAGATCAAGCGACTCAAAGAGCAGCGGCGCGTCATTAAAGCACTGCGCGAAGAAGGGCTCGATCCGTCCGTGCCCGTCCGCTTCTCGCAAATCGTCAATCGCCTCTATGGACGCTCTCCCGGCGTTGCATGGATCCCGGATCAGAAAAGAGCCTCAGCTGCGTTGACCGACGCGGACAAAGCGGCGCTTCTGATCTCCGCACATTTCTATGACGAAGAAAACCTCGATGAACTGGAGCGCGTCACGCATGTCGTCGAGAAAAACGGTATTCTTGATGAACTCCGCGAACTGGAACACTGAACCAAGCATCTCTCAGCGAATGCCTCCGAGAAAGAGATCGATGAACTCGTGGCAGACTCCATCGCATGCCTCGAACCTGCGCTCGCGGTGCTTTCGCCGGACAATTGGACAGAAACCTCCGATGTCTACGAAACAGTGCTCGACGAGATTGATCGCATCAGTCTCAACGACGCCCAACAAAAAGTCAACAAACGTGTAGAAGAGCACCTTCTTAAGAGCTTGCGCGAGCGCGCCCAGAATCACACGGACGCCTGAAGACGTTTGATACAATGGAGCGCATGCAAACCGATGATGTCGCTTCCTACCTTGATGCCATAGCGCGCAACCAGGCGTTTCGCGTAGCAACCACCCTGAAAAGCTCGCCCTTCGAGACCACCGAAGTCGTCTACCAGCCTGAAATCGACGGCACCGAGTGTGGTCCGTATATCCGCAAGCGCATCAGCTCGCATGCGAACATGGGAGAGATCTATCCCCACATACTTGCCGCGCAACAGCAGGGCGCTCACTTTCGCCATCTTCCCCACATGATCGATGTGCACGAAGAGGAGGATGAGCTCATCGTGCTCATGGAATATGTCGAAGGGCACACGGTGCGCGAGGTGGTCGATGCGCGCGGGGCGGGACTTGAGTGCGCATGTTTCATATTTCCGCAGCTCTGCGATGCGATTACAGAATTGCATGAGGGCTTCCAGCCACCCATCATCCATCGCGATATCAAACCGTCGAACATCATGATGCGCGACACGTCCCTCTTCATCATCGACCTAGGCATTGCGCGTACCTATAAAGCGGATGCCACAACGGACACCACCCACCTGGGAACCAAGGCGTACGCGCCGCCCGAGCAATTCGGCTACGGGCAGACCGATGTGCGCAGCGATGTATACGCGCTGGGTATGGTCCTCGCATACCTGCTCACAGGAACCGATCCCAACCCCGCTTCTCCCAAAGAGGGATTCACGTCAGTCCCCTACGCGTTTCTGCGTCCCGTGCTCACCCGGGCAACCGCGTTCGACCCGAGCGACCGCTATCTCGATGCACGCGCATTGCGGCAAGCGTTCTTCACAGCGGTCAACGAGGCGCTCGCGCAGCAGACCGCGCAGAGGGATGATGTGTCCAAGCGTGCAGGACGAACAAAGCAGATGGCGAACACGGCGAAGGTGACATCGGAGGGGCAAACGGCGCATCCCGCGCAGACGACTCAGAAACCTCAGCCTCAGCAGCCTTCCGCGCCGGCATCGCTCTCGGAGAAGATCGGGCTCGTCTGGAATGTGATCGTCGCGCTCGTATGGGCATTCCTTATGGCTGCGAGCACCGCTGCGGCTTTCGACCCAACGGAGGCGAACGCGTCGTACCCGCTGCTGTTCCGCATCCTTATGTTCGATGGCGTTGCGGGTTGCTTCATAAGCGGCGTCGCCTACAGCTGTCTCGACAAACGATGGCTCGCACGCCATGTTAAATCGATGCGATCGCAAACCTTCAAGCGCGGGCTCGCGGTCGGTCTCGTGCTCGTCGGAATCGCGTTCGCGCTCCTGCTCATTTTAGCGGTCATACGGGCGATCATGAACGGTTTTTCCGCAGGGTAGTCTCTTCGCTATTAGCTACCAGCTAATGAAACGGACGGGTCGTATTCCTATCATTGGAAGATACGTCTTCTTTGAAAGGAATGTCCATGATTCAGCCGCCTTCATATCCCGCTCCCCAGCAACCGCAATACCAGGCACAGCAGTACCAGCAACCGCAGTATCAAGCGTCCCCCTATCAGACGCCGCAATATCAACAACCGCAGTATCAGCCGCCGCAACAACCACAACCTCAATCAACGTCGAGTCTGGCTATCGCGGGTATGGTTCTTGGCATCATTGCGCTAATCACTTCCCTCATTCCCATCATCAATAACTTCTCATTCTTCATCGCGCTCATCGGCGTCGTCCTCGCCATCATCGGTATGGTCGGCATAGCGAAGGGGAAGGCGAAGGGAAAGGGTTTTGCGATCACCGGCATCGTTTTGAACGTGATCGCCATCATTGCGGTTCTGGCATCGCAGGCGTTCTATGGCGCCGTGCTCGATGCAGCTTCTGAGTCCTTGAAAACTCCCTCGGCGGTCTCTCAAAGCTCATCAAGCCGGACTGCCTCCACAAGCTCCAGCAGCATGACAGCATCTTCCTCGTCATCCTCATCTTCCACATCTGCCGCAGCGGATTACACCGTGACTATCGACGGCATGCAGCTGGGGAAGGATTATCAGGGGAAGCAGATCGCCATCATCACCTACACCTTCACCAATAATTCTCCGCGCGACGTCAGCTTCACCGGCACGATCGATGCTGAAGCGTTCCAGAATGGCGTCGAGCTTTCAACAGCGATCACCACAGAGATCGACGCATCGAAAAGCCTCAATCAGATCAAGACGGGAGCAACGACAACGGTGCAGCAAGCCTACACCCTTACCGATACCAGCCCGGTCACCGTTGAGGTGTCTGAATTGATGGACTTCAGCGACACCGTCATTGCTGAGAAAACGTTCAACGTCGCATAGATGGCAAGAGCGACCGCGACACTCTTTGCCACGCCTGGGCAATGGGTACAATGCGATAGAAGAGCATTCATAGAAAGATGAAGGAGAAATGGAAGAACCTATCACCGAAGAAATGCTTCAGGAGTTATTGGATACTCCTGATTTGAACACCTTCTTAGAGAAGACCGAACCGATTGAATGTTCCCTATCGAATTATCTCAATGACCTGCTGACAACCAAGAAACTCAACCGCACCTCCGTGATCAAAGACGCAGGCATCAACAGCACTTTCGGATATCAGATTTTCACCGGCGCGCGGAAAGCGTCGCGCAACAATCTCCTAAAATTAGCGTTCGCCATGGAGCTCTCGCTCAACGAGACTGCAGGGTTGCTGCAATCGGGCGGCGTCAACGGTCTGTATTGCAAGACGCGTCGCGACGCCATCATCATATTCGCGCTCAGCCATGGATATACGTTGCAGCAAACGGAAGAGGAGTTGTATCGTTTCGGCGAGGAGACCTTGAGTTAGCGTTATATTTTGGCTAAGATCTCGCCCCTACGTCCACCTGAACGATTTTCATGATTGGATACACATTCCAACCTGAATCGGTCATACCCATCACCATGCAACCAGAATCACAATCGCACACAAAAAAAGGGGCGGCACCATGCCGCCCCGTACCTTCGATAAACGTATTACCTTACGCAACATGAAACGTATACTCCGACGTCAACGGCGTGATTTGAACGCCGTATCCATACCCGTTGGCGTGGATGATCTGACCGCCGCCGATATACAACGCAACATGCCCCGGCTTGTAGCAAATGCATCCTGGCGTCGGTTCGGAAATCTGCGGCAACTGCGCCATATCGCTCGAGCAACCGAGAATATGATGCCCGAACTCACCGGTCAAAGCATACCCGACGAACCCAGAACAGTCGATGGGGCTCGGACCTGCCGCACCGTAATCATACGGCGTCCCGAGCAAACTATACGCACGCTCGAGCCAGGTGCCTCCACCGTACGACGGCGACGGATTCGACGGACGCGAAACGGTATTGCCATACTTGTTCTGCGCCCGGTTGAGCTCTTGCTGCTCTTTCGCCTTGCGCTCCGCATCCATCAGCTGCTGCGCCTCAGCGGAAAGCGAATTGTACGTTGCCTGCATCTCGTCGACGAGTTTCTGGGCATCCGCCTTGGTCTGCTCCGCTGATGCTTCCTTTTCCGCAGCGATCTTCTCCTGCTCGGCGTATTCGACCTTCTTGTCCTCGATCTCTTGGCGAAGAACCTTGGTCTCCTGAACAAGCGCCGCATCGTTTTCATTCATGTTGTTCAAGATGGACCAGTTGTTGGTGAACGCCTTGAACGACGTTGCCCCCAAAAGAAGATCAATGAATGAAAGGGAGCCTGAGCGATACATACTGCGCGCGCGTGATCCCAGTTGCTCCTGCAGATCAGAGATTTGCGCCGTAGCATTCTCGATACTCTCCTGAGCCTCCTGCATCTTCTGCTGGGCTTCCTCTTTCTCATTGCGTGCAGCGATAAGATCGTCGGAAGCGAAATCGAGCTTCTGCTGCAAAGCCTCAAGCTTGCCGAGCGCCTCAGTTGCCTCTACCTGCTTTTCCGCAGAGGAAACCGCGAACGCATCGAGGGGATCAGCCCCAATAAGAATACTTGACGCTCCGAGTACTGCTGCTGTGCCAAAAAAAGAACGCCTGGTAAGCGCTGGATTCAAGTCACCCATCAGTTCAGTTTGCCTCCCTGAATCGGGTTCAGTTGTAGTTTCGAAATTCATTATCGGTATGATAACACGCTGCTCTTTATTATCAAAACCGATTCACAAAATGCCGACAGGGCAAAAACGGGCGGGATGACACGGGGAAATCCGCCCGTTCGCATACTGCGGAAGCGGCGTTTACGCACGCTGCACGCTCACAGGACGCGCTGCTCGTAAAGCTTGATGGAAACGAGCGCACTTATGATGTAGAGAAGCACATCGGCGATGATGATTCCCGCCACAATGATCAGGTAGCGGTTCCCCTCGTCGAACCACTGGACAAGCGACGGAAGAAGCGTCGTATCCAGATTGTCGCCGATCAGCACCGCAGCCGCCGAGATTCCCAGCACGAGCACCATGGGAACGATGCGCGTTGCTTTGGTCATGCCGAAGCGCATCATCAACGGAAGCACGACGTCGGTCGCAAGCATGACAATCGTGAGCGCACCGAGCGCCGAACCCGCAATCACAGCGGGACTCTCGGGTGTGACCCTGCCGAAGATCGAATCGGCAGGCAACATCGTCAAGACGAACATGATCATATAAGAGATGGCGAAGGCGAATACGAGCCCGATCACAGCAATCAAGCCAATCAGAATATACCGACCGACAACAACTTGCTTGCGCGTGATCGGCAACGTAAGCCGGAACTGCTCCCAACCGTCCTTTTCGTCAAGAGCGGCAAGCGAAAACATCATCATGAACGGGATCATTGCGGCAAGCGCGCCTGCCACCACCGCTACGGTACCCGTTGCGATCGCCATGAACACAGCGATGAACACGGAAATGACACTCAGCTGGACGAGCGACGAGCGGATATTCAAATAGTCGGACATCATCATGGTTTTCATCGCGCTTGTCCTTTCAACACCATGGTCATATAGTCTTCGATGGATGCCGTGTCGACGACCGCATGAGGAAATTCCTTTTTGAATGCGAAGCGGTCGGGCACGAGCACATCGGTCCAGTGATCATGTTTCAGAACGTGGATTGAATGGTCGGCGAACAGCGGACTTTGCAGCACCGACTCAAGTTCGTCAGCGCGCAGACGTGCGATACCCGCCTCATCCGTAATCGTGTCCTTGAGGACGGCAAACTTCATGACGCCTTCATCAAGGCAGACGATCTCATCGGCGATCTTCTCTAGATCGGACGTGATATGCGTTGCGATGAGGATGCCCCGCTTCTCGTCGGATATGAAATCGCGAAGGATCTCGAGCACCTCTTCCCGCGCCATCGGATCAAGCCCCGCCGTTGCCTCGTCCAGAATGAGCAGATCTGGTTCGTGCGCGAGCGCGAATGCGAGCGAGAGCTTCATACCCATGCCGCGCGACATATCCTTGACCTTTTTGTCGGGCGCAAGCTCGAACTGCTCGATCAAACGCTCCCACAAACGGGGATTCCAGGTGGAATACGCCACCTTCCCCAACGCAGCGACATCCTTAACGCGGTATTCACCCGGAAAGGCGCAGGAGTCGAGCACGATGCCGATCCGTGCCTTGATGCTGTCGGTGACGTCGCTTTTCGCCTTGATCGGATGACCAAGCAAGCTCACCACCCCGCCGTCGGCGTCGATGATGCCCGTGAGAATCTTGAGCGTCGTGGTTTTGCCCGCGCCGTTCGACCCTATCAACCCGACAACATGCCCGGGAGCCACCTTGATGTCAATCCCAGATAAGGAGAACCCGTCGTAGTGCTTTTGCAGGTCCTCTAGTTCTAACAAATATTGCATGCTGGTCCTATTCTTCATCCAGCAGCAAGTCCAGCATTGCATGGAGCTCTTGGGGGTGAACCCCCGTCGCTTTCGCCTCATTGACCGCCTGCGTGAGCAAGCTTTCAATCTGTCGCAAGCGCTCTTCGCGAAGAAGCTCCAGGTTACCGCCGGCAACGAAGGCGCCTTTGCCCTGCACCGTGTCGATGAACCCCGCTTCCTCAAGGTCGGAATACGCGCGTTTCGTCGTGATAACGCTGATCCGAAGATCGTTCGCCAGCGACCGGATGGAAGGAAGGCGCTCGCCCTCCTTGAGCTTGCCGGTCATGATGGCTTCTTTGATCTGACTTACGATTTGAGCATAGATGGGCTCGCTGCTTCCATTCGAAATGATTATGTCCAAAAGTCCTCTTCCGTCCGTTCGATCTGCCGGCAGCGTCCCACCGGTGATCGAACCATAGTGTATATACCCTATATGCACAGTATATACACACCCATCCATCCGTGTCAACACGGGCAATCAAATCTGGTAATGATTGGGTATAGATGTAGGAGCTGAAACATCCGTAACCGATGGCGTCTCAATTCGAATACTGATTGGGAATAGACGTTGGGGCGAGATTCATCTCGCCCGCAAACGTTACATGATTGGGGTCGGTGCACCCGGAACCACCGCTAATGCCACCAAAATCATTTCCACGATTGACCCAACCCGCACCCCACGTTCGCCATAAAAACCACCCAGCATTACGAGAGTGTAAGATTGGTGTTATGACCACGTTAGCCGACGCTGGAATACTTGATCGTAGCGACCAACTACGATCGAAGGAGGATCCGTATGAGCATGTTGTGCGTCAGCCACCTGACAAAGATTTACGGGGAGGGGGAAACCGCCACCGTTGCCTTGAACGACGTTTCGCTCAACATCGACGAGGGCGAGTTCGTTGCGGTCATCGGCTCTTCGGGTTCGGGCAAATCGACCCTGCTGCACATGATCGGCGGCGTTGACCGCCCGACCTCCGGTCACGTCCTCTTGAACGGCAGCGATGTCTACCTGCGCACCGACAAGGAACTCGCCGTATTCCGCCGCCGCGAGGTCGGACTGATCTACCAGTTCTACAACCTCGTTCCCGTGCTCAACGTGGTGGAGAACATCACGCTTCCCGTCATGCTCGACGGCAGGCAGATCAACGAGGGCTGGCTCAACGACCTCTTGCGCCGCCTCGGTCTGACTAACAAGCGCGGTCACCTCCCGAGCCAGCTTTCCGGCGGTCAGCAACAGCGCGTCGCCATCGCGCGGGCACTCATGAACGCACCGTCGCTCGTACTGGCGGATGAGCCCACCGGCAATCTGGACACGCGCAACAGCCTTGAGATCATGCAACTGCTGCGCGACTCGAACGTCGAGTTCGGGCAGACCATGGTGGTCATCACCCACGACGAGGAGATCGCGCTCGCAGCGGATCGCATCATCGCCATTGAGGACGGCTCGATCGTCCGTGACGAGAGGATCCGATAATGGGCGTCATGGCCACGTTCGCCCGCAAGACGCTCGTCTCGAACCGCGTTCGCACCATCGTTACCATCATCGGTATCGCGCTGGCGGCAGCACTCATCACCGCGGTTCTGACCACGTTCAACAGCTTACAGGCGACACTCTACCGTTCAAGCGCTACGAATATGGGCACCTGGATGGCGGCGGTCACATCGGAAGATGTCGAAACGCTCGACGCTCAGATTGCCGATGCACTTGATGATGGCGCTATCTCCAACCTTGCAACTGTCGAGGAACTCGGCTTTGGCGAACTCACCAACAAGCAACAGAAAACCTACGGCACCTATCTTCCCCTGTGCAATATCTCGGGGGATGCCGAAACAACCTGCGCGATACGCCCGACAAGCGGCAGGCTCCCCGAAACGCCCGACGAGATCATGCTCTTCGATACGTGGCGAACGGGTCAAGGCGGGCTTGCTCTCGGCGACAGCTTCACCATCGACGTGGGGAAGCGAAGGGCGATCGACGTCTCGAAGGACCATATTGCCTCAGAACATATCTACGATGCGCAGGGCTTGCCCGTAAGCAGCGAAAATGCCGATGATACGCCGGGCTACTCCATTGTTGACGGGAGCAATCTCCCACTGGCAGTCGGCTACCTTGACGCTACCAAAGACAATAGCCCCTTCAATGAAGAACTCGTCGAGAAGCAAACACGCACGTTCACCGTTGTCGGCTTCTACAATCGGACCTCGTCTATCACCTCCTCCTCAGTAGGCGCTGTTGCGTTTACCTGCGATGCTCCCGGGGCATTCGCCAAATCGGCGTACTTCACCGTCGAAAATGGTGGCAATTCCATCGAGAGCATCCGGAGCACCGTCGAAGATCTCTTCCCTGATCAGATGATCAGGATGCACTCCGATCTGCTGTATTACATGGGGATGTCCTCCGCTCGCTCAATCTACAGCACATTTTTCAACATCGTTCTCATTCTGATAACCGTCATCGCCATCGCATGCATTTCTCTGATCTACAACGCCTTCGCCATCTCGGTCGCCGAGCGCGTCAAGCAATTCGGACTGATCGCGTCGGTCGGGGCGTCGAAAAACCAACTCATGCGCGCGGTCATCATCGAGGCGCTCATCGTTGCGATCATCGGCATTCCCCTCGGCATCCTCATAGGTATCGGTGGTTGCGCGGTCACCTTCGCTGCACTAGGCGACTCGCTCAAGATGCTGATCGACAGCACAACGCCTTTCGAGCTGGCAATCAATCCGGTACTGCTTGCCGTTGCAGCTGCAATCACCCTGGCAACGGTGCTGCTCTCGGCGCTCATCCCCGCATTCCGGGCGAGCAAGATCAACATCATCGATGCACTGCGGGGCACAACCGATGGACGTACCTCCAAACGAGGAGCAGCTCGTGCCCGCAAAGCAGCTGAACCGAACCATCTTTGGCGCAGCAGCGGCCTTGCTGGAGCAGTGTTCGGCATCGGCGGCAAGCTCGCGCGCATCAACGAGAAGCGCGGCGCGACCAAGGCGCGTGCTGCCTCCATTTCGCTCGCGCTCGCCATCGTGCTGCTGATGACCGCAGGATCCCTCTCAACGTTTCTGGGACGGCTCGTCGACGCAGCATCGGCGGATGGCATGGTGGGTGATATCGCCGTTTACGCCTCCTTCGCCACGCCGGGCAATCTTGCCGCTGATCAGGACAAAGAAGGCGAACAGAGGCAAGACGGCATGGACGGCGCGGCTCTTGGCGAAGGGAAAGGCACAACCCTTGCACAGGAGATTGGGGCTGCGAACGCACGGTTTGCCAAGCAGGCGGACCTCTACCGACAAGCCTATGAATCCTTGTGCACGGTGCCTGATACCGACCCAATCGGCTGGCGCATGAACCGCTCGCAGGTTCCCGTGATCATGGATGCCGACCTGGCAGGCGATGTACTGAGCGATCCGAACGCTGCCACAACCCTCGATGGCGGTCCGACTACTGATGGCTCGGTGCTTGCCAACGCGCAAATCACCTACCTTGATGATGCGTATTTCGACACCTATGTCGCGAATATGGGGTTCGCGCCCGCCGAATACCATGATGTCGAACATCCGCGCGCCATTGGCGTTGCAAAGGGGTACGGCAATAACGGACAGCGCTATCAGCTGCTCGAGATGATGAAGCAGACAGGAACGGTCGAGGTTATCCAGGGCGGCTTGTGCAAGGGGAAGCCCGTTACCGACCTCGTGGCGTCGCAGGACGTCGATGATAACGGGCATGTCTTCTATCGTCTGATCTCCCCCCTCTCGAGCGAACAGGACGAAACCGGCGACATACCTTTCTATGCGCCGATCACAGACACGAGTGGGTTTAATCTTGATGTTGCCATGCTCGTTGATACGGCGCCTGAAGTTGCCGGGGCGAATCCGGGTAACCTGCAATTCATCATGCCGGTATCGCAGGCGCGCTTCTACGGATTCGGCATGTATGACCCCTCGTTCCTCGCGGCGTTTGATGCGACCACCGACGCCACGGCGACGGTTTCCGCGAACCTGATTGCGACGGCCGAGGAGTTTTTCGAAAACCAGACCGACTTCGAGGTTGGCTATGTCGAAATGCACGACTTCGTCGCAGACATGAACACCAACCGTATGCTCGCCACCGCTGTCAATGTGTTCTGCCTCTTGTTCACGGTGATCCTTGCCTTGATTGCATTGGCGAATGTGTTCAATACGGTTACGAATGGTTTGATTCTGCGTCGTCGCGAATTCGCCATCATGAAATCCGTCGGCATGTCCGCAAGCCAGTTCCGCTCCATGATCATGGACGAATGCGCAACGTGGTGTTTGCGCGGATTGATCCCCGGCATAATCCTGTCCGTGGGTGTGTCGTTCATGCTCTACGCCGCGGTTAGCGAGTCGCTTGAGGGGCTTATGTTCACGCTGCCGTGGAGTTATGTGGTGCTCGCGGCGGTGATGATTCTGCTGACCATCGCGTTGTCGGTGGCGTATGGCATGCATCGGTGCAATGCGGATAACATTGTCGAAGCCATCCGCATGGATGCGATCTAGAACGAAATGGTACAGGGGGTCGCACTCCTGTACCAGTAATGCCCGCCCCAATTCCAATGGTGAACCGAACGTAACCCATGACGTCTCAATTCCAATGATGTTTGGGAATAGATGTTGGGACGAGATTTATCTCGTCCGCAAACGTTGCATGATTCGGGTTGTTGCATTTTGGGGTCATCGTTGATGCACCGCATGCGCCCGATGTTTCAACGTCGGTGTTGTCGCAGTGGCGGGCGAGATAAATCTCGCGCAGGCGTCCACCTGATCGATTTACTTGATCAAAAAGATTAATCAACCAGACACGGCCATCGAACTGGTACAGGGGTGCGACCCCTGTACCAGTTCATACTTACGAGAAACTCATCTGGATTGTGGCTGCATCATCTTCGCTATACACTCCTGCGGGATAGACCGCGCACGTATACTCGCGGATCGCGGACAACTCCGCATCGGTCGCGCGGTAATACGAATACCGCACCATCAACTCGCCCGACGCATAATCCCACTTGCTGTGCATGAGCGCGCTGTGATACCCCGTACCCGTTTGCCCCGTTTCAGGATCGGTCCACTCATCGGCGAGGACGGGAACCTCACCCTTCGCCATCAATTCCGGAACGAATCTGGACGGAACCCACCCGTAGGGTTTGAGCATGAAATCGACGGTCGCATCCGCAACATTCCAGCTGGCAAGCTCATATCCGCCGTACTCCGTGACGGGAATCTTCACACCAGTATCGGCAACATTGATCGAAACCATATTGAGATCTGAGCGCGCCGCAGCCTCGTTAAAGATCATCGGCGTGAAACGCACGCTCGCGATATCGCTGGAAACATGCGCGTACTCAATGATGACTTCATCATCAGCACCAAAACCCAATCCATCGCCAGGATCCACCGCTACAAGCACATTTCCTTTATCGTCTTGAATTTTCAATTCATATGGATTCACCTTATTGGCAGGAACGCCTGTTACATCAATGCCATTCTCATCCTTCCAAGTTTCTTGTTCATTTTGAACAACCATCACGGTAGCAAGCTCAGAAACGCTGAACCGGTTTAAGTGCATGTTTTTTGCGCCATCTACAGAATTGAATACAAGATCCTGCTCTCCTATTCCATGCGGAACAGGCACATTCGTCATATCCAAACCTATGTCAAACGTACTTGTCGAATTATGTTCTCCATGCAAGTCTATGCGCAGCTGTACTGAATCCGCCATTACCTGTTTCGGAATGAACCGCATCATGCACTTGATATCTGAGCCATCCATATAAGCATCGAGCTGTCGTATCGGTCCAATGTCTTGATTGCCCGCATTATCCGTAAGCGTAAAGCCCATAGGCGGAATCACGCTTTGAAGTCGTGACCATTCATTTTCCTGCGAGCCTTCATAGGCAGCCATGCTGGGTATATTGAAGCCACCTTCCTTGCTAAGCGTGAAGTACAGATTCGCCACACTGCGATCGCAGGAAATGCTGTCAAGGCGCACCTGCATATCATTGAGTGCGTTCACTTGTCCCACTTCCGCACTCAACGCTGCAGCGCCCGGCTCCATGCTCTTGAACACGACAAGTTCCTTATCGTTCGCGAAAAACGGAGCGTCGCCACTGCCCATGGTGAACAAGTTCGTTGCGGCGAAAGCGGCACCCGCAAACAGGGCACAGACCGCTGCGGCAGCCACGATCATCGTTCCGCGCTTGAAGTAATTCTTCCGCACCATCGGCTTTTGCGGAATTCGGTTGAACGCATCGTATGTCCGGTTGAGTCGCTGTTGGATGTCGTCGGGCAGCGCGCCCGCGTCGAGCGTATCCCGTATGGCACGGTCCCACTGCGTTCCATGGAGTTCCCGTTGTGTTTGTGTTGAATGGTTCATCATTTCGCCCCCTTCATCGTGCTTCTCATAAAGCATGGGTGGTGGGTTGTAGTTGCATAAAAGGTGTGCGTTCGCTCTCATGAGCGGCGCAGAGCGGAGGCGCATGCGACCCATCATTCGCGGCATGCGGCGTGGACGGACTGCCCGCAGGATCTTCGCCATACCTCGGCTCGTCAGTTTCCGCATCTTTCACATACGCATCTTTGAAGCGAATGCGAGCGCGTGAAAGGCGGGTACGCGCGGTGCCGACCGTGATGCCGAGAATCTCGGCGACCTCCTTCACGGGAAGGTCGTTTACGTAGAACAGCGTCAGTATCAAGCGGTCATCGATACTGAGCGTCTGAAGCGCGTCGTTCATATCGATCCGAGTTGCCGCGTCGATACCGCCCTCGGGTGCTGTTTGAACCGGAATGCCGTCCTCGGCGATTTCGGCGAAGGGGATGACCTTCTTTTGCGCACGCATCTCGTCAAAGCACGTGTTGAGCATGATGCGCATGGCCCAGGTGGTGAATGTGCTCTTCCCGTTGAACGCGGGAACGTTGATCCAAGCTTTGACGGCGGTTTCTTGCAGCACATCTGCGACCATGTCCTCATTCCGCATGACCGACATGCCTGCTTTCCAAAGCCGCGGTGCGCTTTCTTGGAAGAGTTGCGAAAATGCCTCGGCGTCGCCGGCGCGAGCGCGCTGCAGAAGATTCTTCATATAAGCCTCCTTTTCTTCTGCGCAAGCTGCTGGTTCACCGGTGAAAACGTTCAGCTTGCTCTGTGACCTCCACCCTTTAGACGTACAGAGCACCTATAACGTTACAGTATGTTTTTATCATGGCGAATCGGACGTGACCAATGATGATTCAATCGCGGTGATGTTTGGGATAGACGTTGGGACGAGATTTATCTCGTCCGCAAACGTTGCATGATTCGGGTTGTTGCGGTTTGGGGTCATCGTTGGTGTAACGCGGTTGTCTGATGTTTCATTGTTGGGGTTGTTACACGGCGGGCGAGATAAATCTCGCCCCAACATCAACCAGATTCATTTCTATGATTAATGGGGATTGATAAACCAGATACGGTCATCAGGGATACGGAACAACCTCGACGCCATTGGCGGGCGAGATAAATCTCGCGCAGGCGTCCACCTGATCGATTTACTTAATTAAGAAGATTTACCATCCTGAATCGGTCATACCCATCACCGTTCAACCAGCAACAATGACTGGGCATAGACGTACGACGGTGAACCATGCGTAATTGGACATGATTCAAATACGGAAATGATTGGGCATAGACGTTGGGACGAGATTCATCTCGTCCGCAAACCGTACAGTATTGGCAACGATTCAATTGGTTGGATATTTCAATAATGGCGAAGGTTTTGGATGGTGTGACCATGGATGATTTGCAGGTGGGGATGATATGACCGGACGCGAACGGGTTTATCGCGTTCGGTCATAAATGAATGACATTCATGCAAAAAACGGAATGGATGGTAATTTGGGTTGATGCCGCAGGCATGAATGTAGGTTTTTTGCGGGCGAATGCCCGCCCCGGTATGACGGTGAACCGATCGTAATCAAAACCGATTCAACCAAGAAACTATATGGGAATAGACGTTGGGACGAGATTTATCTCGTCCGCGAAGGTTGCGTTGTTGGGGTTGTTGCGGTTTGGGGTCATCGTTGATGTAACGGGATTGCTTGATGTTTCATGATTGGGGGTTGTTACACGGCGGGCGAGATGAATCTCGCCCCAACATCAACCTGAACGATTTTCCCGTTTGAGATGGTACAGGGGTGCAACCCCTGTACCATCAATACCTCTATGCCAAATCCGTATGCGGTGCGCGCCGCGTAACCTGACCGCGCTGACGACGCTGGGCGCGTCCGAGAATCCGATCCTGATCATCATTGATCTCGCGAATCTGCCTCAAACGCATCCACACGACAACTGCGCCGTACATCACGGTGAACAATATACCCACCAACATCAACCAATGAACCCAACAATGGGGCTTGTCGAACGCGCTCATCGGCGTCGCATCATCCTCAATGGTGGTCTCCTCATCGGCGATATCGACCACAGTGGGACCTGCGAGCGGCGTGGCAGCATCGGGTATCACCACGGGCGTTGCTGCTACTGGTGCAGCGGGAACAACTCCCGGCACGGATGCAGGCGTTGCAGGTGCGGGCGTCACCGGCGCTGGCGGAATCACGGGCGCCGCGGTAATCGTGAACGTACCGGGTTGGAAGCTCACCAGATAATTGCCCTGCAACTGATCACCGGTCAACTCGATCGGATAGGTACCGACCGCTTCGCCCGCCGCGCGCTCAATCGTATAGGTAAGCAAACTCGCATCCTCATCATTCACCATATCACTCACAGAAACGGTGAGCTCGGGATCGGTCGTGCCAGCAACTTTACCAGCATCATTGGCGCTGATCGTCACAGATGCGGGACGAATCTCGACCGTGCTCGTTCCCTCCCAAACCTTCATGCCGTTACGCAGAACAGCGAAGGTGATTTCACTCGCACCCAGATTGCCGTTGGCGTCATAGGTCACATCCGTGCGAACAGCATCTTCGGGAGCAATAAAGGAACCATCGGCTCGCACAGCAACGACGCTTTCACCTTCTGCAAGGTTATTCACGAGCGCCGAATAATCGACGCCATGTGCTTCGCCATCATAAACCTCACTGTATCCAACAAGCTTACCGTCGAACTCCGTGCGGGTTACATAATGAACATCAACCGTCTTGATAAGATCACCACGCTCCCCCGCGCTCAGCGCATACGCCTCAGCAATGTCTTCGCTTTTAAGAACGTATCCGGGGAAACGGTCGTGGTAGGTGGGTGCGATCACGGCTGCATCAGGATGATACTCGATAGCCTCGTTGATCCATGCGGTCTGCTTAAACAGGAGCGAGTCATCGGAAATCACGTTCCAATCGTCGTCAAACTCAATATTCGCCTTAACGGGAGAACCGTCAAGGAAGTATTGCACGTTCACGTAAAGGGCATGAGTCTGCTTGTCATCCTTGACGTAGTCGACCCTGATGACTTTTGTCTCGCCAGTAGCCTCACCTGCTGCAATGGTGAACTCCGCGGGGAACGTCTGATTCTCGACAAGCTTATAGCCGACGTAACGGTCATTGGGAGCGATATCAGACTTGACGGCAACGCGCGTAGGCCCACCAATCCAGCCTTCAGCACTCTGGGTTGTCTCGTCCTGAACCGTTTCGAAGAGCTTGCCGTCTTTGTAATACTCAACCTTGTAGGAAACAGCGTGCCGCTGCGTGTAATCCGGCTCGAAATTCGCATAGTACGTTGCAGCGGTATACGGACGATTTGGTTCGGGCTTGAACGAGAAAGAGGTGCTTACAACATTACCGTTCTCATCAGTCCAGTTGGCGAACTTATACCCAACCGATGGACGGTTATAGACACGCTTCACGTCGCCCGTAGCGGGATATACCATCTGCTGGTACTGCGCCTCAGTGCAATCAGTTGCAAGCGGACCAATCTTGCCGCCTTCTTTCGCAATAAAGGTGAAAGCAACCTCGGGGCGCTCTTTGTAGAAGAACTTGAATACGTTTGCACTTGTATCCTCATAGTAATGGAGTATATTACTCGTGGGATCATCCGAATTACTCAGGGTCGTATAGAAATCATGCGATCCAGGATACATATTGTAAACCGATCCGCGCTCAACGATCCAATGATCAAACTCGGTCTTCCAAGCCTCAATATTGATCTCTTGATCAGTCCCCACTTCTGCAAAGCGAGGTCCCCGCGTTGCTACATGGGTATAGGTGGTCAGGTCATCGCCATGACCGCGATACAACCAGATTTCAGCCTGCACCTTTTCAATTGGTGTCCACTGTGCCACATAGACAGCGTCTGCTTCAACGGTTTGCGCAAGCTCACAATTCCAGCCAACGAAGGTATATCCCTCGCGCTTAGGATCAGCGATTCGCGGCGTCGATTCACCCTTCTTGACGGTATATTCCAGAGGCTCGGCTTCAACGCTCTTTTCGCCACCATTGAGATCATAGGTGACGGAATAAGTAACATGCTGGGAAAGATTGATCGTCACCACGAAGAGGTCAAGATCACCCTTCTTCGAGGAATGAAGCAGATAGACCGTCCCATTTCCGGAGGTGTCTGCTGCAGTAATATCAACGTTGGCATTATGTACATTAAGAACATTTTGCGATATCAGCCCAGTGTCCAGAAGATCTGTGAAAGTATGATTGTTGCCGGCGGGCGTTGCGCCCGCATCTTTCAGATTAACCTTAGTATGAGCGTCATTGATCTCGACAAATTTCGGCACCATGCCCTTTGCAATATATGGTCGCACCTCGGGAGGATATTGCTCTAACTCCTGATCGGACACTCTATTCGACGCATTGGTAAGCACAACCGTCTCATTTACCTGCGCTGGTACGTCGGTTTGAGCTGGCGACGTGGTCGTCACCGCTGGAATATCGACGATATTGCCCTCCATTTTGATGGAGGAAATGCCTTGCTGATTCGCGTCAACCAAGGTGGTCTGTCCTGCCGCATCGCTCTCTTCTGCAAGAGCGCTACCGCTGAACACCGTCAGATTGAATGTCGAAACAACCAGAGCAAGCGATACTAAAACAGAAAGTACCTTGCCCTCAACCGTATTCCGTGCGTCTACAAGCTTCTCGATCATGCGCATGCTGTCTTCTTCCCCTTTTTCGCTCTCAATTCGCCAAGGTCGGCGCACGCATTGTGCGAGCGCGAACGATTGACACGAGTGAAGTAGCCCCTGAGGGCATACGTTTACACTCTGGAAACTAATTGTAACTTTCCTCTTATCTACATAAGCAAGATAAACGGAGTATGACATGGTTCTGACAGTGGAAATCTACGCGAATATCATGACGAAATGGTTCAATTGTGGCATCAATTGGGCATAGCTGTAGGGACGAGATTCATCTCGTCCGCCAACGTTGCATGATCGGGGTTGTCGCACCCGGAATCACCGCTGACGCAATCCATTCGCCAACAATGACCCCGGCAAACCAAATGCGCTACTACCCGGCACTCCGAACGGGATACGGCGACCGCACATCATCCCGACCGAAACGGATATCCCGCTCAATGCGCCGCAACTTCCGAATCCCAAAACTCACGACGCCCAAGAACGCCGAGCGCATACAAACCCGTGATAATCATCCCGACCAGAATCAACATATGGATCCAACATTCGGGATCGGCGTCGAACACGCCCAACGGATTCTCATCGTCCGCGATATTCTCAACCGTTGCCAACGGCACACCGGCGTCGGGAATGAACTCCACGCCCGCGGCAGGCGGCGCTGCAATGGGCACCGGCGCTCCGGGACCCGGCGGCACCACAGGTACGGGCGGCACAATGGCGGGTGCATTGATCGTGAACGTAGCAGGGCGCACTTCGACGCGATAATTACCCTTCTCGTTGCCGTCATACAACGCGCTGAGAACATTCGCATACACGCCGACTGTCTCTTCCGCATTCGTGCGGAAATACGTGACAGTGCCGATATCGCCCTCGGCGAACAATCCCTCAACCATGCCCTCAAACGCGGGATCGACCTCACCCAGGGTCTTCGCGGCATCACTGACCGTGATGATGGCGGGTGCGGGCTGGATGGTAACAACCGCTTCGCTCACGGCGGTATCAACATAATTTGCGCGGGTGGCTTTCACGTACACCGGGTACACTCCCACATCCGTGAACGTGGGCTTCGTTTCGCTCCAATCCACCTGATCGAGCGAATACCACAACGTGGAATCGGGAATGAGCGCCGACGCTTCCACCGTTGCCGCTTCGGCATCGTACACCTTGGTGAGACCATCGCTCTCGGAAAGGTTGATCCCGGTCACGATATTCGCACCCGACGCCGTGACCACAAACGGACCGGCGACGTACTCAATCCGATAATTGCTGTTCGGCTGCGCAATGTGCACAATCACCTGATCGGGATGCGTGCCGACGTCGTAACGGTCCACATCATGCACGACCGAAAGGGCAGCCTCTCCCAGCGTATCGCCGGAGATAAGTCCACGAAGAGGACGCTCGGGTGCAGTCTGCTCAAGGTTATACCCGAGGAAATGCACCTGATCTGCCCCCGAGGCGTAAACATAGTTGGCTTCGAGCGCCCATACCGTAACGGGACGCTGCTCAATCACCACGCTCGTTTCCAAAGCGAAGAACTCGCTTCCGCGCTGCACGACCATTACGATGGACTCGTCCATCACGGCAATGAATGCGTTTTTGGAAACCAGATCGTCATCGTCAAGTTCGCCCGCATCGTACTGAGCGAGCGTGCCGTAGTAATAGCTCACGACATCGCTTCCGAGCACGCCTTGCGGCACAAGTTCCGACGTTTCGCCGTTATAAACCTTATGGATCGCATTGATGCCCACCTGCGAGAAGTCGGCAACATAGAAGAGCGACATCACATTCGCCGTCTCATCAAGCCCAATCGTAATCTGCGTGGGCTGAGCACTGTGGTAAGCATACCCGGGGATGGTTATCTTCTTATCCGCCGCCTTGACGGTGGACTCGTATTCGCCATCATTGAACGTGCTTTGCGTGACAAGCCGCTTGTCCGACCCATCCGTCTTCATGGTGTAGTGGAACACACGGTAGGCAAGATCGGTGCGCTTGGCGAACCCGGCGTAGAACGTCGTGTTGTCAGCCCATCCCGATGCCGGGCGCAGCGGCGCATACGTGGCTTGCTCCGAAAGTGGCTGCCCAGAAAGGTTGGGGTTGTCGAACCACCCAACGAAGCGATATCCGTCATGTGGCTGGGCATGTGAGCCGCGCGCATCCCCCGTAAGCGGGTTCAGCTGCTCGGAGTCAAGAGACACCGTTCCGCCACCCACCGGCACATAGTTGATCCGGACATCGTTAATCTTCCACTGGGCGTACAGCGTGGTGTTCTCGGTCAGGCGATACCGGCTCTCGGGCTTCACGTTGATACCTGAGCCGTCGCTTTTCGTATTCCAGCCCGTGAAGGTGTAGCCCGCGCGAATGATGCCCTTGGCAATGGCAACCTCGGTGCCGCGCACGTACGTACCGCCGCCGGGACGGAACACGCTCGTATCGTTGCAATTGGTTGAATAATCGAGCGCAACCTTGTTCGTGTCGTTCACGACAATGCCATCGATGTGCCATGTGATCTCAGCAGGATAGGGGTACACGTTCGGATTGTTCCGCTGCTCTTTCACCACGTACCATTTGATGTCGGTCTTGGCGTTGAGCTTCAGGTCCTTGATGTTGCGGTTGGTGTTGAGCCAACCCTGGACGTCGCTGTAAAACGCATCAGTCAGCAGCGCCACAACCTCGTCGGCGTTCTTCGTCGTGTACGCGCGCTTGATGTAGCGCATGAGGTCCTTCGACTCGTGCCCCGCCTTCTTCATGTAGGAGTACAGGTAGACGATCTGCGACTCATCGTAGTCGATGACCTTCGGTTCGGAAGGGATCGTGTTGCCCTTGTTGACGGCGATCACCATGTGCGCGTTCTTCGTGCCGCCCGTCTGCGCCCACTGCGCGTACAGCGTCACGTTACGCGACGGCATCTGGAAGTAGGAATGCGCAGCGTACAAGCCATTTTGCGCGACGTTCGCCTGCGTGATGCCAGCGTCGCGCACCTCCGCCCAGCCCGAGAAAGCGTAGTTCGTCCGCCAGAATCCGTCGTTTGTGGGAAGTTGGACGAACGACCCGGCAGGTGTCGTGACCTGCCTCGGCACCGTGCCCGAACCGTAGTTCAGATCGAAGGTGATCGTGTAGCTGGAAGCGCGTGCTTGCGCTTCGTTTGAAGCGGATTCGGAAGATGAGGCGTCGGTGCTGGTGTCGCCGGCGTTATTGTCGGAAGCATCGTGGTCAGCGCCGTCGGGGTCAGTGGTATCCGAGTTGCCCCCGGGGTTGTCCGTGGGATTGTCATCAGGATTGCCGTCAGGGTTGGCGATGTCGCCTTCCGAGGGGCTGCCGTTGGAGTCACCCGGATGCGTGCCGCCCGTTGGCGGAGTACCGCCCGGCGTGCCGTCAGGGTTGGTCGATCCGGTCGAACCGGTCGAACCGACACCGTTGCCCGGCGTTGTCGGTGTGCCCTGTGCGGAATTACCCGATGCGTCACCGGGATAAGAGCTGTCCGCGCCCGCTTCGCCATCTGCGCTTTCATACATACGTTCCGCAGTCGGTTCCGACGAGATGCCTTCCGCCTCGGCCAGCTCCGTGAGCACCGAGAACTGCAAGAAGGAGCATATTAACGTGAGCGATACGAGGATCGCTACGAATTTCGTTGAGACCGAATCCCGATCAAAGAACAGATGCGGCTCACCGTAGTGGTTGACGTCGTGCATGGAAACACCTGCTTTCGTCTCGCGCCGTGAAAATCGCGGTTTCGTGTTGAGGCGACAATATAGGTGCACCAGCGTTCCATGCTCCTCATATTGGCGAACCAACGTTGTGTGTTCGTCACTTCAGGGTCGCGTTCATGCGACCGATGGTGTTCGGTGAACATTACTATGGTTTTTGGTTGAAAGATAGAGGTGGCGAAAGAGAACACGAAAGAACCACCGATTAAATTTGCCGGGACGATCGTTGCATTGGCGGGCGAGATGAATCTCGCCTCAACGTCTATACCCAAACGTTTTCGCGATGAAATCACATCAACTTAAATTCACGCGACGCTTCAAACAATACAACGTGATGCAAAAATACCCGATCGACAACGCGATATCGCGCATCAACTCCATCACATACATGAACGTGAAAAACTGCCCACTGTTATAAAACACGCCCGTGGAATTGGTAAACATCCCGAACGCGACCACGATAGAGAACACGCCCGATATGATGCTGACTACGCACCAAATGCTCAAAAACAGGGCGATCCCGCACAGAATCTTATGCCGCTTCGCCACGACCGCCCCCAGCGTACACGCAAGATACGCCATGAGCAAAAACGAAACGATCATAGCGGTGGACGCGAAAACGCCGAGCAGCATTGTAACGTTATCGCCCAGCGATTCGCCCGCCCCCAACGTCGAGAGAGCCAAAATCCAATACGGCATGGTGTTCGTGAAATCGAAGTCGATAAATGCATTGTCCGCGCCCATGGTGACGATGATTGAACCAAGCGACGACACAACCACGGAAACGAAAAGCCATATCAGCGCTGACAGGATCTTGGACCAGAGAAGATTGACGACATTTACCGGCAGCGTGAAGGTGAGATAGCCTTGATCGGTGAAGAAATTGGTATAGAACCGGTGCAAGATGACCACAAACGTTGCCGGCAGTAGGCAGGCAAGCGCAATGAAGCCGCCGCCCACGAACATCGCCGCAATCGCCTGCAGCCCGCTCGTGTAATAAGCGGGATCAAGCTCGTACATCCAATACCCTGCCCACCCGGCGAGCGCAGAACAAAGCGCAATGGCGAACGCGATCAGCTGCATTGGCAGGATGATCTTGCCAAGCGCCTTAAGGTCATACTTCAAAAGCTTCCCTAGCATGCAAACACCCTCCTGAAATACTCATCGAGCCCCATGCCGTTCTTCGCGCGAAACTGCTCGAGCGAACCTTCAGCGAAGAGATGTCCGTTGCCCAGAAAGACAACGTCATCAAGGACCGATTCCACATCGGAAACGAGATGCGTCGATATCAAGAGCGTTGATTCGCGACGGTATCCCCCGATGATGGTTTTGAGAATGTAATCGCGGGCAGCCGGGTCAACGCCGCCGATGGGCTCGTCCAAAAGATACAGCCGCGCGCGGCGCGCCATGACCAAGATCAGCTGCACCTTCTCCTTTGTTCCCTTCGAAAGTGCGGACATGGGCACACCCATCGGAACGGCAAGATCGTTCAGCATAGTGGTGGCGAACGTCATGTCGAAATCAGCGTAGAAATCAGCGAAGAAGGCGAGCGTCTCGAATACCTTCATTGATGGGGAGAAGTACGGTCGCTCGGGAAGGTAGGACACAAACGCTTTTGTAGCGGTACTGGGTGCCATGCCGAGCAAGGTGATGCTCCCACCGCTTGGTTGCAAAAGCCCTGCCGCAAGCTTCATAAGCGTGGTCTTGCCGCTGCCGTTCGGTCCGAGAAGTCCGACGATACGTCCTGGCTCGAGCGTGAGATTCACGTTATCGAGGGCAACGGTACCGCCATACCACTTCGAAAGATTGCGGCACTCCAAAAGCGGTGCGTTTTGAGGGCGAAGGGGCTGTTGGAAAACGGCTTGAGCGTATGAGTTTGCGGTCGCACCGGCAGGGATGTCCGCAGGCGCACCAACTGGCACGCTGACAGGTGCGCTGACCGGCGTATTGACAGGCGGAGCGGGAGCGCTCTCAACAGGCGACGCGGGAGGCGTTTGCAGCTCTTCGGGTACAAGAGCAGGATGATAGAAGATATACATATCCTCATCGTGCCCGAGCTTATCGCGAAATCCCTTCGGAATAAGCCCAACCTGCGTAAATCCCAACTGCTTGTAAAGCGCGATTGCAGCGGTGTTGCTCGCGACGACGGCATTGAACTGCAAGCCGGTGAACCCTAAGGGTGCAAGGTGCGCGAGGCTGTCCTGAACGAGCGCACGCCCCACACCCCGCCCTCGATCCGTAGAGGCGACCGCATAACTGGCGTTCGCAACCGCAGAACACCGCCCGATATTATTCGGATGCAGAATGTAAAGCCCGCACACACGCTCGGTCGCAACACCCGTGACCGGATCGACGACTCGCTCCACGGCAACCGCCGTGCGCGTTTGCGTTTCGAAGAAGGCGCGCGCCGCATCATCGTCCGGCAGTGGTTCGATTTGAGGAAACGCCATGCCCTCAAGAACGACTTCGTTCCAGATATCGCGCATAGCTCCCACGTCTTCGACCCGGAATGTTCGTATGTCCATGACCGTTCCTTCGCGATTGAAATAACTTGCTTGTGGACCGTTCCTAATAGTATCGCGATATTCGCCTTCGCAAAACCTGACAACGTTGAAACAAACACGGGCGGAAGGTCTGATTTCGCGCGCGTCTGTGCCATGATGAACCGATGGAACACGACGCGAACATACCCGCACCGCTCCTCGAACAGGGTCTTTCCGCCGACGCGGTCGAAAAGCGCATTGCCGCCGGCAACGTCAATACCGACGCAACCATCCAAACGCGCTCAGTCGGGCAAATCATCCGCGCCAACGTTTGTACCCTTTTCAATTTCGTAAATGTCATTCTGGCGCTCTGCGTTGCAATAACCGGTTCGTTCAAAAACATGCTCTTCATGCTGGTGATCATCATCAATGCATGCATCGGCATCGTGCAGGAGATCCGCTCAAAGCGTCTGACGGACAAACTTGCCATCGTCGTCGCCTCGAAAGCGGAGGTCATCCGAAACGGCGCACTCACGAACATCCCTGTCGACCACATCGTTTTGGACGACATCATCAAACTGGGGCGCGGCGATCAGGTTCCCGCCGACTGCACTGTGGTTGAAGGCACATGCAAAACAGACGAAAGCCTGCTCACCGGCGAGAGCAAGCCCGTTCCGAAAAAGGAGGGCGACGAACTCCTCAGCGGATCGTTTTTGGAATCGGGCACGGTCTACGCGCGCGTCATCCACGTGGGCACGGACAATTTCGCGGCGCGCATGACCGCGGAGGCAAAACAGCACAAAGCTATCAATTCCGAGATCATGATCGGCGTGAATGCCATCATCAAGTACGTAAGCATCGCGCTCCTCCCACTGGGTCTGCTGCTGTTCGCCAGCCAATTCTTCTGGCAACGCATCGCCTGGGACTCCGCCGTGCTCTCCACCGTATCGGCGCTCGTGGGCATGATCCCCGAAGGCTTGATCCTGCTGACCTCCACCGTTTTGGCGGTGGCGGTGATCCGCCTGTCCAAATACAACGTCCTCGTGCAACAGCTGTACTGCATCGAAACGCTCGCACGCGTGAACGTCCTCTGTCTGGACAAAACGGGCACCATCACCACGGGCAACATGGCGGTTACTGCAGTGGTGCCAGTTGAAGGAGATGGCGAATCGGAGGCGTCGTTGGACAGCCTGTTCGCCTCGCTCGCTGCCGCGGACGAGGATCCGAACGACACCGCATCGGCAATCCAGCGGTTTTATCGCGAAAACCCCGCACGGGTGGGAGCCATCCGACCGGCGAAGCGCGTGATTCCCTTCTCCTCGGAAGCGAAGTACTCCGGAGCCGTCTTCGATACGAACGATGCCTATGTTATGGGTGCGGCGCAATTCGTTCTGTCCTCGGAGCCCGAAAAGCTTACCCATATTCAGAACCAGCTTGACGCGCTGACGGCGCTCAGCCGCGTGCTGCTTCTGGCGCGCGTTGACGGCTTCACGCAAAGCGGGCTGATCGAAGGAGGCGTCCAGCCGCTCGGCTTCATCTGCATTGAGGACGAGATCCGCAAAACCGCACCGCAGACGATCAAGTACTTCATCGAACAAGGAGTGACGCTTAAGGTCATCTCGGGAGACGATCCCCATACCGTTTCAGGTATCGCGCAGAAAGCGGGCATTCCCGGCGCCGACAAGTTCATCGATGCCACCGAGCTCACCACGCCTGAGCAGATCGAGCACGCGATCACCACGTACAGCGTTTTCGGACGCGTCAAGCCCGACCAGAAGAAAGCGTTCGTCAAAGCGCTGCAAAGTGAGGGTAATACCGTTGCGATGACGGGCGACGGCGTCAACGACGTGCTCGCCCTGAAGAGCGCAGACTGTAGCGTTGCCATGGCGTCGGGCGCAGACGCCGCGCGCAACGTGGCACAGCTCGTATTGGTAGACAATGATTTCGCGAGCATGCCTCATGTGGTTGCGGAAGGGCGGCGCTCCATCAACAATCTCCAGCGTTCTGCCTCGCTCTTCCTAGTGAAAACGCTGCTCTCCATCAGCGCCGCCATCCTGTTCATCATCCTTCCGTGGCAGTATCCCTTTGAGCCCATCCAGATGACGTTGGTCTCCGCGTTCACCATCGGGCTTCCCTCATTCGTGCTCGCACTTGAGCAGAATCACGACCTGGTCAGAGGGCATTTCCTTGCGAATTGCATTGTCCGTTCGATTCCGGGTGCAATCTGCGGACTCGTGAGCATCATCGTCATGTGTGCGATCGGCTACCTTGCGCTTGGATTGGAGTACAAGCAGGTCTCGACCTTGTGCGTGTTCACGTTGTCCTTCATCGGCATGTTGCTGATCATCCGCCTCAGTATCCCGTTCAATGTGTTGCGCGGAGCGCTTCTCGTGGTTGTAGTGGGCGGAACGATTCTTTGTGCCACGTTGTTCCACAATCTGTTCGACATTGCGCCGTTCACCATGTCCATGGCGGTGATGCTCGCGTGTGTTTGTGTGGCGAATGCAGTCGTGTTCCAGATTCTCTATAACGTCATCACCGACCGATACCGCCGCTATACCAGTAACCCCGATGAACGTATCCGGTTGGTTTGATCTATTAAATGAGGAAATCATTCAGGTTGACGTTGGGGCGAGATTCATCTCGCCCGCAAACGATGCAACCATGGCAGTGATGGGGATGGCGAAGGTGTTTCACGGGCGGTGATCCCAAATGCAACGTCCCCAGCCATGTATCATTGCGGGCGCGAATAAATCGCGCCCCAACGTCTATTCCCTATTCTCTCCGTATTTGATTCGTTGTTGGTTACGAATGGTTCGCCGTCACACCACAGGCATCCAATACAAAACCTGCGAATGCAACGTTCGCGGCACCGACACCAACTGCACATCGAACTTCAACGACGGCTCAACCGTCTTCTTCGCGCTATGCAACCGCATCGAAATCTGCCATCCCTTATCAAGAACGATGAGCGCCGTGGTATCCGACCCTTCCGCCATCCCGATGTAATGGATCAACGACGGCATCTCCGTTTTCCGCAACGACACGCGCGCTGCGCCCTGCGAACTGGCACGCCCAAGGGTCTCGTTCGTGTTGATAGCTTCGAGCGTGTTATACCGCCCACGATCTTCGGTCATGATCTTATAAAAGTCTTCCCGCCCGAGCATGTAATGGATCAAACTCTGCGCAACCGTTTTCGGGTCGGACTCATACAATCGCTTGAGCTCATTGATGAAACTCTTCAGAATGGGCTCGTAAAAAAGCTCGTGCGTATCCGCGGGCCACACCGCCTGTCCGCCGCTTGAATCCCGCAGCGCTTGCATCTCAGCGAAAACAGGACGGATCTCGCTCCAATACTGCGCCGTACACGGCACACCGAGCCACTTTTCGCCAAAATCGATCGTACCGGACAAGCGCGGATGCTTCACGGCTTGATGGTTGTGCTTGCACGAAATGCCGATCTCCCAGCCACCGCGGCGCAAAACGACATCGCGCACATCTCCCGAGATTCCCATCGCATCGGCTTGGATCTCCAACTCCATCTGACCGCAACTGGTATCGCTCATCATCGGCTCGAGATAGCAAAGTGCCTGCACCGCGGCAGCCGCAGCTTCGTCAAGGTCTGTCTGCGCACGCGCGGGCAACGACTCATAGCACTGCCGCGCCGTCTCCATGGGGGCGTTATTGACGATGACGGCATCCAGAGCAGCGTTCTGCGCAAGACACTTGACCATGGCATACTCGAACGCCTTGCCGTTGCGCGTCTGATTACCCGCGGGCATGCTAATCCCCGATCACGCTGCGCACCGACGATGCCACATGTTCGGCCAACACCACGGGTACCGCATTGCCGATCTGCTTGTAGATGCTGCGGATATCGCCGAAAAACTCCATGTCATGCGGAAAAGTCTGGATAGCAGCGGCTTCCCGCCAACTCAGCCGTCGCGTCTCTGCTCCGGCGCCGAACTCCCAGCGATCCTTCCCCAGCTTCACCATATCGGGCGAACCAGGCCACAACGACACCTGTTTCGCCATCGCGGGGATCGTGTAGGAAACCTCGTCCCACCCCCGCTTCCGATTCCGCGACATATACCGAGACGAGAACGCATCCTGGCATACCTCCTCGGGCTGCGCTTCCGGGAGATCCTCCAGAACGTCGCGCAGGGTGACGCGCTTGACATCCGGTTGCTCGATGGTGAATGCGGAAACGCCGAGGTCCTTCCTGAACCCGACGATGATGACGCGCTCTCGATCCTGCGGGACGCCGAAATCACACGCATTGACGAGCTGATAGAACGTGTCATACCCACAATTGGAGAAGTCCTCGATGATAGCCTCGATCACATCTCCATGCCCCATGGTCAGAAGCCCCTTCACGTTCTCCGCGACGAACGCCTTCGGCTGGCTCCGTTTGACAAGACGCACAAAATGCTTGTAAAGGAAATTGCGGCTGTCATCTATCTTCCGCGGACCGCTCAGGCTGAATCCCTGGCAAGGAAACCCACCGAGCACGACGTCGGAGCTCGGAATGGACTCCTCGTCGATCTTCGTTATATCCCCGCAGACAACATCTGCGGTACTCCAAGCTTGATGAGTTTTACAAGCATCTTTGTCGGAGTCGTTCGCCCAGATTACCTTGAAGCCCTGGTTCTCGAACCCCATATCCAGCCCCCCTGCGCCGCAGAACAAGCTGACCGCTGTAAATTCTCTCATCTCCCCTCCTTACCACACACTCGACCGCGCTTTAACAAGGCTCCCTTTGAGCCTTGCACGCAAGCGTTTCTTCAGAACCTCTTGATACGGTACCAATCCATCGAGACATACCTGTACCACAAAGGGTACAAATGCACGTTGTTGTTATGCAGAATAGTACACTACCACCCGCGCGTTGCACTCAGCGCCGAACGAGCTTTCCCCGACCGCTCTTCCTATTGCTCCTTAACGGGAATGCGAATGACCGTTTTGAGCTTGTCGGCTGCCGTGCGACGCGGATCCGAGAGATAGATCTCGTGATGGAAACGCGGTCCATTCTCGTCGGGAACGAGTCCCTTGCTCTGAGCAAATCGACAGAGCTCCTCAATGGTTGCCGGCTCATCGTCATAGGGACCGACGTAGAGGCACTGCACGCAAAGCCCCTCATCGATCGTGAGGAATTCCGCAGCCGAAAAGTCCATCTTCTTCTTACGAGCCGCCTCCTCTTTCGCCCAAGCGAATACCTCGGGAGTGACGAACTCGGGAAGTCTGATGCAGCTGATCCACGCGAACTCGTCCTTGCGCGCCGGGTCGAACAGACCGTCTGAATCGGGGAGGTACCAAAACCCTTCGAGCGGCGGAACAACATAGGGAAAATAGCCCTCGATCGTTACGTCCGCTTTCGGTGCCATCTTGATCGTGAACGAAATACCGTACAGAAGCTGGAGCGCGTGCTGATATGCGCCACCCTCGACATTCGGATTGCCCGTACCGCGAACCGCTACATAATTAATGGGCTCCATGGTGATCAGCGACGGCTTCTTCGAAGGCTGGTAGATGTCCTTGTATTCCTTTTTGTAATCGAATGCCACAGCGCTTCTCCTTTCTTAAGCAAACAGCACAGCAAGCGCACAAGGCGGCTTTCGCAACTCCCGCGCGGACTATTTCATACGCAACCATACATGATGGTAACAGGAATACGTCAAACCAAGCGGCGGTAATCATTTTGCAACAACCCCTCCATACAATCGGGGCAGATGAAGCGTGAAGGCTCGAATCGAAGGCTTGCATTGCGGGGGATCTCAAGGGCGCACTGGTCTTGATGACTCAACAACATAAAGGCTCGAAGATTCAGGGATTCAAGAACCTGAAGTCTCAAAGCACAAAAATCTCAAAGCCCTCAGCATCATGACAAGGAACAGCCACCGAAAGAAAGCGAGCGATCATGTGTACAGGAATCCGATTCACCGATTCGAACGGAAATATGTTTTGGGGACGCAATCTTGACTGGGATGAAGGCTTCGGTCAATTCCCGATCATCATGCCCAAAGGCTACAAGATTGCGCAGGCATTCGGAAACGAATATGCCAACAAGCACGCCGCCGTGGGTATGGGCATCGAATACAACGGCTACCCCCTTTACTTCAACTGCGGCAACGACGCAGGCTTGGCGGTTGGCGGGCTGAACTTCCCCGGCTACGCGCAGTTTGAGGAGAAGCCCCTCGAGGGCAAAACCAACGTGGCGGCATACGAGGTACCGGTGTGGGTAGCGGCGAACTTCGCCACGGTTGACGAAGTCGAGGTGGCTCTGGCGAACGTTGCTATCGTGGGACAAAGAGTTGCGCCGTCCATGCCTGTGGCCATGCTGCACTGGCATATCGCCGACGCCAAACGCAGCATCGTGGTGGAATACCAAGCCGACGGCATTCATGTATATAAGGACGAGGTCGACGTGCTCACCAATCAGCCTCCTTTCCCTTGGCACATGGAAAACCTCCGCAATTACATGAACTGCACCAGTCAGTGGGGTGGGTCGGTCACATGGGACACCAAGACGCTTGTTCCCTTCGGTGCGGGCGCAACCATGCGCGGCATCCCCGGCGATGTCTACTCAACGTCGCGTTTCGTGAAAGCAGCGTTTATCAATGCCCATCATCCCACTAAGGATGGCGAAACCGACAACGTCATGCGCATGTTCCACACCTTGGGGAGCGTCTCCTTCGTGGAGGGCTGCGCACAGACCGAGGGCGGCGGCTTTGAGATAACGCAATTCTCCGATTGCTTCAGCGCGAAAAGCGGTATCTATTACTACAATACCTATGACAACCCGGAACTCCAGGTCGTCAGCCTGCATGATTACGCGAACGCCGATCCTTCAGCACTCGTGAAGCCAACGCCGCGTCCTCTGACGCACTAGGATCATCGGACGCAATTCGCACCCTCAAGGAGACTTGTCTATGGGAACCCTGCATGTCATCGATCAGCCGCTCGTCATGGCGAAGCTGACCCACATGAGAGACGAGCGCACGCCCTCTCCCGTGTTCAGGCAGCTGCTGAAAGAGATTTCGCTCCTCATGGCGTACGAGATCGCACGGGATTTCCCCACCAAGCCGACAACGGTGAAAACGCCTGTCTGCGAGGGGTTGTTCCCCGTTCTCAAAGACGACTTCTTCACGATCATTCCCATCCTGCGTGCGGGCTTGGGAATGGTCGAGGGGCTCTTGGAGCTGATGCCCTTCGCGCATGTCGGGCACATCGGGCTCGTCCGGAACGAACAAACCCACCTGCCCGAGGAATACTACTACAAGATGCCTGAGGGGTACGAGCGCTCAACGATCATGGTGGTCGATCCGATGCTTGCCACGGGAGGAAGTGCGGTTGACGCCATCTCCAGCTTGAAGGAGCGCGGCTGCACGAATATCCGCCTGGTGAATCTCATCGCGGCGCCCGAAGGCATCGAAGCCGTACAAACGGCACACCCGGATGTTGACATCTACGTTGCCGCCATCGATGAGGGGCTCAACGAGAACGCCTATATCGTCCCCGGTCTGGGCGATGCGGGCGACAGGATCTTCGGAACGAAAGATATCTAGGCGCGCACAAACGCGAGTAAGCAAAACGTATTCGGACTGGACTTCGTAATGGCGAAGGTGTCGGGTTGCGAGCGAGTGCAGGCTGATTGCGCGTGCCCGCGAGCCGAGCACGCTTACGCCAAGCGCGTCTTCTTTGTGACGGGGCAGACGATGTCGCCGCCGCGTTTGACGAAATGCACCAGAAAACCGATGCCCGCAAGCGCGAGTGCGGCGCCCAAGCCGGTGTAAAAGAATGCGACGAACCAGCCGGGAACGATGCCGAAGGCGCGCAGCGAGATACCGCCGCCCATCATGAACGCCATGATGATATAGCCCTTGATATCGAAAAAGCGCAGGACATGCATCTTATCTTCGCCATAACCGCGAATGCGATCGGAGTGTTTCCCCACAAGTTTGCTGAACATCATGTGGAAGAGAAGGAAAATGGTGGGGATGCCCACTGCCAAAAGCCAAGGCGCGGCATCGCCTTCAAAACACGCAATGAGCCCGAGCCGCATGATATTGATTCCCGCAAGGAACCAAACCGCCGCAGCAATCAACAGCAAATACTTCGCACGCACTTTGAACATACCCAATCCCCTTCGCTCTCTTTTCGTCCATAGTAGCAAATGATCCTGCCGCATACGCAGAAAGTGGACGGGCGAGTCTGTCAGTGAAGTGACGCCAACAAATGCCTTACGAAAGCTTTACCGCACACGTTTGAGGCGTTTCTCCATAAGCGCGAGCGCCTACACTCCAAGCATCGTGAAATGTAAACATTCGACTAAAGGAGGCATCATGGGAATCATGGATAACCTCAAAGAAGCCGCTGGTCAGACAAAAGAAGCTCTCGGAAATGCGGGCGAAGCAGCGAAACCGTTTTTGGATAACGCCAAGGACGCACTGGGTGAAGCAGCGCAGGTCGTAAAGGAAAAGGGTGGCGAAGCGTTCGAGGTCGCGAAGGACAAGGGCGCCGATTTTCTTCAGGCAGCGAAAGAGAAGGGCAGCATTGCGGCTGACGCCATCAAGGACAAAGCCGAAGAGGTTTCCAAAAAGGATCTCGACGGCGACGGCAAAGTCGGCAAGTAGCGCATACATACCGCTCATACTGATGCGTCCCGCCGAAACGGAGCAGGGACGCATCTTTCCTTCCTTTGAAGAGCCTCGCGTAAGCGGGGCTTTTCTACCTTTCGAGACGTGATAGCTGCGCTTGATGCGCGTGTATCGCTTTGTTTTCATCTATCCCATCGCGCACACGCGCGAGCGCTCTTATGAATACAATCTAGAAAGAACGTTCCAAAAGGGCGAGGGGTTTGCGTGCAACGATGGCGAAAGCCCCTGATGAGCATCAAGGAGTTCCGGTGACGGAAAAGGAAAAAAAGAATCGGCTTTTCAGCGATATCTCTGCCGTGCAGGTTATTGCGACCGCCCTTGCTGCCGTGACCTCGATGCTCCTGTCATCCTATATCGGCATCGCTGGCTCTGTCATCGGCGTGGCGGTTGCTTCCGTCGTGTCCACACTTGCGGCGTCTGCGTACAAGAAGTTCATCCGCGATTCCACGGAGAAAATCAAAGAGATTCCTCATCTGCGCTTGCACAGTGGCACTGATAAAAAGGGTACGGAAGGCGAGACTTCTTCTGCTCCAGATGCGTCCCCTGCCGCGGAAGCTTCCGAGGCTTCTGGCACTCATGAAACTTCCGATGCGGGCGAAACGCCGGAGCAGCACGAGCATGCGGAATCCGACGAGACCGCACCTGCCTCTGATGAGACCGCTGAAGACACTGCGTCCGTTGCCGCCGCAGATGAAGAGGAGCACGCAGTTGCTCCGCAAACGAGCAAGCGCCTTGTCCGCGGTTTGATTGCTGTTTGCATCATCTCGGCATTGCTTGCCGTTGCCGCTTCAGCTGCGGTGGTCTACCTTTTGACCACGGGCGAAGGGCTCGGCGAAAAGCCCTCTATTATTTATATGACCGCTCCGCAAAACTCGCGTTCCGATTCCTCGACGGCACACGATGGCTATGCTTCTCAGGGCAACAAGAAGGATCAAGCAGCCGACACCGCACTGCCCCAGCCTCCAAGTTCAAGCTCTTCTTCGGATGCAAGCTCAAGCGCATCATCAAGCTCCAGCTCGTCGTCAAGCACCACCGAACCCGGCGAATCACCCGGAGGAGAGGAAAATCCTTCCGAGAATCCGGGTGGCGAAGAGAATCCTCCTGAAACGCCAGGCACGGGCGAAGGGTCAACCGGCGAGGGCACTACGACCTAACAGCTCGCTCAAGAAGTGCCTGGATCGTCTTAGTCGGATGACGCCTGCACGGCGTTCAAGATTCCGAGCACCTCAGGAAACGAGATGACCTCTCCCGCCCATTGTGCATAGGTAGGATCCCGCCGCCAACAAAGGCATGCATCCGGTTCATCCGCGACGATATTTACTCCCGTCTGGTCATCGACCGGGTCGAAGGAACAGCAACATTCCTGCGCGCACGGCGCTGAAACCATCAGGTCGCTCGTTTCAAAGCGGAAGAGGACAGGGGCACGCACCACCCATGATTGGGCATAGCAATCCCAAAGACGGAAGAGGTCGGCGAGGATATGTTCGCCCCGCTCATCGAACGCCTCTTTAGTGAAGGGCACCGTTTGTTGGATCTGAATGCATTCACTCATCATCACCTAGCAATCTCTCATCTCCGAACACTAAGTTTCGCGCATCCGTACGGGTTGTTCGGCACGACTGCAGTCGCTTCAACCTTGCCGTTTTCCGGATGCTCATAACTTGAGTGCGACTATACAACCTTGGATACGGTGGTCGTGTCCCTGTTATCGGACACGCGCAATAGAAAATGATGCATTCGCCAAATATTTCCGGTCAGAACGGTTCGTTAATCGTGGAAATCTCTCTTGTTGACGTTGGGGCGAGATTCATCTCGCCCCAACGTCTATTCCCAAACGTTTACCCTATCGTGGGCATTATTTCCCGGCGCGAACTGCGGTATCGGGATTGATGGTCATGGACTGGAACCGATGCTCCATGAATGCATTATCGAAATTCTTGTCGTAAAACTGCTGAATGGGCGTATCGATGGGCTTGTGCGACAACCGCTCATACCAACAATCCAATGCCTGTAACGACATGACGCAATCAACGGCGATCAAAATGGCTGCGACCGTGGTCACGCCATACCGCCAATTCCACGGAATGCGATTGACCAACCACAACAAAAACGGCAACAACAACTTAATCCAAATCACGCCCAACAAACCCCACGCCGCCATGGCGAGCCCACATGTTCGCCCACCGAACAACGACAGGAACTGCCCCGTATAATCCCACGCGACGGCGCCGAATGTATATTGCATGAAATAGCTGACGAATGCCTCGAACAATCCACCGATGATCGCACTGAAGAAAAAGATCAGAATGACGTTTGATTTGTAAAACCGGTTGAGGAACAACGTCATCAAAACGGCGCCGCACCCATAGATCGGGGAGAACGGTCCGAAGAGCAACCCGGCGCGATCCTGCATGTGCCCGGGGTCGACGACCAAATAATGGAACGCCGTCTCCATGGCATCGCCGATGATGGAGCACACCACAAAGATCCAGAACAGATTGAAGAAGTTGAGCTGAATGTACCCTTTGCCCGTCTCATCGCGCCCGAGCGTACCGTCCTCCTGCTCATAGCGAAGCTCGTTATCGCGCAAGATGCGCTGCAACTGCCGCTCTTGACGCAGCGAAGGATCGAGATACACCTGGAACGCAATCAGCAGACACAAAAGCGCAATAAAGGCGAAGAAACGCCAGTTGACGCCGCTGAGCATGAGCGTGCAGATCGCAACGCCCAGAATCAGGATGTACATCGCATAGATCACGAGCGCCGCGAACCGACGCTGATTCCTGAAAAGCCTGATGCCGAAAATGGCGAATGAGACCGAGATCAAAAAGAGCAGGATCAAGTACAGGAACGTAACGACGGTGGTGGAGATACCAAGATCATTCATCCTGCCATCGGTGAATGCCATGACCGTGGAAACGATGTCGGATATAACCTGATAGGCGCCGTACGCTGCTGCAATCACGCAAAGAACGCCGAATATCTTCATCCCCAGCGGCAGCTTCTCGGAATCAACCGGAGCCGAGAACATGCGCCGATACCAACGCCTGCCTGCGTCCTCTTCGATATCTTTCCTAAGATCCGCTCTGTTCTCTTGATGCAACTTCATGATGTCCGTCCTGGTCAGTCTTGCGAACTAAATCCTTTGCAAGGACAATGAATCGTTCGGGGTCGATGTCGTTGAAAGACATGGCGAACATGTCTGCCGTTGTTGCAAGCTTATCAGCCGTACCGGCAAGATCGCTATCAAATACCGCAAAGGTTAAGAAGCCGGCATCTTTCAGAGTATGGATCGCATACAACGCATCTTCGAACCCCCAGGTGTGCTTGCGCTCAGTCCCCAGTGACTCGCGCGCCTTGTCATAGACATCGGGGCGGCGCTTCGACGCCTTCACATCATCGACGGACACAATACTTTCCATATAGGGAGCGAAACCCGCGCTCGCAAGCCCAAGGCGCAACGGCTCAGGCGGCGTTGAAGAAGCAACCGCCATGGGAACGCCTGCGCTATGAAGTGCGGAAACAAAGGCGAGCGCACCGGGCTTCGGTGCAGGATTGTTCCCGTAAAACTCAAGAAGTTCCCGGTCGATAAGCTCGGATACTTCCTCCACGCTTGACCCAAGTCCGCAATGCTCGTGCATGTATTGCGCGCTCTCATGTAGATTGCACGCCGTAAGCATATCCTTTTCTTCGGGAGTCAACGAAACACCCGCCATTTCTGCGAGGCGGTCATCAAGGCTGCGCCAAAAAGGCATCGAATTCAGCAAGATGCCGTCGCAGTCGAATATCACACCGAATTCAGAACACATGCCCAACGATCTCGCCGCTTCCTTTTCTCTTCCTGTCTACCTTCAGAGGCGCACGCTCGAGGGCATGCCGCTTAGCAACCGCGCCACGCGCCCTCATGTCGCGTCACGTGCGCTGCCCGCAACCAGCAGCCCCTACTCCTCCACGCGGATGACGGAGGGCTCGCCGAACACGAGCTCGGGCTCATGCACGATCTTCGCGATGGCGTCGCGCACATCCTTCTCGTTGGCAATATGGGTAACGTACACGACATCCACCGTACCACCCATCTTCGTCCCGCGCTGCATCATAGAGTAGATGCTGACGCCGTGCTCGGCGAAGATGGTTGCCATGGTTGCAAGCACGCCGGGCTTGTCGGCAACGGTGAAGCGAATGTAGTACTTCATGGAGAGCGTTTCGATCACACGAATCGGCAGGTCATCGGTGCACGTGCAACCTACGATCGGTCCCACGCCAAGTGTGAGCCTGCGCGCAACTTCCAGCACATCGCCCATCACCGCGCTGGCAGCAGCACCCGCGCCAGCACCTTCGCCAAAGAACATCGTCTCTCCTACAAAATCTCCCACCACATAGATGGCGTTGAACACGCCGTTGACGGTAGCCAGTTGGTGGTTGTGCGGAATCATGGTCGGATGAACGCGCACGTCGATGCCCTTATCGGTGCGATGCGCGATGGCAAGCAGCTTGACCACATACCCCATCTCCTTCGCCGCCTCAAGGTCGGTCGTGGTGATGGAGGTGATGCCGGAGGTGTACACGTCATCGATGGTAACGCGCGAGTTGAACGCAATCGAGGCAAGGATGGCAATCTTCGCCGCGGCGTCGAACCCGTCAACGTCGGCGGAGGGATCGGCTTCGGCGAAGCCCTTCTCCTGCGCCTCACGCAGCGCCTCGTCATAGCTCATCTTGTTGTCAGCCATGCGGGTAAGCATGTAGTTCGTGGTGCCGTTGACAATACCCGTCACCGACTCGATTTCATTGGCAATGAGCGAATGCTTAAGCGGTCCGATGATAGGAATGCCGCCGCCCACGCTTGCGCCGAACATGAGCTCTTTGTTGGCACGCTTCGCCGTCTCCATAACCTCTTTGCCATGGGTTGCCATGAGCGCCTTGTTCGCCGTGACAACATTCTTGCCTGCCTCCAAGGCTTCGATGACCACGTTCTTCGCGATGGTGGTGCCACCGATGAGCTCGATCACGATGTCGATCTCGTCGTTTTGGATGATGTCGTGGTAGTCGGTGGTGAACAGGTCGGCGACGCCGTGCGCCTCAGCCTCGGCGATATCGAGCGAACAGACCGCCACCAGTTCAACGTCTACGCCGATGTGCCGCTGAAAATCCTGCGCGTGCTTCTTCAGGATCTCGATGCAGCCGCCTCCCACGGTACCCGTACCGACAAGTCCAATTTTGATCGTCATCGTGTCTCCTTATCTCACCATCGAATGCGCTGTGTTTTTCTGTGTAGCGTTCACAGTGTTGCGCTTCCTATGCTGTGTTCTCTGCTCCGCGTTTCCTATTCCACGTTTCCTTTCCCACGCCCCTCGCGCGCCAGCCGCTCCTAAAGATCGCGCTGGAGCAAGTCGTCATACGTTTCCCGCCGCGTGGTCACGCGGGCAACACCGTCGCGCACAAACACGACGCCGGGGCGGGGCTGACCGTTGTAGTTGCTTGCCATCGTCGAGCAGTATGCGCCCGTGCCGAAAACGCAGGCGATGTCGCCCACTTCCGCCTTCTGCAACGGCATATCCAAGACGACCGCGTCGCCACTTTCGCAATGTTTACCACAGAGCGTCACGATCTCAGAGCGCGGCTGATCCGCTTTGTTCGCAAGCGTCGGCTCATAGACGCTGCCATAGAGCGCCGTGCGGATGTTGTCAGACATGCCGCCGTCGATCGCAACGAACTTGCGCACACCGGGCAACGTCTTCACGATCCCCACGGTGTAGAGGGTAACGCCTGCATTCGCAACGAGCGAGCGCCCCGGCTCAACAGAGAGTCGCGGCAGCGGCAGGTCGTATGCATCGCAGAATTCGCGAACGGCGCTCGTGATGACTTCGGCGTACTCGTCGATGGTCGAGGGCGCGTCTGCCGTGGTGTACGCCACGCCAAGCCCGCCGCCCATATCAAGCTCCTCAATGAGGTAGCCATACTCGTCGCGGATGCGCGCCATCAGCTTCACCATGACCTCCACCGCCTCGCGGAACGAATGCAGCGCGAAGATCTGCGAACCGATATGGCAATGCAGCCCCTTCAAGCGCACATGCGGTGTGTTGAGCGCGTCCTCAATGCAGCCGAACGCGAAGTCGTCTTTCATGGTGAACCCGAACTTTGAGTCCTCGCAGCCCGTGCGGATGTATTCGTGCGTGTCAGCCTCAACGCCCGGGGTAATGCGCATATAAATGTCCTGCACCTTACCCATGCGCCCGGCGATCTCAGAGATCCTGCCGATCTCGATGCGACTATCGGTAACGATGCGCCCCACGCCCGCCGAGATGGCTTCCTCAAGCTCCTGCGGCGTCTTGTTGTTCCCGTGCACGAAAACGCGCTCCATGGGGAAGGAGACGCTGCGCGCACAGGCAAGTTCGCCACCACCGGACACATCCAAACAAAGCCCCAGCTCATCGACGATCCTGACAACCTCTTTATTCATGAATGCCTTGCTGGCGAAAAGCACATCGGAATCCGCATAGCGCGACCGGAAAGCGCGGAGGTATTCGCTCATGTTCGCCCGCAGGTGCTCCTCGTCGAACACATAGAGCGCGGTGCCCTCCTTGTGCGCCAGCTCGACCATATCAACGCCCCCGATGAACAGATGCCCGTCGCGCACCTCGGCGGTCTTCGGCAACACGGCGCCAAGCTCCATGGTGGTCAAGTTATCCGGTTGTTTTGACAGATCGGATGCAGGCAAAGACATAGAGTTTCCTTCCGTATAGAATGGGGTCATGCAATTATAGTTCAGGAAAATTCCCTGAGTGGCGAAAGGACTGTTTCATGTCAAAACCAGAACCTTCAATGGATGCGTGGCTTGCCGAGGCGAAGGCGTCAGCCGAGGCTGATCTTTGCGGAATGTTCCTCTGTCACAATGGCGTGGTGCGCTCAACGCCGAAGAAGCTCGAGCGCGAAGGCGTCGAAGGTTTGGGCGACGTCGTTCAGATCGATTTCTCCTACGATGCGCAAGGCGTTGAAGACGCCGTCGCAGAAGCGCTGACATGGTCGGGCGTACACTACGTCCGCGTGTGGCTGAACGAGGGCGTCCTCAATGTGGGCGACTCCATCATGTATGTTTTGATCGGGGCGAACATCCGTCCCACGTGTATTGATGCACTCCAGAAGCTCGTTGGGAAGATCAAGAACGATCTCGTTGTCGAGCGTGAGATCTATGCGTAGGCGCTCATTGCTTTGCGCCGGCGTCTGTGCCGCCGCCCTTTGCCTTATAGGCGTGATTGGCATGGCAGGATGCGCAGCAAGCACCTCATCCTCCGCAAGCTCATCAGCGGCGAGCGAACCGCAGACAGCAAACACCCTTGAACTCGTGCAGACGGATGACCCGTTCACCTCCTTCGCTGCGAACTCTGCAACGCCCATCCTCACCGGCATGGGCACGGGCGCTGAAGGTGCAGACGCAAAGGGTGCGCTCGATGCACAGAATACGTGCTACTCCCCGCTTTCGCTCTATCTGGCGCTCGCGCTTGCCGCCGACGGAACGCAGAGCGATGCGCAAGATCAGCTGCTGAACGTGCTAGGTGCAGCGGACAAGCAAACACTCCTTGCCACCTGCAATGACACCATCGACGCGCTCACCGATACGTATGATCCCTACACGCTCAAGATTGCAAATTCGCTCTGGGCAGCAAAAGGCTATACGTTTAAAAGCTCGTATCTCACCGAGGTTCAGTCAACCTTCGATGCCGAGGCATTCGATGTGGAACTCGGAACAGAAACAACCGATAAAGCCATCTCGGACTGGATTGCAGCGAATACGGAAAACCTCCTGCAGCCCTCCTTCAGTACGACCCCTTCGATGGTTGCAGCGCTCATCAACACGATCTATTTCAAGGACAGTTGGCTGACCTCGTTCCCTGAAGAGAGCACCGCCCCGCAAACATTCCATGGGGTAAACGGCGACGCCGACGTACCCTTCATGCATCTTTCACTCGAAGAGTCAGCCTATGCCGAGGGAAGCAACTTTACGGCAGCGCGCTTGGTCTTCCAGGGCGGAGCCAGCATGACGTTCTATCTGCCAAACGATGGCATCACGCCACTCGATTTGGTCGGCACACCGGAAAGTGCACGTACGCTCTTGGAAACCGAACTTGAGCTTCAGAACATCGATTGGTCGGTCCCGAAGTTCACGGTCGAGTCGTCCTTCAAGGACCTCGTTCAAGACATGGAACTGCTGGGCGTTACCGACATCTTCGACCCCGCGAACGATGGCATGTTCGCACCGATGATCGAAGCGAACAACGGGCTTGACGAGGCGCTCTACATCAGCGACATCATCCAGGAAACACATCTTGCCCTTGATGAGAATGGTGTCGAAGCCGCCGCCTATACCGCCATGATCATGAAGGCGATGGCAATGGCGCCTGACGTGAGCGAGCCGATCCCCTTCGTGCTCGACCGCCCCTTCGTCTACGCACTCACCTCACCGGAGGGCATTCCGCTGTTCATGGGCTGCATCCAAACGCTTTAACCGCTCTCACCGGGGCGGGGACGAAAGATACCCGGCGCAGAACAACGCGATCGCAACACATGGTTGCATCAAAAACATCAAAAATAAACGGCTGAACGTTCGCATACGCTCAGCCGCTCTTGGTTTTATCTCTCGTGCATTAGAGGAAGTACTTGACCCCTGCTTCGAAAATGGGCTGATAGAGATTGCCGGGAACGTTCTTGTAGAGTCCGGAGCCGCTGCGTTCGCTGTGTCCCATCTTTCCGAAAACACGTCCGTCGGGGCTCGTGATGCCTTCGATTGCAAGCACCGAACCGTTCGGGTTCACGGCAAGATCCATCGACGGGATACCCTGCTCATCAACGTACTGGGTTGCAATCTGCCCGTGCTCAATCATGTTCTTGAGCACGTGATCGGGAGCGACGAAGCGCCCTTCGCCATGACTGATGGCAACGGTATGGATGTCTCCCACGGAGCACTCGGACAACCACGGAGAGAGGTTCGAACACACGCGTGTACGCACAAGCCGACTTTGGTGGCGCCCGATGTTGTTGAACGTGAGCGTGGGGCTTTCCTCGGTCGGATCGATGATGTCACCGTACGGCACGAGTCCCAACTTCACGAGTGCCTGGAAACCGTTGCAGATGCCCAGCATCAAGCCGTCACGGTTCTGCAGCAGATCGCGCACGGCATCGCGCACCGCGGGTGAGCGGAAGAACGCCGTAATGAACTTCGCAGAACCATCAGGCTCATCACCGCCGGAGAATCCGCCGGGCAACATGATGATTTGGGATTGCTTGATGTTGGCAACAAGCTCATCCGCTGAGGCACGCACCTGCTCGGGCGAGAGATTGTTGATGATCTGCGTGACCACCTTCGCGCCTGCCCGCTCGAACGCGCGCTGCGTATCGTATTCGCAGTTGGTGCCCGGAAAGACCGGAATGATTACCTGCGGCTTCGCGACCGGCGTGCCGCTGTACGTTTTGATGGTCTGCGCGTCGAAAGAGAGGGGCGCAATCTCGTCTTTGACCTCTTCGGGATTGCTCCGATACGGGAACACGTCTTCGATGCCCCGCTCCCATGCTTCTTGGACGAGAGCAAGATCGACCACATGATCCTCAAGCTCAAGCGTGTAGTTTGAAACGGTAACGCCCAGATCGATGACCTCGACGCCCTCCATGAGGTCCGCATCTTCGAGCATGACGGAGATGTCGTAGAACGACGTGCCCGGCGTAAGCTCGAGCACAAAGGTGCCGTAGCTGATCTCGAAAAGCTCAACCGGGTCGATGTCTTGGATCTTCGCACCGATGCGATTGCCCACCGCCATCTTGAAGAGCGTTTCTCCCAAGCCGGCATAGTCCACACTGGCACATGCAGCAACGCTGCCCGAACCAATCAAAAGCTCAACAGCGTCGAATGTTTGCGTGATGTCGAAAACGTCAGCGTCGTCGAAGCGCACCCACACAAGCGCGCTCCCCGGACGCTTGAATTCGGGCGACGTCACGCGATCGATCGAACCCACCGCCGTAGCGAACGAGACCAAGGTGGGTGGCACATCCAAGTCTTCGAAACTGCCTGACATCGAGTCCTTGCCACCAATGGCGCCAACACCGAGATCAACTTGAGCCATGAGCGCTCCAAGCAGAGCACTCACGGGCTTGCCCCAGCGCAGCGGCTCATCGCGGAGCTTCTCGAAGTACTCCTGGAAGGTCAAATACATGTGCGAGCGCTCAAAGCCCGTAGCGATGAGTTTCGCAACAGAATTCAGCACCGCCATATAGGCGCCGGCGAAGGGATCGTATTCGCTGAGATACGGGTTGAATCCCCAGGAAAGCCCCGAAACCGTGGTGGTTTCGCCCTCAAGAACGGGCAGCTTTGCCACCATGGCAAGCGCGGGCGTAAGCTGCGTTGCGCCGCCAAAGGGCATGAGCACCGTCCCTGCGCCGATCGTCGAGTCGAACTCCTCCACCAAACCCTTCTTCGAGGCACGGTTGATATCGGACATCAAGCCGATGAGCGCCGTCTGAATATCTTCCGTATCGCTTACGGCATCGAGCACCGGCTCGACAAGCTGATCGCACGCCTCATACGCACGGTCAATCGTGCTGCATGCGAACGATTCCATCTCGGCAATCTCAACACGTGCCTGCTTGGGAGCGCCGTTGCTCGCAAGGAACGCGCGGCTTACATCCACGATAAGGCCATCACGCCAGTACATCTTCACGCGCGGCTCTTGCGTCACAACCGCCACGGGCGTTGCCTCAAGATTCTCCGCGCGCGCATACGCGATGAAGTCATCCACATCATCCGCAGCAAGCGCCACCGCCATGCGCTCCTGACTTTCGGAAATGGCAAGCTCCGTGCCGTCGAGTCCCTCGTATTTCCGGGGGACTTTATCGAGATAGATCTCAAGACCATCAGCGAGTTCACCGATGGCGACCGATACGCCGCCTGCACCGAAGTCGTTGCAGCGCTTGATCATTCTGCATGCATCGCCGTTTCTGAACAGACGCTGGATCTTGCGCTCGACAGGAGGATTGCCCTTCTGCACCTCGGCGCCGCAGGTTTCAATCGAACTCACGCTGTGCGCCTTCGACGATCCTGTTGCACCGCCAATGCCGTCACGACCGGTTCGTCCGCCCAGAAGCACGATGACGTCTCCCGGTTGAGGCGTCTCACGGCGGACCTCGTCTGCCGGTGTTGCCCCGATGACCGCGCCGATCTACATGCGCTTCGCGGCATAGCCGGGATGATAGAGTTCATCGACCTGACCAGTTGCCAATCCGATCTGATTGCCGTAGGACGAGTATCCCGCCGCCGCCGTGGTCACGAGCTTGCGTTGCGGAAGCTTGCCAGCAATGGTCTCGGACACGGGAACGGTGGGATCAGCGGCACCGGTTACGCGCATTGCCTGATAGACATAGGCGCGCCCCGAGAGAGGATCTCGGATAGCTCCGCCCACGCACGTTGCCGCGCCGCCGAATGGCTCGATCTCGGTGGGGTGGTTATGCGTCTCATTTTTGAAAAGATAGAGCCAGTCCTGATCTTCGCCATCAACATCCACTTTGACGCGGACGGTGCACGCGTTGATCTCCTCCGACTCATCCAAGTTCTTGAGCACTCCCGTTGCTTTGAGGTATTTTGCCCCGATGGTGCCCATGTCCATCAGGCAGAGCGGCTTATCCTCCCGCCCGAGCTCACGGCGCAGCTCCTGATAGCGCTCGAACGCCGCCTTGACGTTCTTGTCGGCGATATCGATATCAACAAGTTCGGTCCCAAAGGTCGTATGTCGGCAGTGATCGGACCAGTAGGTGTCCACAAGCTTCACTTCGGTGATGGTGGGCGGTCTTCCCTCTTCGGCAAAATATGCCTGCAAAAAGGTGATGTCGCCAAGGTCCATGGCAAGTCCACGATCGTCGATAAATGCCTGGAGCTCATCCTGATTCAGATCGAGGAATCCCTCGAGCACTTCGACATCAGCGGGCTCCACAAAAACCTGCTGCAGCGTTTCCACCTCCGCGAGGTCCGCCTCACGTGCTTCGACAGGGTTGATCACGTACGCCTTGATGGCATCGACATCCTGATCGGTCAGGTTGCCGCCCAGAATGTAGACCGTCGCTGAGCGCACGAGCGGCTGCTCCCCTTGGCTGATGAGCTGGATGCATTCCGCCGCGGAAGAAGCACGCTGATCGAACTGCCCGGGCAGATACTCGACGGCAAAGACGAGGTCATCCGCACCGGCGAGTTCGTCAAGATCATACGCCGCCCGATCAACCTGCGGCTCCGAGAACACCGTGGGTACCGTTTGCGCGAACAGCTCGTCAGTGATGCCCTCGACGTCATACCGGTTCACCACCCGGATGGAATCGAGCTGAGTGATTCCCAAAATGTCGCGAAGCTCAGCAAGCAACTGCTGAGCTTCAATATCGAATCCGTCTTTTTTCTCAACGTAAACGCGTTTTACCATGCTCACGCCTTCTTCTCTTCCGCGTCTGCCTTGTCGTCATCAGTGCTTTCCGCCTGCGCATCCTTGCTGTCCGAAGATGAGGGCTCGTCCGATTCCGTATCCGGTTCTGCGTCCTTCTTCTTGCCGAAGAGTTTCTTGAAGAACGACTTCTTCTCAGGCTCTTCCTCCTCGGATTCTTCCGCTTCTTGGCGAAGGTCTTGGCGCTTCTTCTGCTTGCCGCCATTCTTCTTGTTCAGCCGACGCTGCTCTGCGCGCTTCTTGCGCTCCTCGGCTTCCTCAAGCGCGACCATCTTCGCCTGGAAAGCGCGACGCTCTTTACGGATCTTCGTGAAGTCGAGAGCGAACGCAGCAATGATGAATGCATAAGCGGCAAACAGTGCCACCATCGACACCCACTGCGGCGCGGTGCCGTTGGTGAACCATGAAACGGCGGTGCAGGCGATAGCCGCAATGAGGCAGCCCCACCAGATGCGGCGGAGCATCTTATACCGCGGCGTGTTCGGGTTGTAGTATTTGCGATCGAGCTCGCGCTGGCGCTCGCGTTCGCGCCGACGCTCTTCTTTCTCCTCCGCTTTTCGAGCCTGCGGGCTCTTCTTGCCGGAGCTGATCGTGACCGATGAGGCGGCTTTCGTCTTCGGCTTGGCGGATGCGGCGCTCTTGCGGGTTGCCCCCGTACGATTGTCATTCGTATAGCGCTCGTTCATGGGGTTGCGTTGCGACATGGTGACTCCTACGAAAAGGGAAATTCCCGACCGGTGATCATAGTGTATGCAGCAAGGTACTTCTCGGTTGTTTTCTCGATGACCTCCTGCGGAAGATGCGGCGGCTCGCCCTGCTTGTCCCAATTCGCCGAAAGCCAATCCCGCACATACTGCTTGTCGAACGACGGCTGGCTCTTGCCAGGCTCATACGTATCTCCCGGCCAGAAGCGCGAGGAATCGGGTGTGAGGACTTCATCGCCTAGAATGATCTTGCCGTCAATGCGTCCGAATTCGAACTTCGTGTCGGCGATGATGATGCCCCGACGGAATGCGTAGTTCGCAGCCGTGAGGTAGATCTGCCGCGAAAGGCGGCTGAGCTCTTGCGCGTCGTCTTCGCCAATGAGTTCAGTGCACTGCGCGAACGTGATGTTCTCGTCATGCCCGCCGATATCCGCCTTCGTCGAAGGGGTGAAAAGCGCATCCGGCAGACGCGAGGAATCCTCGAGACCCCGCGGAAGCTCTATGCCACACACCGTTCCCGACGCCTCGTATTCCTTGAGTCCGCTGCCGGTAAGATAGCCGCGCACGATGCATTCGACGGGGAACATGTCGGCTTTGCGCACCAGCATGAAACGCCCTTCGAGCTCGTTTGCGTAGGGCTTGAACTGCTCAGGAAGATCAGCGGTATCCGCCGAGATGAGGTGATTGTCAACAACCCCTTCGAGAAGTTCGAACCAGAACAGCGAAAGCTGCGTCAGCACCTGTCCCTTATGGGGAATCTCGTCGGGGAGGATGTAATCGAATGCAGAAATGCGATCGGTAGCGACCAACAAAAGCTTGTCGCCAAGATCATATATATCGCGAACCTTGCCTTGTGCATCAGGCTCGATGGGGATAAGAGGTGGATGAGCCATCAAGCTATCCTTTCATTGCTCGAAATGGGCGGAATCATCTTGTAATGATACAACAGCAACGAGCAAGATACGCCCTGATATAGGGCTTCGATCATAACCTCTTCTCGAACGCTTTCAAAGCGCTCTTTGCCTGCTTGAGCGACGCTTCCTCGTCGTAGAGAGGAAGGAAGATGCTGAAGGTCGATCCAGCGCCAACCTTCCCTCGCGCACTGACTTTGCCGCCATGGCGATCGACGATTTCTTTGACTAAGGCAAGTCCGATCCCAAGACCGCCGCTTTCCTTGGCACGACCAGCATCCGCCCGCCAGAACCGCGAGAACACCATCTTTTCCTCCTCGGGAGAAAGACCGATGCCGGTGTCGGTGACGTCGATGACAGCCATAGCGCCTTCGCGCCTGACAGACACGTTGATGGAACCACCTTCTTCGGTGTAACGGACAGCGTTGGAGATGAGATTCGAAACCGCCTGCCTGATGAGATCGCGGTCGCACATGACCTTGATGTCCTTTTCGATGTTGGAGGTGAGCTTCAAGCCCGAATCCTCCACGAAGACCTCGTGCGAGATAACAATGCCTTCGATGAGATCCCCGACTTCGACGACTCCCTCGTTCAGAGGCTGTGAGCGATTCTCCAAGCGCGAGAGTTTGAGCAGCGCGCTCACCATCCGCGACAAGCGTTGCACCTCGGTGTTCACCTGGATGAGGCGCTCTTCGTCGGCTTCATAGACGCCGTCTATCATTGCCTCGATCGTTGCCTGTATTGCCATGAGCGGCGTTCTGAGCTCATGCGCAACGTCGGAGGTGAGCCGGCGCTCCAGCTGCCGATCCTTCTCAAGCGACGCCGCCATAGCGTCGAGCGTTTCGCCCAGATGGGAGAGCTCGTCGTTGCCACGCATGTCCGTGCGCGCGGAAAGCTTGCCCTCCGAGAGTTCCTTCGCCGTATTGGTAATTCGGTTGACGGGAGACACGAGGTAGCGGGCGAAGACAATACCCAAAAGCGATGCAATCACGAGCGAGATCACCGCTGCCAGAAACAGCGCGGTGTACATGTTTCTTTGGAAGGCTTTGTCCACGCTGCTGAGCAGCGCCTCCGATCCGTATGCCCACACGCGAACTGAGCCGACGTTCTTACCATATGACTTGATCTCAGCGAGCGCGATCTGCGTTGCGGCACTCGGTTCGACATAGTGCGCTTGCCGCTCTTCGTCGAGTACCTCGGAGGAGTCGAAGATGATCTGCCCGTCAGGGCTCAAGACGCGCACGCCCAAGTCATCGGATGCTTCCGCAGCCTGCCGCGCGGGGATCAAAACGTCGTCGTCGAATTCGAGGCGTCCCTCATACCGGTCGGAGATGCGGTTCGCCGTTGAAGCCGCCAAGTCCTCGATGTTGCTTGCGGCGTACGTTTGGAAATACATGTTCCAGATGAAAGCTACCACGCCGATGGACAGCGACGCGGTAACGATGGCAATGGCGATGAACGCGATGATGACGGTCGCACGATATGAGAAGCGATGCCGCCGTTTCGGGTACTTGCGTACGTGGGGGCTGAATTGCTTTTTTTCTTCGCTCGTTTGTTGTTCGGTTTGCTCTTCGGACGCCATGGCTCACATCTACGTGGTACGAGGTGGTACGCACTACCGCTTGGTGGGGTCTTCGAAACGATAGCCCACACCATGCACCGTGTGGAGCCATTTCGGGCTGCGCGGATTGTCGCCCAGCTTCGCGCGCAGATTCTTGACGTGGGAGTCAATGGTACGCTCGTAGCCTTCAAAGTCATAGCCGAGCACCTTCTCAACCAACTCCATGCGGGAATACACGCGCCCGGGATAGCGTGAAAGGGTGGTGAGCAGCTTGAACTCACTGGCGGTGAGGTCGATCTCCTTGTCGTCAACGAGGACCTTGTGCCCTGAGATGTCGATGGTCAGTTCGCCGAACTCGAGCACTTCGCGCAGCGGTTCGGAATCGGAATGAACGCGGCGAAGAAGGGCACGAGCACGCGCAACAAGTTCGCGCGGACTGAATGGCTTGACTAGGTAGTCATCGGCACCAAGCTCAAGACCAATGACGCGGTCTTCGACTTCGCCTTTCGCGGTGAGCATGATGAGCGGCACATCGGAAGAGTCACGGATGACGCTGCAAACGCGCTCGCCGGAAATGGTGGGAAGCATGAGATCGAGGATGACGAGGTCGAAATGATGCTTGCCGAACTCTTCGAGCGCTTCCTTTCCGTCACCGACCGCAGTGACCCAGTAGTTCTCCCGCTCGAGGTACGCGGTAACCGCCTCACGGATGTTCTTCTCGTCTTCTACTAAGAGAATACGCCTTGTCTCTGAGCTCATCTTTTCCTCTTCTCATCCCGCCTTCTTCATAAGCGAAGATGCAGGAATTCACTGGAGCACAAACAGCGGACCGTTGATAGTGTACGCCCGTCGTCGTTCTACAAAAGAATACTTTGCTTTTATTGTAGCCGTTGTGCACTGAGCGCGACATTGTGTTTATGGAATGACATAATAAAAGCATGCTCAACAAATCTAACAACAAGCCTGTGCACCGGCGCACTGACAAAACAAGAAGCTCCTCGCACACGCAGAAACATTCTCATCGTGCTGACCTGAAAACGCAGCGCTCGCACCAGTCGCGCGCTACCTCTTCCCCAGTGCGTCAGAGTGCGACCAAGCGCCATCCCGGCAAAGCGGCGCGCACCTCTGCGCAGCGCTCGCGTCATGAAAAGCACACGCTTTCCCCGCGTGCTGCTTCCCTTCCGATCGAACAGAATCAGGAGAAGGTCGAAGGGAGCGCCCATCCGCTTCTTACCAGGCGCAACGTCATTTTCGGTGCGGCGGGTGCCGCTCTTGTTGCCGCTGGTGCCGGAGCATATGCGCTCACCCGATCACGTTCGTCGAACAAGAGCAGCAACCCCAGCACCACGGTGGGCGATATGTCCGTGCTCAACGTTCCTGCTGATGCAGTGTTCACCACGGAGGACTGCACGTTCGTTGAGAACAACGCGAACGTCATCTCATTGCGCACCTCCTGTACGCTCCCCTTCGGCACGCTCATCTGGGCAGCCGACGACCAAATTGCCGCATGCTTGCTTCCCACGCAAACGAGCTCTCCGTTGGCGAAGGTGGGACTCATCCCTCTCTCTTCGGGGACCTTGCGCACTGTTTTGAACCAAGCCGAAGGACATGACGAGGGCTTCGAGATCTACGATGTTCGCGCGAACTCCTTCGGAATCATCTGGCTTGAATCGAACATCATGGACGGAACCTGGCGCGTCTACACCTCCCCGCTTGATGGCGCTGAACTTTTGAACATCACGCTTACGTTTGAGTCGGACGCAAAGTGGAACATGCCGTCCCTTGCCGTTTCGGGCGAATTTACCTATTGGCAGACCTCGTCGGTTTCCACCGACGCAAGCATCCCTGCCAAAGGGAAGCTCTATCGCGCGCGCTTCGGAAGCACGCCGGATGCGATCGAGGAAGTTTGCAGTACGAAAACGGCTCTTGCATGCCCTCCGACTGCAACGCCGGAGGGCATTGTTGCTGCTGAGCGCCTTGATGTGGCTGGTACGTACTACCAGATGACGGTTTATGATGCCGAGGCTCAAGTGCGGGACAAGCTCATCCTTCCCGCAACGGTCAAGCCGTCTGAAGTTGCATATGGTCCAGATGGTTTCAGCTTCTGCCTCGAGGGGATTTACAACTCGAACAGCGGCATCGCGAATCTGGGAACCTACGCGTGTGCGAGTGCGATTCCGCATGAGTATCGGCAGGTTCTCGACGAAACGCTCGCATCAATGGAGGAGCCCGAGAAAGAGGGTGCGGACAAGAAGGTGCTCACTGACGCGGATGTCGCAAAAGCGCAATCTTACGCCGAGCAGAATATCGCGGATCTGTATAGCACGGCATCGTGGTTCCGGTTCCCCCGCAGCCCTTTGACAGATCCCGCCTGGTGTGATGGATGGTTTTTGGTGAAGTCGACGAACGTTGTCGCCGGGATAGATATGGCGAATCGACGGTATTTCACGATCGAGCCCGAGAATGCCACGCAGAGTTATGGCGAATTCCTCGCCTCATCGAGCACGTCGGGGCGGTTTGTGACCTATGCCAATTTGGATTACACACCCATGAATGGCACACCCGTTCAGGAATGCCGCATGCGCGTATGGGAGACCGTGTAACCACCATCCGCGTTCGTGAGGATTGACCCGATGAACGTATCCGGATGGATAGCCTCATTGATCGAGAAAATGATTCTGGTGGACGTAGGGGCGAGATTTATCTCGCCCGCGAAGATTGCGTTGTTGGGGTTGTTGCGGTTTGGGGGTCAACGTTGGTGTAACGGGATTGCCAAATGTTTCATTCCTGGGGTTGTTGCATTGGCGGACGAGATGAATCTCGCCCCTCATATGCCCATCGAGATGTCAATTCATTGGTTTTTG